>NZ_WTKT01000002.1:0-383520 GCF_011378685.1 Pseudoalteromonas sp. C8
TTAACTGATCGGTGTTAGCTATAAAGCGGCTTTTTGTATTCTATAGAAAGGAAGGTTATGCCCAACCTTCATAGCGTTTACGACGCGACAACACTATCGTTAATATAATACCTAAAAACAGGCCTAAAAACGCAATAGCACCACCGTAAGTAAGTAGCTGACGTTTCTCTTTTGAGCTAGCAGCTTCTTTTTGGGTGCGCTCTTGTTCTAGCGTCGTTTTAAGCTTAGTAATTTGGGCCGATAACTGCAGGTTTTGATCAGTTAAAGTTTGGTTTTGCTCTTGTAGCTGCGGAAGTTCTATTTGAGCTTGGCGCAGGTTTTCTTGCATAGTGCTCATTTCGCTACTTAGTGTTTTGTACTGTTGGTGTAAACCTGCCGTTTTGGTAACAAACTTAGTTTCTATCCAACCTTCGCGGTCTTTATCATCTTTAATTTTTATAAAGCCGTTTTCTTCAGCAGATAACAAGGTTAACTTTGTTCCAGCATCTACAGAGCCGAGTAGTCGATAATTCTTACTCGCACCAGAGCGCATAAAAGTATATAAATTATCGATAATATAAGCGGTGTTTGCATTAGTTGAATTTGCAGGTTTTGCTTCTTCTGCATAACTCATAAATGTGGTGGCTGTTAAAAGTAGCCCTAATAAACAATGTTTTAGCATTTATCTACCTTGTTGATCTAACTGCGTCCGTTATGAACGTGATTTTTATTTCACATAAGTAGTTAGATAGTATGGATTAAATAGCTCAATAGCAAGACTGATATTGTAACCCAGTAGCAGTTACCTAGCCCACTAGGTTACAAACCTCGCCCCGCGATTAAATTGCCTCTAGATAGAACGAATTTTAATCCACAAAGGTCAACAGGCACTAAAATAAGGCTAAAAAATTTGCATTGTTAGTGTGCTTTGTTTATTTTGAGCACTTATTTATTTTAAAGGTAATCCGCAAACCGAATGGATACTGAGATAGAACTGAAATTTTTGGTATCAGATGCCGTTATTCCACTGATCCCCTCGTTAATTACTCAATTTGCAAAAACGGTGAAGAATAAACCGTCACGCAGCTTACAAAATGCATACTACGACACGCCAAGCCGAGAGCTTAGAGCGCTTGACATAGGCTTTAGAACTCGCTGTTCTGACAGCGAATGCGAGCAAACTATAAAGCTTGCAGGTGAAGTTGTAGGTGGTTTACACCAACGTCCAGAGTACAATTTACCAATTGAATCAAGTCGCCCTAATTTAATGGCGTTTGATGCTGATATTTGGCCTCATGGCATGCAAATAAGCGCAATCTCAAAAAACTTGTATCCAATATTTAGTACTAACTTTATTCGTCGTACTTGGTTAATTGAAACCGAAAGTGGCGCTAAAATTGAAGTTGTACTCGATAAAGGTGAAATTGCGGCTTCGGGTAAAATTGAAATTATTAGCGAGCTTGAAATTGAGCTTGTTGAGGGCAGTCGTAATGAGTTGTTTGCGTTTGCAGATGTACTGGTTAGCCAGAACTGTATCCGTTTAGGATTATACTCTAAGGCCGCGCGTGGTTATCGCCTTGCAGATGAAAAACCTTTAACACCAAGCAAATCTATTGGTTTTGTTCAATTACCAAAGTCGACTACCCAAGAGCGTGCTTTAGTTGAAGCCATGAACTTTGGCATTCGCTTTGTGCAAAAGCATGAGCAATGCTATTTCGATAAGCCAAGTTTAAAAACGCTTAAACGCGTAACTGACGGCATTAGCCTAATACGCCATACTTTTTGGCTGTACGACGATATAGTATCCAAAGAAAGTACAGAACATTTACGTACAGAGCTTAAATGGTTATTAAGCGAATTAGCGTGGGTAGAAAACGCGATTCAATTAAAAACGTACACGTCTAAACGCCATGCTTTTTATAAAAAAATTAATGCTGCTCCAGCACTTACTCAAGTCGTTGGTGATTTAAAAGAGTTACAGCCAAGCATTGACGATATAAATGCACTGTTTCATAGCGCGCGTTATAATCGTTTATTACTGTCGTTAACTACGTGGTTAATTGATAAACAGTGGCGTAAAGATTGGGGGCAAATAGAGCTTCAAGCGGCTGAGCAAAACGTGTCGTCCATTGCGAGTAGGCTTTTTAATAAAGACTGGAAAAATCTACACGAATTACTCCCTAAAGAACAAACACTCGATGTCGCTTCGTATTTAAACCTGCGCACTCAACTTGAAAATAGTTTACTGAGCGGTAACTGCCTAGGATCGTTATTTGATAAAGAAGAACGCCTAGAGTTTAGATTGCCTTGGCTTGATATTTCTCATGGTATTTATGAGTTAAGTACGCTTGAGTATTTAAAGCAGTTATGTGCTGGGCAAGAAGACGAACAGCTTGCTAAAATCCAGTCATGGCTTGAACAAAAGTCTGAATATCTGGTTAGTGCGATGGAGCAAAGTCGCCTTGCTTCATTTGACATAGAACCTTACTGGCAAAAATAAATGATGCGCTTTTGTAATGAAATTCAGTTACAAAAGTGCTTATTCGTTATTCTTTTATTAGTTAGTTTTAACACTTACGCTGAGCCAACATGGCATTTGTATAAAAACAAAAATGGCGTAAGTGTGTATTATCAAAGCCACAGTGATAATATTTTTGAAGTAAAAGCGCAGATGAGCAAAATACCAACCAGCTTTGCCTCATGGATCAATCCCTACTTGGCTAAGCAATAAAGCCGGCCTAAAAAGTACTTACAACATCTTTATTAATTTACATCATATGCTCACACATAAAAATACACTCCAAAACGACCTGTAATCAAAGTAGGTCAGTGCTAAATATCGAATATATAATAATTTTATGGTGTGTTGGGTAGTCTTTAACTACGCTTAAGCAATAATGACACGCTATTATTTGGAGAATTGATGAAGTATTTAGTGGCTATATTATGTTTGATGCACAGTTCACTCTTATTGGCTCAAGAATATACTTTTGGTGTAGTGCCGCAATATGAGCCGCAAAAGCTAAATGCTATTTGGCAACCTTTGTTAAAGCAAGTAAGTAAGCAAACAGGGGTATCAATAAAGCTAATTACAGTTGAGTCTATTCCGGTATTTGAAAAAGCCTTTGCTAATGGCGAATACGACTTTGCATACATGAATCCATGGCACAGTGTTGTAGCATATGAAAAGCAGGGATATTTGCCACTAATAAAAGATGCAGGGCGAAAGCTGCAAGGTATTTTGCTCGTAAACAAAGACAGTAATATTGATAATTTAAGCCAACTAGAGGGCGCCGAAATAGCATTCCCTGCACCTAATGCATTAGGTGCGTCATTATTAATGAGAGCCGACTTAGCGTTGTTGTATGGGCTAACAATAAAGCCTGTATATGTACAAACCCACCCTTCGGTATATTTAAATGTAGCACTGCATTCAACAATGGCGGGCGGTGGTGTAATGGGCACATTTAAACAACAACCAGAAAGCTTACAAAATAAGCTTAAAATTCTCTATAAAACGCGTGAAATTAGTCGCCATCCAATTGTAGCCCATCCAAGGGTTGATCCTGCAATACAGTTAAAAGTGCAACAAGCTATTTTAGATATTGGGCAAAGCCCAGAGCATAAACATTTACTTGCAGGTATCCCAATTATTAAACCTAGTATTGCAACTTTAGCAGAGTATCAGCAGTTAACTCAGTGGGGCTTGCGCTCATTTTATGTTGAAAATTAGAGGGTTTCGTAGTCTAAGGGCACAAAGCTTTATTGTTGTATTGCTTTGTGGCTTGCTTATGGCCTGTCTTTTTATGTTTTACGCCTTACCTGAGCAAGCGCGTTGGGTAAACGATGGGCTTTCAAAGGCTGCTCAGCGTTCTTTAGCGCAGTTATCGACTTCTATAACGACTCCGTTGTTAACTAGGCAGTATGCAGAGCTGTATGAAGAAATAGACAGCCAACTCCAAACTCGCCCTAATTGGAAAAGTATTAAAATTGTTAATGTGGATTCAAATAACCAATTATACCCGCTTGAAAACTGGGTTGGAGCAAATGAAAACGGTGACATGTTGTTATCTCAGCAGGTGGTGTTTTTAGATAAACCGCTGGCTAATATTAGCTTGGTTGTTAATTTTACGAATGAAATAAACGAATCTTCAAAACTTCATTACACCCTAATATATATACAATTTATTATTTTAGTTATCGTTTTTATAGGTTTAGCTTGGCTGGTGGATTACAGGGTTACGTCGCCTTTAAGGACTTTAAAACAGGGGTTTTCACGTTTAGCCAAAGGTGACTTTGATTGCCATATAGATAAACAACAACAAAATGAAGTAGGCAGCGTAATAAGTGCATTTAATAACATGGTTGATGAGGTTGCTAATAACCATCAAAAATTAAATGTATTACGAATTCAGGCAGAGTCAGCAAGTAAAGCAAAGTCAGATTTTATGGCCAGTATGAGCCACGAATTAAGAACCCCATTAAATGCAATTTTAGGCTTAGCCCAGCTGTATGGATATGATGAGAGTGCTAATAAAGTACAAAAAGAAAACGCGAAAAGCATTTATCAAGCTGGAGAACATTTACTATTACTTATAGACGATGTACTTGATTTAACGGCTATTGAGTCGGGTAATATGCAGTTTAGTTTTTCTTATGTGCCTATTAAAAGCATATTAGAGGAGTCAGTAGAGCTCGTCACTGAGCTTATTAAAGGGCAATCAATAACACTGCATACCCAAGGTTTCGAGTCCTTAGAAGGGTTGAGTATTTACATTGATCAGCGCCGCTTTAAACAAGTGATGCTTAACTTGCTTTCAAATGCGATTAAATACAACAAAGCAAATGGCAGCATTAATATAAATTGCCGGGTGTTAAGTAATAAACAATGCGAAATAGATGTAACAGACACCGGATGTGGATTTGCTCCAGATGACATTTCTCGCTTATTTAAACCTTTTGACCGTTTAGGAGCTGAAACCAGTAAAGTGAACGGTACGGGTATTGGTTTAGTGATAACTAAGCAGCTGGTAGAGCGTATGCAGGGTTCTTTAAGCGCGCAAAGTGAGCAGCACAAAGGTTCTTGTTTTACACTAAACTTTAACAGCTTTGATCAAACTGACTTGCCAGCACAAGTGCAAGTACCTCAAATAATACAGCAAAGCTTAAATGCGGTAACTCTTCCTACGCTTGAGGTTTTAGTAGCAGAGGATCAGGTTACAAACCAGCAAGTATTAAGGCAGCAATTAACCATGCTTGGAGTGTGTTCTACTTTTGTAAGTAATGGGGAACAAGCTTGGGAAACTCTGCAAAATAAGCACTTTGATATTTTACTAACCGATATTCAAATGCCTTTACTCGATGGGTTAGGGTTAGCCAAAAAAATACGCGAAAACACTCATTTTGATAAACTTATTATAATTGCAATTACGGCCAACATTACCAAAAACAATATAGATAATTGTTATGATTGTGGAATGAACGGCTTTTTAACCAAGCCCATTGAGCTTGTTAAATTAAAATCGCTGTTGATGGAACACTCTCAAACAATGGTTAGTACATGTTCAGATAAATCTGATAGTGAAAATATAGCTTCAGATAGTTTTGATCAACTAGATATCACGTTATTAAAAGCAATGCTTGGTGATGATCCTACTGTGCACTGCATGGTGTTTAATGCGTTTTTACAAACGGCAGGGGAGCAAATTAAATTAGCTAATGCGTATGCTAAGAGTAAAAATTATGTTGATTTGGCTTTTCAGGCCCATGCCTTAAAGTCGTCGTCAAAATCGGTAGGGGCTATTAAACTGGCTGATATATGCCAGCAGATCGAAACGTATGCAGAAAATGAATCTATTGATAACAATGAAATGCAAAGTCTCGAGACCTGCTTCAACGATGTAGTAACGCAACTTAAAAGCTATTGTTTACGATATGAAAAACGCACATAAAAAATGGCTCATAAAGAGCCATTTTATGTTTAAAATATTTTAGTATTTAGCCGCTTCCCCTTTCTTAGGTAAAGCGTCCTGTATAAAGTCACGTAAATCGTTATTAGAGCTTTCTAAGTCAGCGTGGCGAAGGTACATCATATGCCCACTTCTGTAGCCTTTAAAGCTCAAACGGTCTTTCATTTTACCGCTTGGGTCTAATTGCCATAACGTATATTTAGCGTCAAAGTAATTGGTTGCACCATCAAAGTATCCTGATTGAATCATCACGTTTAAGTAAGGGTTTTGCGCCATTGCTAAACGTAGATTTTCGCCCGTATTATTACCGGTTCTATCCCATGGGTGAACATTACCAAATAAATTATATTTTACATCTGTTTTATAGTTTAGCTCTTCACGTAAGTAGTGATTAATTGCAGGAGTGAAAGAGTGTAACCAAGAGGTAAGTTCAGCCCAGTAGTCTGGGGATTCACCTGCGCCTCGTTTATCTATTCCTAAATAACGAGAATCTAAGCGACCCACCGTTTGACCACGTTCACGTAGTAGCTCTTTCCAGAAAAATTGAGTTGGAATATCCAAGTTATTTTGTTCAACAAACTTTTCTGATAAGCCTGCGTAGTGTGCCATTTTTGTAATAATTCGACGTTTTTCTTCAGCATTAATAAGGCCACCCTTAACAAGCGCTGGGATTAACTCGTTTACAGTAAACTCTTCAACTTCAGGTAATAACTCATCTAGATCTTTAGCTTGTAAATCGGCTTTAAGTGCTTTGTGATACCAAGCAGTCGCTGCAAAGTAAGGTAGGCGGTTAGCGGCTTTAATCGGGCCGTCGCGCTTAATACCAATATCAGTAGGTGATACGAGAACAACACCGTTTATGTACATCCATTGACTATTTTGAAGCTCATGAGCAAGACCCGATACACGTGTTGTACCGTAGCTTTCACCAATTAAAAATTTAGGCGATCGCCAGCGCTCAGCTCTATTTACAAAAGTATTTAACCACTCAGCAAGGTATTTAATATCGGCATTAACACCAAAAAATAGCTCTTTTTGTTTTGCTTTAGAAGGAAGTTCGCCTTTTTCGTTTTCAAGTACGCGAGAGTAGCCTGTATTTACAGGGTTTACGTAAACAATATCGGCAATATCAAGTACAGAATATGGGTTGTCTTTTACGCCATAAGGTTGAATTGGATAGCCTTCGTCATCAATTTTTAATACGCGAGGACCAGTATAAGCAAGGTGCATCCATACAGAAGCCGAACCTGGCCCGCCATTAAATGAAATAAGTAATGGGCGAGTTGTCCTGTCGTCAACTTTGTCGCGTGTGTAGTAGGTGTATTGCAATGTCGCAACCGCATCGCCTTTATCATCCCATACAGGTTGTGTGCCTGTGGCAACGGTGTAATTAAAGCGTTGACCGTTGATTTTAGCTTTATGTTGAGTAACAACTTTGCTGTCTACATCAATACGACGTTGGTTATCGGCAAGCGTGCTTGTACTGATTATTAATGCAATAACGGTTATCGGTAAACTGATAATACGACTAAGCTTCATTAGGTGTCCTTATTATTGTTGATACACCATTAAAGACATTAATGAGTTAAATAACAAAAGTATTGAGACTAGTGGCCGATAATACTAGTTAAGTAAGTGATTAATACACTTGTAGATTCGTATTAATCACTTCTATAGTTATTTTGGGTTGGGTTTCTTTATTTAGTTAATCACAGAATTCAGGTATATTGCGGGCCTACTTGTATTGGTTTTATATACAAGCTATCACCAAAAAAATCTAATGGATTACGCTTTCAAGCACATAAGTGCACTCTACACCGGATGTTTATGACTAATGCTATTGCAGTAATAGCGTTGTATTTGTCGTTTTGTTACAAAATTAATTAAAGGTAAAGAGAAGCTTTATGCAAAGAGTATTAGTGGTTGAAGACAGTAAAGTAGTGCAGCAGGTGCTTCGCCACTTAACTGCACAATACCTTGATGTAGCAATTGATTTTGCTTGGTCTTTAGCAGAATGCGCTACGTTCGTAGAAAAATACGACTATACGCTTGCGTTAGTTGATTTAACTTTGCCAGATGCTCCGCACGGTGAAGTTGCAAAATATACTTTATCTAAAAAAATTCCTACGGTTGTTTTAACCTCAAAAATAGATGAGTACAAGCGCCAACAAATGCTTGAATTGGGCGTAGTTGATTATGTTATTAAAGATAATCGCGATTCTTACCATTATGCCGTTAAGCTCGTTGCGCAATTACTCAGAAATCAAGGCTGTAAAGCACTAATAGCAGATGACTCATTACTAAGTCGCTCGTTAATGAAGCAAATGCTAGAAAAGCAATTGTTTGATGTAACAGATGCCCACGATGGACAACAAGCACTCGAAATATTAAAAGCTAACCCTGATATAAAGCTACTTATGACCGACTACGCTATGCCCTCTATGGATGGCTTTGAACTTGTCAAAGCGGTACGTAATTTTAGAGGCCGAGACGACTTAGCAATTATAGGCTTGTCGGGCGCGGGGAAGCATGGCCTATCAGCACGGTTTATTAAATACGGCGCCAATGACTTTTTAACAAAGCCATTTATGAATGAAGAGTTTCATTGTCGAGTACTTCAAACAATGGAGCAACTGTCGTTAATTTCAGATATTAAAGAAAGCGCACATAGGGATCACTTAACAGGGCTTCATAACCGACGCTACTTTTATCAATATGCAGAAAAGCTCCTTAAAAGTAAAAACCAGAAAAATACTTTGGCATTGCTTGATATCGATTTTTTCAAAAACATTAACGATACATTAGGCCATGAAGGCGGCGATCAGGCTTTAAAGCAGGTTGGTTCATTAATACGATCTACGTTTTCAAAGTTTACGGTTGCACGGGTTGGCGGAGAAGAGTTTGCCATAATATTACCTGAAATAGAGCTAGAACGTGGTCGTGAATACTTTGAAGCATTTAGGAAAAAGATGGCTAGTTACGATTTTTCTATTAGCGATAAATCAATTAAAATTACCACCAGTATAGGCTTGGCTGACTTTCAAGACACTAGTCTAACGCAGGCTATGCGTGTTGCTGACAAAGCATTATACGAAGCTAAAAACCAAGGCAGAAACTGCGTGGTATAACCCTTCTTAAACAAAGCTAGGTACGTGATAAATATATAGAGATATAGCACGCACCAATGTAGCTGACTTGTTAAATTAACGCACCTAATTGGTGCGTTTTTTTTAATCTTGAGTTTGTGTTTGTTACTAAGTAGCTGTTTTTAATTGATATAAAATAGTGGCACAAAGGTTGGATTGTTTAACTCAATAAGATAACAATAAAGAGTCCGAGGGGGCCGCTATGAAAATGATTAGTGCAATCATAAAACCATTTAAATTAGACGACGTGCGTGAAGCACTCGCTGATTTAGGAATTGAGGGGATGACAGTAGTTGATGTTAAAGGTTTTGGACGTCAACGAGGTCATACCGAGTTATATCGTGGTGCAGAATACCAAGTAGATTTTATTCCTAAGATCAAACTTGAAATTGCAACTCGTACTGAAAATTGTCAACGCGTTGTTGAAGCAATCACTAAAATTGCATCAACAGGTAAAATTGGTGACGGTAAAATTTTCGTGTACGACTTGGATCAAATTGTTCGTATCCGTACTGGCGAACTTGACGAAGAAGCAATTTAAGGGGGTCTCATGGAAAATACAATAATAGAACTAAAGTTTTCACTCGATACCTTCTATTTTTTAATATCAGGTATATTAGTAATGTGGATGGCAGCAGGTTTTGCCATGTTAGAGGCGGGCTTAGTTCGCTCTAAAAACACAGCTGAAATTTTAACTAAAAATGTCGCGCTATATTCAATTGCATGTACGATGTTTTTATTAGTTGGCTACAACATTATGTATGTAGACAATGCCGAAGGTGGTTTTATTCCTTCAATAGGCGCTTTAATTGGTACACAAGCTGCCGATGCTGACCATTCTTTAGAATCTGACTTTTTCTTCCAAGTAGTATTTGTTGCAACCGCTATGTCGATTGTATCGGGTGCTGTTGCTGAGCGTATGAAACTGTGGGCTTTCCTAGGTTTTGCTGTAGTACTAACTGGTTTTATTTACCCTATTGAAGGTTACTGGACATGGGGTGGTGGTTTCTTATCTGAAATGGGCTTTGTTGATTTTGCAGGTTCTGCAATTGTGCATGGCGCAGGTGCAGCCGCTGCACTAGCTGGTGTATTAATCCTAGGTGCTCGTAAAGGTAAATATGGTAAGAACGGTGAAATATACCCAATTCCAGGTTCAAACTTACCACTTGCTACACTAGGTACATTTATTTTATGGATGGGTTGGTTTGGCTTTAACGGTGGTTCTCAATTACTACTTTCGGATAAAGAAAACGCAACTGCAGTAGGCCAAATATTACTTAACACCAATGCAGCAGCTGCAATGGGTGCTATTGCAGCACTGTTTGTATGTAAAGTACTTTGGGGTAAATCAGATTTAACAATGGTCTTAAATGGTGCATTAGCTGGCTTAGTTGTTATAACAGCAGACCCTCTATCTCCATCACCATTAATGGCATGTCTACTTGGTCTACTTGGTGGTGCACTTGTTATATTTAGTATCATAGCACTTGATAAAGTTAAGATTGACGATCCAGTGGGTGCTATCTCTGTTCATGGTACGTGTGGCGCATTAGGTATTATGTTAGTACCGCTAACCAATGGTGACGCAAGCTTTGTTAATCAGTTAACGGGTCTAGTATGTATTCTTGCCTTTGTATTTGTAGCATCATTTATTGTTTGGACTGTGCTTAACAAAACAATGGGTATACGAGTAACCGAAGAAGAAGAACTAAACGGTATGGATCAACACGATTGTGGTATTGAAGCCTACCCAGAGTTTGTTTCTGTTCGAAATAGCTAATAGTTTATTTAAATAATAGTGTGTTTACACAAAGCCCTACTTCGGTAGGGCTTTTTTTGTTTCAGGGGGGGTTAACTTTTCGGATGTTAGGATATATCCAATATGCTAAGCTCACACTCGTGAATAACCCTTGGAATAAATTACACTTAAATGGCCGACAATAAAAAAACACCTACCAGTAAACCTGCAGCTAAACGTGCAAGTAAATCGTCAAGCACAACAAAAAAAAGCACCTCAAAGGGCAGTAAAAAAACAGTGCAAACCACTGTTAAACGCTCTTTTATGAGAAAAACATGGTCAGTGTTTTGGAAACTAAGCTTGGCTGTTTTTATTGCAATGGCAATGTACTTCATTTATTTAGATTCAAAAACAACGCGTATATTTGAAGGTAATAAATGGCAACTTCCAGCGCAAGTGTATGCTCGTTCTATGGAGTTTTATCCGGGACAATTTTTATCAAGCCAGGAAGTAGTGTTTGAGCTAGAGCGTTTAAATTATTCATCGGTTAATAGATTAAGCCGCACAGGGCAGTTTGTTAAAACAGCAGATAGCATCAAGATTTATCGTCGTGATTTTGAATTTTATGATGGCCTTGAAGAATCACATATTATTGAACTTCGCTTTGCAGGGCAAAAAGTTGCGACCATTAAAGATAAATTTGGCAGGCGTTTAAATTCTGCTCGTCTAGAGCCTGTGCAAATAGCGCGTATTGGTAATGACTCTAAACAAGATAGAGAATTTGTACCACTAGATAAGTTTCCAGCAATGCTAAAAGATACGCTATTGGTGGTTGAAGACCGTGATTTTTACGAACATCATGGTGTATCAGTGTTTTCTATTTTACGCGCGCTTTATTCTAATATTAAAGCGGGGCGCACCGTTCAAGGTGGTAGTACGCTTACTCAGCAGTTAGCTAAAAATATTTACCTAACACGTGAGCGCTCTTTAGTACGAAAAATAAATGAGGCCTTTATTGCCCTTATTTTAGATTATCGTTATTCAAAAGATCAGATATTAGAAGCTTACTTAAATGAAGTATACCTAGGGCAGTCATACAACCAAGGTGTGCACGGTATGGGGCTTGCTGCTGACTTTTACTTTTCAAAGCCGGTAGATGAGCTTGAGTACGATCAAATTGCTTTGCTGGTGGCAATGGTTAAAGGTCCATCTTATTACAATCCACGTCGCTATAAAGAGCGCACAATGGAGCGCCGAGACTTAGTGCTTCGCCTTATGGTTGAAAACAAGCTACTTAGCACAAAAGAGTACCGTGCATCGCTTAATCGCCCAATTGATATTGCGCCAATGAAAGCGAGTTTACAAAAATCATATCCAGGCTATTTAGAGTTAGTAAACAGAGAACTAAATGAATTATTGCCAGATCAGCAAACACTTGATGCAGGCGTAAGAGTATTTACTTATTTTGACTTACAAAAGCAAACAGCAATGGAAGAGTCTATTGAAAAGAGCTTACCGTACCTGGAAAATCGTCCTAGAACCGAAAAACTAGAAGCAGCCATGATCTCTGTTAATGTAGAAAAGGGCGGTGTATCTGCACTTGTTGCAGGGCGCGATGTTCGTTATTCAGGGTTTAACCGTGTTTTAGATACAAAGCGTAATATTGGCTCGCTGGTAAAACCGGCTGTGTATTTAAGCGCATTGCAATTACCACATTATAATTTAGCTACTTTGCTTGATGACTCGCCAGTACAGGTTACAAATGAGCAGGGAAAAGTGTGGCAACCAGAAAATTTTGATCATAAATACCGTGGAGCAATCCCTCTTTATAAAGCATTTAGCAACAGTATTAATATTCCAGCGGTTAATTTAGGCCTCGATGTAGGTGTTGATAAAGTCGCGAAAACACTAAAAGGATTAGGCGCTAAAGGGGCGATAAACGAATACCCATCGTTGCTTTTAGGGGCTGTTGAAATGTCGAGTTTTGAAGTTGCTCAGCTTTATACGACAATTGCTGCAGATGGCGAATATAAAAAGCTCACTGCAATTTCGGCATTAACTGACTCGGTTGGTAAAGTACTTTATAAGCATAAAGTAAATGCAGAGCCTCGTTTTGATAAATCTGCAATGTATATGACTAAATACGCGATGAAACGCGTAACGAAAGACGGCACTGCTAAACGCTTAAATTTACACTTCCCATCAATCCAACTTGCAGGCAAAACTGGCACTAGTAACGATTTACGTGATAGTTGGTTTGCAGGCTTTGATCAAAATACAGTGACGGTAGCTTGGCTTGGTCGAGACGACAACAAAAGCACGGGTTTAACGGGCAGCGTAGGTGCATTAGAAGCATATATTCGCTACTTAAAGCCACTTAATCCACAAGCAATAGCCGATACGCGTCCGCCATCAATACGCTGGGCATTTGTAAATGAGCAAACGGGTAAGCAGGCACCACCAGGATGTGGCAAGGTGATTCAGCTACCACTTAGAGCGAGTGAGTTTGAGCCAAGACCACAATGTATTCGTTAATCTAAGACTACTTTAAACAACGAAGCCGCTTATTTAGCGGCTTTTTTGTGAGTTGTAGTTAACGCTTAAGATTTAAAAAACTGCATTGATTTGGTTAAATCATTAGATAAGCGACTTAGCTGCTGTGCATCTTGCAGCGTTGATTGAGCTGATGTTAGCGTTTGATCTGCTAAATTGCTCACCTCTTGCGAATCATTCAATGCCTGTGTTGTCGCATTTGACTGCTGTTTAACACGCTCTGCAATAACTTCACCTTGATGTTTAATGTCGCCCATACTTTGCTCTGCGCTTTGCAATACTTCATTGGTTTGATTGGCTGCTTTTACTGATTGCTCCATTTTTTCAACACTTGAGCGCATTTTTTGCTGAGTGTCGTCAGATGCTTGTTGTAAGGAGCTAATAATTTGATGTATTTCTTGGGTTTGTGTTTGTGTACGCTGAGCAAGAGTTCTTACTTCATCAGCTACAACGGCAAAGCCTCGACCATGTTCGCCAGCTCGTGCAGCTTCAATAGCGGCATTGAGTGCAAGCAAGTTTGTCTGATCGGCTATCTCACTAATACCTTTACTTACTTTGCTAATTTCTTGGCTATCTTGTGCTAGCTTATCGAGCGCTTGTTGGCTCTCTGCAAATTCAATTTGTAGATCTTGCATATATTTAGCAAGCTCCATTGTATTGTCTGAACCTTGCTTTACATGCACAGCAGCATCTTGCGCAGTAAGCGTTGCTTGATGCGCTGACTCTTCAACAGCAAGTGCGTTTTGAGCCATTTCGCTGAGTGCATTATAAATGGCATTTACTCGGATTTGCTGTTTTGAAACATCATTGCTTGTTTGGCTACTCGCATGTGATAGCGATTTAGTTGCGCCGCATAGCTCTTCTGTACTTGCTTTAACATCAAATAATAAATGTGAAAATGCATTAAGTAATGCATTGTAGCGCGATGCAATAATTCCCATTTCATCATTAGTACTCGAATCGATAGTGGCATTTAAGTCGCCATTCGCGGCTCTGTTAGCGGCATCAGCAAAGCGATTAATAGTATCAACAACTGCAAAATAAAAACCAATCATTAAATAAAATGCAAATAACAAACTAATCAATGAAGCGGCTAAAACAAGATTTCGAGTCCACTGTTGAGTTTGCAGTTTTGCTTCAATAAGGCTCTCAAGCGTTGGAATACTCTTACTAACAAGTTGATTAATACTCCTGTGAACATTGTTTGTTAGTTTAGTAAATTCTGATTGAGTTAATAAAATATCGTCTGGCTCAAGTAGTTTTTCATCTATCGCTTTTTTAAATGCGCCAACAGCACTGTGTAAATTATCTAACGAGGGCATGAGCGCTTTATTTACTGATTTATCTGCATTGGTGGCTACATTGAGTATTTTATCGAGTTGTTTTTCGTATAAAGGAAGTGACTTACTAAAATTTGAAAGTGCTATAAACGTATCTGGCGTAAAACGATTGCTTGCCAAAACAGTGTTTGCGCTTTGCGCTGTCGAGTTTATTTGCATTATAAGTGCAGGAATTGGCGTGACTAAAGAGCGGTTTACATAAGCACTAGCTAACTGGCTATCTAATGCTAAGTTAGACTGAATAGAAACAAGTTCAAGTACATCATTTGCTTGATCGTCTTTTATATCAAAACCGAGTGAGCGAGCAATTTTTATATTTTGATTTGCTTCCCCCTGCATTTGATTTGAGAGTATTGACCTGTAGCCTTTTAAACCTTGTTGCTGCATTTTTGAAACAGCGATACTTTCACTTAATAATGAGACTAAAAAAAACAAACTAAGTGCAAGAGGAACGAGTAAAATTCCAAACATTAAGCTGATTTTAGTTTTGTATTTTAAATTTGCCATTAGCTGGATAGCGGGAAAAGAAAATTGGCGTAATCCTGACATAAGGCTCTCTTGTATTTTTGTAATTAGGGTAAAGGTGAATAGACCTTGTTATGCTTAATTATCATTCATTTATAGTACTTTACAAATAAAAAAAGCCCTTTCGGGCTTTTTTCAATCTTTAGTCTTAATTACACACTGTAAAAACAAGCGCTTATAAAATATAAAAAGTAATTTTAACTTAAAGTTTAGCAAACGAGCGTTCTGCTGCCGCTATTGTTTCTTTTACTTCTTGCTCAGTATGCGCAGCACATACAAAACCAGCTTCAAATGCTGATGGAGCAAGGTACACACCTTCTTCAAGCATAAGGTGGAAAAAACGTTTGAAGCGCTCTAGGTCGCATTCAGTAGCTTGTTTGTATGTCGTTACTTTTTCAGCATCAGTAAAAAAGAATCCATACATGCCGCCAGCATAATTAGTTGTTAATGCAATGCCTGCTTTTTTAGCGCCAGCTTCAAAGCCTTCACAAATTGCTTTAGACGTTGCTTCTAACTTATCGTGTAGACCTGGCTCACATAATAGCTCAAGTGATTTTAAACCTGCAGCCATCGCAATAGGGTTACCAGAAAGAGTACCCGCTTGGTAAACAGGGCCCACAGGCGCAATGTAATCCATTATTTCTGTTTTACCACCAAACGCGCCAACAGGCATGCCGCCGCCAATGACTTTACCTAAACACGTAAGGTCTGGTTTAATGTTGTAATACGCTTGAGCGCCGCCAAGTGCAACACGAAAACCCGTCATTACTTCATCAAAAATAAGTACTGATTTATATTCGTCACACACATCACGCAAACCTTCTAAAAAGCCAGGTACTGGTGGAATGCAGTTCATGTTACCGGCTACTGGCTCTACAATAATACAGGCAATTTCGTCAGCGTATTTTGCAAAAATAGCTTTTACTTCATCTAGGTTATTAAACGACACAGTAAGTGTATGCTTAGCAAAGTCCTCAGGAATACCAGGAGAATTAGGTACGCCCATTGTTAGTGCACCAGAGCCTGCCTTAACTAATAACGAGTCAGCATGGCCGTGGTAACAACCTTCAAATTTTAAGATTTTATCGCGGCCGGTAAAGCCACGTGCTAAACGAATTGCACTCATTGTTGCTTCAGTGCCTGAGCTAACCATGCGTACTTTTTCGATTGATGGAACCAGCTCTTTTACTTTTTCAGCCATTAATATTTCGGCTTCAGTTGGCGCACCATAGCTAAGGCCATTTTCTACGGCTTCGTGCACGGCTTGTTTAATTGCAGGGTGGTTATGGCCCATGATCATAGGCCCCCAAGAGCCAACATAATCAATGTAACGATTACCGTCGGCATCAAATGTAAACGCGCCTTCTGCTTTTGTAATAAATAGCGGCGTACCGCCTACACCATTAAAAGCACGAACTGGCGAGTTTACGCCACCTGGAATAGAGGCTTGAGCGCGTTCAAATAAGTCTTGGCTAATTGTCATGAAAAATCCTATAAATTGTCACTTAAAGAGGGTTTAGCTGTCGCGTTTGCGGCTAAACCAAGGTACGTCCACTTCATACTTATCGACTTTATTTTCTACGCCGAGTGTTAAAGCAAACAGTGCCATACGAATTAATACGCCATTTTGTACTTGGCGGAATATTGCTAAATTGTCGTTACTGTTTAAGTCGTTATCAAGCTCGTTGGCTTCTAAGCGGCTATCACGTGGTAACGGATGCATTAATACAGAGTTAGGTTTGCAATGAGCGCTGTAAATAGATTGGCTAATTCTAAAACCGCCACGGTATTTATTTGCTTCTTCTTGTGAAGGAAAACGCTCTTCTTGAATACGTGTTTGGTAAACAATATCGGCTGCTAAATTACCTTCCATTTTGTTTACTAGCTCAATTTTGTGTCCCGCATTTTCTACGGCATCTAAAATGCTCGTTGGCATTTGTAGGCCATCAGGTGCGACCATCGAAAATTTTACGTTTTTATAATGGCACAATAGCTTTGATAGAGAATGCACTGTGCGACCATATTTTAAATCACCCACAAGCGCTATATGCATGCCATCAATATTTTGATCAAAACGGTGTAATTCACGCTCAATGGTTAATAAATCAAGTAATGCTTGAGTCGGGTGCTCATTTGGACCGTCGCCGCCATTAATAACTGGCACAGTACAGCCATCAGCAAATTCACTTACTGAGCCTGCGTCAGGGTGACGCATAGCAACAGCATCGGCGTAAGCTGAAATAACGCGCGCGGTATCGTAAAGTGATTCACCTTTTGCAAGCGCTGAGCTTTGCATACCTGTAGTTTCACGTACACCACCGCCTAGTAAGTTAAAGGCTGTACCAAAGCTAACTCGAGTACGAGTGCTTGGTTCAAAAAACAAATTAGCTAAAATAGCGCCTTTAAGCACTGTTGTTTGCTTTTGTTTTTTAGCATAAGGCTCCATTTTTTTAGCTACTGCAAAAATACGTTCAATACAGTCTCTGTCTAGCTGATTTACAGACAGTATATGTTCGCCTTGGAAACTTAACATGGGGTAATTCCTAATCAATCAAATGGGCGCGATAATCCATAAATGGAGCACGCAATCGCGCGTGTTATAGCAAGTATTGTAAATTGCAGCGCAGTTTAACATGCACCGAAACGCTTATAAATTAGGTTTTATTACCGCAAGTGCCACTATGATGAGCAGCGCAATAACAGGGAGCTCATTAAAAATACGGTAAAAGCGGTCTGTTTTAGTGTTTCGGTCATGTTTAAAGTCACTCAATAACTTAAAACAGTAGCCGTGGTATAGGTATAAAATAATTACCAGTACAAGTTTGTAATGTAGCCACATACTGTATTTAAACCAATCACGACCATATTCAACAATGGTTAATACACCAAATACAGCCGTTAAAACAGCAAATGGGGTTACGAAATAAAGTAGCCTGCGCTCCATAACTTTAAGCATAGAGTTACATGATCTTTCTTCGCTCATTGCGTGATATACAAATAATCGAGGCAAGTAAAAAATACCAGCAAACCACGCAATCATAAAAAATATGTGGAGTGTTTTATAAATCAATAATGCGCTCATAATAGTCCTTATTGCTTAAAGTAAGCTGTTACGAATGGTTAAAATATGATGAATTTGATCCCAGCGTAATAGCCCCATAATTTGTTGATTATCTAAAAGGTTATAAACGTAAAGCGCACCACTTCTTTTATCTTTTAGTATATCGAATGCATCGGCTAGGGTGGCTTGGCTGCTGATGCCCTGCAAGCTAATGTAATTTATATTTATTGCTTCATCAGACATTAGCGTTAAATCGTATTCAGCGAGGCGATAGCCATTTTCTTCGTCAAAAACAATCAAGGGTGTTTGGCTATCCATGGCATCAAGCGTATTTTTTATTTGCTCTTTATCGTCTGAGTAAAGCAATTTAAAGTCTTCATCCATATCATCCATTATTCCCACTTTTTGTAATGCTTCGGTAGCGGGAGATACATGGTACGGCAATCCCTGAAAATCTAATTGCTGCAAAAATATGGAGCGATTTCCAAAAAATTGTAATGCAGTTACATATGCAGTGGTTATAACTATCATCGCAGGAACGATTATTTCAGGTGATGATGTAAGCTCCATTACTGTTGTTAATGCAGCAAGTGGTGCATGCAGTGTAGCCGCTAATAATCCAGCCATACCTAAAACCCCATACGTGCCCGCAATATCAGTACCCGGGCTAATATATTGAGCAAAAAAGGCCATTAATGTCCCAATTAATACACCAAGCCCAATTACCGGACCAATTAAACCACCAGGAATACCCAAACCAATAGCAAACAATGTGGCAAGTAGTTTAGCTATTAAAATGGTAGTAAGCAGCTTTACGTTATCAGGCGATTCAACCGCGATAGTAATCGCACTCATACCAGAACCCATAGCATGAGGCACCGCGTAAGCTATCAAGCTGGCAATACACCCTGCAATTAGTAAACGAGGAAACATACTTAAAGGTTTAAATGTTTTAATAATTAGCATTAAGTTTTGATTAAAGCTAAATGCTATAGCGCCCAGCGCCATACCGCATAATATTAAATAAGGGTAATGCCAACCACTTAATGGCGCTATTGTAATGAGTGCAAGTTCAGAGCCTTCACCAAAAACAAACTGCGTAGCGAGTGCACCAGTAACAGCAGCAAGCATGATTGGCACAAATATGTGTACTTTATATTCTCGAAGTACCACTTCCATTACAAAAATAACGGCTGCAAGTGGGGTATTAAACGAAGCGGCTATACCTGCTGCAACGCCGCAACCACTTAAAGTACGCATGGCGTTATGCGGTAAATGTAGTTTATCCGCTAAAATACTCGCACCTGTTGCGCCCATATGTACGGAAGGCCCTTCTCGGCCAACCGAAAAACCGCTAATGAGTGCAAGTGCGCCACCAACAAATTGATTAACCGTATTGTATAAAGGCATTTGCCCGTAATGGCGTTTAATACGATGAATAACAAAAGGAATGCCTAAACGGTAATGTTTAAAGCCAGTAAATGCAGCAAAGCACGCAATTAAAAATGCGGCTATTAATGGCATTAAAACGCGCTCAAGAGTCGGTAGGGTAGTAAAGTCGTCAGGTGTTTCCAAAAATAAGCTTTGAAAAAACAAAATAGTTAAGCGAAATAAAATAATAAAAAATGCAGCAATTAATCCGGCAACTACGCCTAATAAGCATAATTGTACAGATGTTTTAGGTTTTGCCAGTCGACGCCTGAGTTGCTCAAGCCACATGCATTATTTCCTCGCCGCATTTTTCAGCAGCATTTTAGCAAAAGAGTTTAGTTAAGTCCTTGTGATTTTGAATTTTTCGTAACTTATATTAACAATTTGCAGTAAAGATTAAGACCTATTTTTTATAACTAAAATTTTTAATGAATTTATAGTTTACAAGGGTCGCTTTTAGTTTGCTTAAGTATTATTTTAGTGAGCTAATGTTTAACCACTTTTTTACTAATTTATAGGTATAACTTAGAGTAAAGAGTTGTTTTACTATACTTGATTAAAACACTCGGGTATTAGATAATCACGCCATTGCGATATTGAGGGTTTTAAAATGTCTGAAGAATTACCAATTAAGTTCAGCGATGCAGCTGCTGTTCGCGTTAAACAGTTAATCGACGAAGAAGAAAATCCAGATTTAAAACTGCGTGTTTATGTAACAGGTGGTGGTTGTTCTGGTTTTCAATATGGTTTTACTTTTGATGAAAAAGCGAATCCTGGCGATTTAGAAATTGTAAAAAATGGTGTAACACTCGTTATCGATCCAATGAGCATTCAATATTTGGTTGACGGTGAAGTTGATTACACTGAAGGATTAGAAGGCGCACGCTTTTTTGTATCTAATCCTAATGCAACAACAACCTGTGGTTGTGGTGCAAGCTTTAGCGTTTAACAGCCAAACGCTAAATAGAATGAAGCCGCTTTTGCGGCTTTTTTAATGCCTACAAATCGGTTGGGGCATATTCGGTTATTTGCATTATCAATACAAAAAAGCCAAGTACAAAAGCAGAAAACGCTAAAATGTATATGAAGCCTTTTTTGCCTTGTTTAATTGGTACGCCGTTGTGGCGCAAAAAAAAGTACCAACCCAAGCACAACACAATCGGTAATAAAAAAAGAAGTCTGAACATTATTCGGCCTTTTTGGTGCTAATTATTGCTTAATCATAAACATGTGACGATAAATTGGAATAAAATTGTTATAAAAATTCATTTAAATATTTTATAACTAGAAATTAATTTATTAATACTTTTTGAGTACTTAGGTCAATATTCAGCGTTTATAAATATTTACTCGTGTTCATATTTGTACCGAGTATGTAATTAGTTATTTAACCAAAGTGTTAATAGTATATAATGTATCCAAGAATGAGACGGGCAAAATTTCATTCTCAATAAAAACAAATCTTTACCACATTATTAGCGTAGTTTTTTAGCTATATTGGTGGAGTGAGTAGCAACACATGCTTTGTTAAGCAATAGCTTGCTATTGAAAATATGGTATGACTGCTTACTTGCCTACAGCTATTGATAGAGACTACTGCTTTAATAGGTACGTCAAATCATCTAGTAGGAGATGTAAAATGATGGGCAAAACAGTTTCTTCTGAAGAAAATGCAAAGCTAACAAAGTGGCTTAAAAGTAAGCGCCACGAAAAGGGTCATACAATGCGAAGCCTAGCACAAGTGCTGGGAACGCCTCATTCGTTTATCGGCAAGATTGAAAATCAAGAACGCCGTTTAGATGTGATTGAGTTTGTTCGTTATTGTACAGCTCTAGAAGTTGATCCACATGAAGCACTTAGCTTGCTAAAAGTAGATTAACTCAAACATTGCTTAGTACACTTTAAGGGGCACTTGATAGTGCTAAGCAATATGTTAATGCAGGGATGCATTAAATATTTTTATGATAATTTTTCTCAAGCTCATATAGTTTATGCCTAATCAGGTATAAAAATATCAGCGAAGGTATAACCATCAAGGCTGTTAAAACAAAGAACAGCGACCAATTTCCCATTAACCAATCATCAATTACTACACCACTGTAGCTCGAAAGTAACGTTCGTCCTAAATTCCCTAATGACGCCAGTAATGCATAGTGTGTTGCACTAAATGCTCTATCGCATAACATCGATATAAAGGCCACCATAGCGACCAGCGACCATGCTTGCGTAAACCCATCAATAACAATAGCAAAGGCATACAGTCTTAAATCAGGGCCAACTAAAGCAATCCACGAAAAGGCTAAGTTTGAGGCCGCCATCGCAATGCCACTAACAAATAAACCCTTAACAATGCCATATTTTTGATTAAATAAACTGCCAACAAAGGTAAATATGATTGTAAGTACGGCAGTACCTACCTTTGAAAATGTAGCTATATCGCTATTGCTAAAACCAATTTCTTTATAAAAAACAATCGACATTCGCCCTAAAAACGCTTCGCCTATTTTAAATAAGAAAATAAACGCAAGTAATGCCAGTGCCGTTTTAACGCCATTTTTAGTAAAAAAAGCTCTAAAGGGATCAATAACGGTTACCGCGAGCCACGCAACAGTTTTTGTAAGAGGAGTTTGTTTTGCTGAAGAGAGTTTTTCAAGGTACACACGTTCAAGCTCTGCATGTACCGCTTCTCTATTTGATTCCGGCTCTTTTGCAAACAATGCTCCACTCATTAGCAGCAGCATTACAGCAGCTAAAAAGTAATAAATTTGTGGCCAGTCGAGCGAGGGGATATCAGCCATATAAAATGGAATTGCACCTAAAAGCGCATAACCTGTCCACCAACCAGATGTTGCCATAGCGGCTGCCGCTGTTGTTTTGTGAGATTCGTTTGCTTTAAGTGTGTCTATTCTGAATGCATCAATAGCAATGTCTTGCGTTGCAGAAGCAATGGCAATTAACAAACAAATTGCAGCAACAATTGCTAAATTAGCTTTTAAATCAAGCCCAGCTAATAATAAGGTGCCAATAAAAATAAAGCTCTGGCAAAATAGTATCCAACTACGACGTTGGCCTAGCCATTTATATAAAATAGGGAGTTTTGTACGATCGATTAAAGGCGACCATAAAAAATTTATACTGTAAGCGCCAAATACAATGCCGAATAGGCCAATCATGCTGCGGCTTAGCCCTTCATCCTTTAGCCAAGCCGACATAACAGAGCCAATTAATACCCACGGAAAACCGCTACTCATACCAAATATAAAAATATGGATTAAGCGTTTGTCTTTAAAGTAAGAAAAATATTCGCTAATAGAGAGAGATTTGCTCATAGGGCCTTCATTGGCTTTGATGCAGAGCAGCTAAGCTGCTCTTAAATAAATTACAGTGGAACTTGTTCAAGCATTTTAATATTTAAGATGATCACCGGTTTTTTAGGAACAAAATCGTAACCAATCTTTTCATTAAACCCTGTTTCAACAGCCATGATCTTATCAAGGGTATCGTAGCCATCCATTACATTACCAAATACTGCAAAACCCCAATCTTTCCCTGGATTTAAGTGATCATTATTATCCATGTTAAAAAAGAATTGGCGTGTTCCCGAGTGCGGTTCACGGTCCTGATACGCCATAGCAATGCTATACATATCGTTTTTCATACCATTGCCGCTTTCATTAAAAATAGGGTCATTTTCGTGTAAGCCGTCGTAATCTTTATCGTAGCCACCACCTTGAATAACAAAGTCGCGGTCATTTTCCACATCGCGCTCAATACGATGAAAAACACTGCCTTGATAGCTCTTATCTGACACGTAAGTTAAAAAGTTATTGACCGTAATAGGCGCTCTCGAACGGTCGAGTTCAACAACAATACTGCCCATCGTTGTTACGATTTCGACGCGTGGAAAAATATTATCTTTTTGCACAAAGCGGCCTTCTTGGGCTGCCAAGCTACTTACACTAAAAAATAGGCCTAAGCACATTAAAAAAAGTCGTTTCATAGTTAACCTTCTAAAAATTCTATTAATTCAGGGTCAGATACAATGCGGGTAATAATTTGCTCAGTCAACTTATTGAGCTGACCTTCTATTTTTACTCGCTCGTGACTAAACGGACCTTCTAAATTAGCACTGCCTCTATACACTTTACTAAAATTACTTGAGGCGCGAATAACGCGCACGCCAAGCTCTATATGGGCTTCGCTGGTATGGCTCACAAGTTTTTCGGTCACAACAGCCCGCAGAGCATGAATATCTACTTCAAAGCGAACAGTTGCCAAGTTAGAAATGCTGGCACCATTGCGGCTAAGGGCGCTGTCTAAAACACTTTTAACTGATTCAGTAAGACCTTGGCTTGCAAAGGTTTTAGTTTTGTCTGATTCAATAAGTTTAAGTGTTGATGAGTCGCCACGTAAATCAATTACACTGGTGCTTAAGCTACTATTTATAGTGCTTATTTGACCACTTTTATAAACAGGATTGAGTATTACTTGGCTAGGCTGATTCGCACAGCCACCAAGTATTAGTAATACACAACACCCAATTATAATGTTTGTTAATTTCATTTATAGCATTCCACTATTTTTAGTTGCACTTAGAACGACAAACTTTTTGTTTGAGCCTAACAACTTACAGTTTCCGAACATACGGTTTAATTTATCGTGATAATCTAAATGACGATTACCAATAATACGCAGCTCGCCGCCTTCTTTTAAAGTATCTTTTGCTTGTTTAAACATTTGCCAAGCAATGTGATCGGTAACAGCTTGAGCTTGGTGAAATGGAGGATTACAAAGCACCATATCCACACTGTCTCTTTCAAAGCCTGTTAAACAATCGTTTTCGATGAACTCACAGTTATCAAACTTATCGCCTAGGTTAATTTCTACATTTAACCGGGCTGACTCTACTGCCATGTAAGACTCATCAACAAAGGTAATTGATGCATTAGGGCAACGAGCAAGCGTCATTAATCCAACAACGCCGTTACCACAGCCTAAATCAATAATGCTTTTAGCTTTAGGTGTTTCTGGTAAGTAGTTAAAAAAGAAGCGCGCACCAATATCTAACGAATCACGCGAAAACACATTTGCATGATTTGTTATATTAAACTCAGTACCTTCAAGCTCCCATGTTATAGGGAAGTCTGCTGCTTTATATCCGCCTTTAGCTGTGCTTAATATAAGGCGAGACTTTTTAACTGCTAGGCTTGTTGTTGTTTCACCAATAAATTGCTCAAATGATTTTATTGTTGAATTATGAATTTCTTTTGTTTTACCTGCGGCAATTACTGGTGTACCAGGTGCAAGTACTTCACTAAGTTCACTTAATTGGAATTGTAAAAAACCTACATTACGAGGGATTTTAATAAGTACTAAATCTACATCCTCTGGTAATGCCGACAAACTATCTACTTGCGTAAACTCTGCTGTAGGCAGCTTGTTTTCTTGTAAGTTATAAGCCGCAGCTTGGTGGCTAATATAAGAATCATTAACTGAACAAACCGTTAACTTATTAAAATAACAAGCAAGTGCACCAAAGCTATCGTTTAAAATAAGCAATGAGCGACAATCTGGGTGATGTTCGTTAACATAATTGATAAGGTACTCATCTGCCGAATCCCACGCTTGTAAGCTGCGGTTTTTTTGATCCAATGGAAAGCGTTCAAGAGTAAAGGTTTTATCGCCTAGCTGGGCTTGCGTCGTCATAATGGTTCGTTGATCAGTAATCTAATGTAGGTAAATTCTAACATGCAACGGCAAAACGCCAACCCCCAACAGTTACCAAATGGCTTTTCTTATCAAAGTAGGGCACTTAGTGCACAAAAAAGCCTCGATCTATTTTATTATTTGCAAAAAAACCTACGTTGGCAGCAACCCGATGTAACCGTTTATGGCAAAACGGGGCCTATTCCACGACTGCAATGTTTCATGAGTGATTTAAATATTGAATACGGCTATTCAAGTAGTAAGCAAATAGTAGAACCATGGGATGAATTGTTACTTAATATGCGAAAGCGTTTAGAAGCACATTTAAACCAGCCTCTAAACTCATTGCTCGTTAATTATTACCGAGATGGTAATGATACGATGGGATGGCACAGTGATGATGAAATAGAGCTTGGTGATAAACCAACAATTGTGTGTGTCTCTCTAGGAGCTGATCGGGTTTTAAAGTTAAAGCACAAGGCGAGCAATAAAGTAACCGACTTAAAATTACAAAGTGGCAGCTGTTTAATAATGAATGGACATAGCCAACGAGATTATCAACATGCAATACCTAAGCAAACCACGCTTGCGCATCCGCGAATAAGTTTAACTTACCGATTTATAAAGCACATTAAGCAAAAGCAATTTAGTTAGCCAATCGCTGCGTTAAATTGTTATAGTAAGTGTATAAATTAGCTAATTAAAACGGTCTTTTTATGTCAATGCAGCAACAGATCCAAGAAAAAATAAGCAACGCCATTGCGTGTAAACATTTAAACGTGATTAACGAAAGCCATATGCACAGTGCGGGCACTGAATCACACTTTAAAGTAGTAGTGGTTAGCGAAGATTTTGCGGGTAAGCGTTTATTACAACGTCATCGCGAAATTAATGAAATTTTAAAAGATGAGTTAGCAAATCATATTCATGCACTCGCTATTCATACATATACACCCGATGAGTATGCAGAGCAGGGCGGCGAAGCGCCTGATTCACCCAATTGTATGGGTGGCTCTAAAATTAGCTAAGTAATGTTTTAGAGTATTTGATGAGTGTTTAACTGATCAGATCAGTGTTTTTAGTATTAGCCTTTAAACTAGCGCTAATTTTTATTGTAAAAGATATAGGATGATCAATGGTCATTAAGCCTAAAATTCGTGGATTTATCTGCACAAACGCACACCCAGCTGGTTGTGCAGAGCATGTTCAAGAACAAATTAACTATGTAAAACAACAAGGCGCATTAAAAAGTGCACCAAAAAATGTATTAGTTATTGGCGCATCAACAGGCTACGGCTTGGCATCGCGCATTACTGCTGCATTTGGTGGTGGTGCTAAAACATTAGGTATTTTCTTTGAAAAAGAAGGTACAGATCGTAAGACAGGTTCTGCTGGTTGGTACAATACCGCTGCTTTTCAAGAAGCTGCAGACGAAGCGGGTCTTTGGTCTAAAAATATTAATGGCGATGCGTTTTCTAACGAAATCAAGCAAAAAGCAATCGACACTATTAAAGCAGATTTGGGTAAAGTAGATTGTATTATTTACAGTCTAGCGTCTCCTCGTCGTACTGATCCAAATACAGGCGAAGTGTTCTCATCTACACTTAAGCCAATAGGTAATGCAGTAACCACTAAAAATTTAAATACATCAAAGCGTGAAATTGATGAAATTACTGTTGAAGCTGCAAATCAAGACGATATCGACAACACTATTAAAGTAATGGGTGGTGAAGATTGGGAAATGTGGATTGACGCATTAAAAGAAGCGGATGTATTAGCCGATAACTTTAAAACTACAGCGTATACTTATATTGGTAAAGAGCTAACATGGCCAATATACGGACACGCTACTATTGGTAAAGCTAAAGAAGATTTAGACCGTGCAACGGCTGCTATTAAAGAATCGACAAAAGATTTAAATGGTGAGGCGTATGTTTCATCACTTAATGCAGTAGTGACACAAGCAAGTTCTGCTATTCCTATTATGCCGTTATATATTTCTGCTTTATTTAAAGTTATGAAAGCAGATGGCACGTATGAAGGCACCATTGAGCAAATTCACGCATTATTTAGTGAAAACCTATATGGTGAATCGCCTCGCTTTGACGACGGTGGGCATTTATTCCAAAACTATAAAGAGCTAGAAGACGATGTGCAAGCACGCGTTCAAGCTGTATGGGATAGTGTTGATACAAGCAGCATTGATGAGCTAACAGACTATGTTGGTTACCATAATGAGTTTTTACGCTTATTTGGTTTTGGTATAGACGGTGTTGACTACGATCAAGACATAGATTCAGTTAAGCCAATTGCTAATATGATTGACTAACAGAACTTAGGGCCTGTTTATCTTTCGAGTTTAAATTTGCAGCAGTCTGTTTGGTATTTAGGCAAGGCAGAGCCTATGTAGTGTGGTTATTCCCCATAAATGGGCGATAACGTAGCATTAATGCCAAACAGGCGCTGCCCAAAGGGTTCTGCCTAGGGGCTATTTACTCTTTGTTGCTCGGTTTTTACTTAGCCCACTAGGTTACAAACCTCACGCCGCGATTAAATAGCCCCTAGATTGAACAAATTTTAATCCTGAAAGGTCAACAGGCCCTAGTTATTAAAAGCCGCAATAGCGGCTTTTTTTGTATTATGCGATTTGTTTAATTTGCGATGAAATCAGGAACGATAATTGCTTAGGCTACCACTTTGGTCTACCTTGATTTTTATTTAAATCACTTAACAAAACTAAATAAGTGTTTCTGTCGTATAATTTTCATAAATACACTCGCATAGTCATCTAAAATGATGTTAAAATCTCGACAATATGTGATGAGTTTTACTACGTTGCTTGTTTGATATTTCTAGCAAGCTGCTCTTTTGTAACTTGGAATAACTCAAATGGCGACGTGGTTGATACGATTTTTCAGTTTCTTTCCTTTAATGTAATGCAAGTGCGTATGATCAATATAAAAAAAGGTCTGGATTTACCCTTAGAGGGCGCGCCACAGCAAGTTATACATGACGGTTCTGCTGTCAAACGTGTAGCTGTGCTTGGCGAAGAGTTTATCGGTATGCGTCCAACCATGCATGTTCGTGTGGATGACCAAGTCAAAAAAGGCCAGGTACTTTTTGAAGATAAAAAGAACCCAGGCGTCCTATTTACTGCTCCAGCTTCTGGCACAGTAAAAGAAATAAATCGTGGTGCTAAACGTGTGCTGCAATCTGTTGTTATTGAAGTAACAGGCAGTGAGCAAATCACCTTTGACTCTTTCAAAGCAGACGAGCTTGCGAGCTTAGAGCGTGAAAAAGCCAAAGAAGTACTTATCCAGTCTGGTCAATGGACAGCACTTCGTGTTCGCCCATTCAGTAAAGTAGCGGCTGTGGATGCAAATCCTAGTTCTATTTTCGTGACCGCAACTGACACAAACCCATTAGCTGCAGATCCTGCAGTGATAATTGCCGAAAATGCGCAAGCATTTGAAGCGGGTCTTGCTGTTATTTCGCGTTTGACCGATGGCAAAGTATTTGTGTGTAAAAAAGCAGGTAGCCAAGTTCCTAGCTCATCTATAGCTCAAGTAGAAGTACATGAGTTTGGTGGTGTGCATCCGGCTGGCCTCGTTGGCACTCATATCCATCATCTTGATGCAGTTTCTGTTAGCAAACAAGTTTGGCATATTGGTTACCAAGACGTTATTGCGTATGGTCACCTATTCCTTACTGGTGAAATTTACACAAATCGTGTTATTTCGCTTGCAGGTCCTCGCGTTAAAAACCCACGTTTAGTGAAAACACAATTAGGTGCTTCATTGGATGATTTAGTGGCTGGTGAGCTAGAAGACGGAGATAACCGCGTTATTTCTGGTTCTGTTCTATCAGGTTCTATTTCAAACGGTGTTCATGCATTCTTAGGTCGTTACCACGTTCAAGTATCTGTTTTACTTGAAGGTCGCGAAAAAGAATTGTTTGGCTGGATTGCACCAGGTAGTGATAAATTCTCTGTAACGCGTACATTCCTTTCTCACCTTGCGCCGAGTCGTTTATTTAAAATGACAACGTCAACAGGTGGTTCAAAACGTGCCATGGTACCAATTGGTAGCTACGAGCGCGTAATGCCGCTAGATATTTTGCCTACTCTATTATTACGTGACTTAATTGCACGCGATTTAGACAGTGCAATTTCATTGGGCGCGCTTGAACTTGATGAAGAAGATTTAGCGTTATGTACCTTCGTTTGTCCAGGCAAATACGAGTATGGTTCTATCCTACGCGATTGCTTAACTACGATCGAGAAGGAAGGCTAGAGAGATGGGTTTAAAAAAATATCTAGAAGATATCGAGCCGAATTTTGAAGCCGGTGGTAAATATGAGAAGTTTTATGCACTGTATGAAGCAGCTGCAACTATTTTTTATACACCAGGCTACGTAAATAAAGGCGCGACACACGTACGCGATAATATCGACCTAAAACGCATGATGATTTTAGTGTGGATGGCGACGTTCCCAGCTATGTTTTTTGGTATGTTCAATATCGGTCATCAGGCCGCAGGTGCTTTAGCACAAGGTTTTGAACTAGCAAACACGTGGCAAGTTGGTTTGTTCCAGTTATTCGGTGGTGAATTAACCGCTGATGCAGGCTGGGGCGCTAAGATGTTCTATGGAGCATGTTTCTTCCTACCTATCTACGCGGTAACATTTGCAGTAGGTGGTTTTTGGGAAGTAATATTTGCTTCTGTGCGTAAGCATGAAATTAACGAAGGTTTCTTCGTTACTTCAGTATTATTCGCACTTATTTTGCCTGCAACGATTCCTTTATGGCAAGTTGCATTAGGTATTACGTTTGGTGTAGTAATCGCTAAAGAAATCTTTGGTGGTACTGGCCGTAACTTCTTAAACCCTGCTTTAGCCGGTCGTGCGTTCTTATTCTTCGCATACCCAGCTCAAATCTCGGGTGACACAGTATGGACAGCAGTAGATTCTTTCTCTGGTGCAACTATGCTAGGCCAAGCTTTCATCGGGCAACTAGACTTTGCAAACATGGAGTTATGGTGGAATGCGTTTTACGGTTTCATTCAAGGTTCTGTAGGTGAAACATCTACACTTGCATTATTAGTAGGTGGTTTGTTCTTAATTTACGTTCGTATCGCTTCTTGGCGCATCGTACTAGGTGTATTCCTAGGTATGGTAGCAACTGCATTTTTACTAAATGCTGTTGGCTCAGAAACTAACCCTGTATTTGCAATGCCTTGGTATTGGCATTTAGTACTAGGTGGCTTTGCGTTTGGTATGTTCTTTATGGCTACTGACCCTGTATCAGCTGCATTTACTGACAAAGGTAAATTGGCATATGGTCTATTAATTGGCTTTATGGTGGTTATGATACGTGTTGTGAATCCTGCTTTCCCAGAAGGTATGATGCTAGCAATCTTATTTGCTAACTTATTCGCTCCACTGTTCGATCACTTTGTAGTGCAGGCTAATATTAAGCGGAGGTTGGCACGTAATGTCTAGTAATAACGAATCAATCGGTAAAACGTTATCAGTTGTTGTAGCACTATGTTTAGTGTGTGCAATCATTGTATCGTTTGCTTCTGTACAGCTTCGTCCTTTACAGCAAGCTAATAAAAACAAAGATATTCAAAGCAATATCTTGGCTGCTGCGGGTATCGATAAAGTTGAAAATGTTTTAGAAACATTTGATGCAAAAATCGAAGCGCGCGTTGTAAACATGACTACAGGTGAGTTTGTAGATACAGACCCAACAATTTTTGATTTTGAAAAAAGCAAATATGATGCAGCGCTAAGTGTTTCTCTTCAAGAGAAAGGCGTTAAAGATATTGCTGGTATTCAACGTGTGACTAAAGAGTCGCCGGTGTATATCTCTAAAAAAGAAGATGGCTCAGTTGATGCAATTATTCTTCCTATCCAAGGCTACGGCTTATGGGGCTTAATGTACGGTTTTATCTCGCTTGAAAGCGACGCTGAAACAGTTAAGAGCATTATCTTTTACAAGCATAATGAAACCCCAGGTCTAGGTGGCGAAATCCAAAATCCACAGTGGACTGCTACATGGGAAGGTAAAGAACTTCCAATTCAAATTGTTAAAGGTACTGCGGGCAATGATGAGCATAAGATCGATGGTCTTTCAGGTGCTACATTAACGTCTAACGGTGTTGATCATGCAGTTGACTTTTGGACTGGCGAAAATGGCTTTGGCCCTTTCCTTGCGAAAGTACGTAAAGGAGCATTGAAATAATGGCTGATACTAAAGAAATGAAGGCGGTCCTATTTGGTCCGGTTTTAGCTAACAACCCAATCGCACTACAAGTACTTGGTATTTGTTCTGCGCTAGCGGTAACGTCTAGCTTAAAAAATGCGTTAATCATGTCAATCGCATTGACATTAGTAACTGCATTTTCGAGCTTCTTTATCTCGCTTATTCGTAACCAGATCCCATCATCTGTTCGTATCATCGTACAAATGACAATTATTGCATCGTTGGTAATCGTTGTTGACCAAGTATTACAGGCATTCTCTTACGCTACGGCAAAAGAGCTTTCTGTATTCGTTGGTCTAATTATTACTAACTGTATTGTAATGGGTCGTGCTGAAGCATATGCGATGAAGTCGCCACCAATTATGTCTTTCCTTGACGGTATTGGTAATGGCTTAGGTTACTCTGTAGTACTACTTACTGTTGGTTTCATTCGTGAGCTATTCGGTAAGGGTTCACTATTCGGTGTTGATATTATCCCATTAGTACAAGATGGCGGTTGGTATCAGCCTATGGGTCTATTGATCTTACCACCGAGTGCATTCTTCATCATTGGTTTATTCATATGGGTACTTCGTACTTATAAGAAAGACCAAGTAGAAGCTAAAGCGTAAGGGGCAAATAGTGGAACATTATATTAGTTTATTTGTAAAAGCCGTTTTTATTGAGAACTTAGCGTTGTCATTCTTCTTAGGCATGTGTACTTTTTTAGCAGTATCTAAAAAAGTAACTACATCAATTGGCCTAGGTATAGCGGTTATAGTTGTATTGGGTATTTCTGTACCTGTTAACAACTTGGTTTACCATGCGGTACTTGCACCAGGTTCACTTACTTGGTTAGGTTATCCAGATGCGGATCTTAGCTTTTTACGTTTCTTAACTTTCATTGGTGTTATTGCAGCACTTGTGCAAATTCTTGAAATGGCATTAGATAAGTTTTTCCCTGCACTATACAACGCATTAGGTATCTTCTTGCCACTTATCACAGTTAACTGTGCAATATTTGGTGCGGTATCTTTCATGGTTGAGCGTAACTATGACTTCGGCGAGTCTGTTGTCTATGGTATTGGCGCTGGTGTTGGTTGGGCGCTTGCAATTACATTACTTGCAGGTATCCGTGAGAAACTGAAATATTCAGACGTACCAGATGGCTTACGTGGTTTAGGTATTACCTTCATCACTGTTGGTTTAATGGGACTTGGCTTTATGTCATTCTCTGGTATTTCACTGTAAAGGGTAGCGAGGATAAATCATGGATTATCAGATTTTCTTAGGCGTTGGTGTTTTTATCGCTATCGTTGTACTACTAGTTTTAGTGATCATTGGTGCTAAATCTCAGTTAGTTGCAAGCGGTGACATCATCATCGGTATTAATGGCGATAAAGACAAAGCCATTACTACATCAGCAGGTAATAAGCTTTTAAGTGCATTATCTGAGTCAGGTATATTTGTATCATCTGCTTGTGGTGGCGGTGGCTCTTGTGGTCAATGTCGTGTACACATTAAAGAAGGTGGTGGTGATATCCTGCCAACTGAGCTTGATCACATTTCTAAAGGTGAAGCCCGTGAAGGCTGTCGTTTAGCGTGTCAGGTAAATGTTAAAAACGACATGGAAATTGAGCTTGAAGAGTCAATTTTCGGTGTTAAAAAATGGGACTGTGAAGTTATCTCTAACGATAACAAAGCAACCTTCATTAAAGAACTTAAACTGCAAATCCCTGGTGATGAGTCAGTGCCTTTCCGTGCGGGTGGTTACATCCAAATCGAAGCGCCACCTCACCATGTTAAATATGCAGATTTCGATGTTCCTGAAGAATATCGTGGCGACTGGAATCATTTTGGTTTCTTCGACCTGGAGTCAAAAGTAGACGAAGAAACAATTCGTGCATACTCAATGGCTAACTACCCAGAAGAAGAAGGCATCATTATGCTTAACGTGCGTATTGCTGCTCCGCCTCCAAGAAACCTAAGCTTGCCATGTGGTAAAATGTCTTCGTACATTTGGTCACTTACAAAAGGCGATAAGGTAACTATTTCAGGTCCATTTGGTGAGTTCTTTGCTAAAGACACAGATGCAGAAATGATCTTTGTTGGTGGTGGTGCTGGTATGGCGCCAATGCGTTCACATATCTTTGACCAACTTAAACGTTTGAACTCTAAACGTAAGATGAGCTTTTGGTATGGTGCACGTTCTGAACGTGAAATGTTCTACGTAGAAGATTTTGACGGCTTAGCCGCTGAAAATCCTAATTTCGTATGGCATACAGCACTTTCAGATCCACAACCTGAAGATAACTGGGAAGGCTACACTGGCTTTATCCATAACGTGTTATTTGAGAACTATCTTAAAGATCACGAAGCGCCGGAAGATTGTGAGTACTACATGTGTGGTCCTCCAATGATGAACGCGGCAGTTATTACTATGCTTAAAGATTTAGGTGTTGAAGACGAAAATATCTTACTAGATGACTTCGGTGGCTAACACTAATACCAAAACAGTTTAGTTTTGGTTAAAATACCAGCCTCGTAGCACTTGTGTTACGAGGCTTTTTTTATTCTTTAATTTTATCAATCTATTAAGTAGAGCTGTTATGAATCGAGTAAGTACTTCACAAGGCATAATGGCCTTTTTACTAATCACACTGACCTTATTACTGTCTGGGTGTGGCGAAAAACCAGAGTCGAGGGAAACCTTTTTAGAAGGTAAGACTATGGGCACCACTTATCATATTAAATATTACGATGAGCAGGGCCAGCTATCAGCTTCACAATTACAGCTGCAAATAGACGCTGTTTTAAAAGATGTGAATCAGTCTATGTCTACTTACATAGAAGACTCTGAAATAAATACATTTAACAGATTACCAGCAAATCAAGTTATGCCAATTAGCGAAGATTTTAGGGCTGTTATCAGCGAGTCTATTCGCTTAGGCGAATCAACTAAAACACTCGATGTCACTATGGGGCCTTTAATTGATTTATGGGGCTTTGGTCCTGATAAAAAACCAACCAATCGCCCAAGTGATGAAGCGCTTGCAAGTATGGTTGAAAAAATAGGTATTGATAAACTTATTTTAGATGAGCAAGGACTGTCTAAAACAGTTAATGGGTTAGAGCTTTCGTTTTCGGCAACGGCTAAAGGCTATGGTATTGATAAAGTAGCGCAGTTATTAGAAAGCCACAGTATTACCAATTACATGGTTGAGATTGGTGGAGAGCTGCGTATAGCAGGTGAAAAGCCAAATAATCAGGATTGGAAAATTGCGATTGAGCAACCAGATGCGCAACCTGGAGAGCGAAAGGTACACCGTGTTTTATCGCCAGGTACAAACGGTATTGCTACGTCAGGTGATTACCGTATTTTTTATAAAATGGATGGCGAGATCTATACTCATTTAATTGATCCCGTGACCGGCATGCCTATTAAGCACGACTTAGTGTCGGTAACTGTGCTTCATCCAAGCGCTATGACGGCAGATGGTTTAGCGACTGCACTTACTGTGATGGGTATGGAAAAAGCGCAAGCATACGCTCAGCAGCACGATTTACCGGTATACTTAATAGGTAAATCAAATGAGGGTTTAGTTACTTATTCAAGCCCTGCATTTAAACCTTATTTGTAGTATGGTGCTGGCTTGTTTATTTTCGCGTTATTTGGGTATATAATAGCAGTCGCTCAAAAATGTTTGAGTTTAATTAATTGCTGATCAATAGGGGCTAAGCAATGTCACTTTTTCTTCTTACTTTTGGCTTACTAATTTTGATAGTTTCGGCTATGGCCGTTGGTATGATCGTGCAAAAAAAATCTATGGCAAGCAGCTGTGGTGGTTTAGGTTCGGTTGGTATTGATAAAGCCTGTGATTGCGATGATCCATGTGATAAACGCAAAAACCGTTTAGCAAAAGAGCAAGCCTGGAAAGAAAACCAAATTATTTAAGCCCGTCTTAAATATTAAAAAGCGCTTTATAGCGCTTTTTTTGTGTCTGTAAAACTGCTTAACTCGATAGCTTCTAAAGTAATCCAATCTTAATGTATTAGACAAACGTCTATAGTTTAGTTTTTTTCACCTATTAGGTTTATTTTTCTCGTTTGTCAAATTGGAGCTAACACTCTAAAGTTTAACCATAGACACAGAGCAAGGCTCTCGTCATAAGCTTGAGGCAAGTTAGCCTCGCTTAAAAGAATCTTTATATTGTGTGTGAAGATGTTGTCAGTGTGAAAGACAACTCAAGTTCGGTGGATTCACTTCCATAAAGAACGAGTTTGAGTTGTTTTTATTCCCTTTCAATACCACGTAATGTAAACCAAGAATCTTTATATTGTGTGTGAAGATGTTGTCAGTGTGAAAGGCAACTCAAATTCGGTGGTGACTGCATTTGAGTTGTTTTTATTTCCCTACAATGCCACGTAATGTAAACCAAGAATCTTTATATTGTGTGTGAAGATGTTGTCAGTGTGAAAGGCAACTCAAATTCGGTGGTGACTGCATTTGAGTTGTTTTTATTTCCCTACAATGCCACGCAGTGTAAACCAAGAATCTTTATATTGTGTGTGAAGATGTTGTCAGTGTGAAAGGCAACTCAAATTCGGTGGTGACTGCATTTGAGTTGTTTTTATTTCCCTACAATGCCACGTAATGTAAACCAAGAATCTTTATATTGTGTGTGAAGATGTTGTCAGTGTGAAAGGCAACTCAAATTCGGTGGTGACTGCATTTGAGTTGTTTTTATTTCCCTACAATGCCACGTAATGTAAACCAAGAATCTTTATATTGTGTGTGAAGATGTTGTCAGTGTGAAAGGCAACTCAAATTCGGTGGTGACTGCATTTGAGTTGTTTTTATTTCCCTACAATGCCACGTAATGTAAACCAAGAATCTTTATATTGTGTGTGAAGATGTTGTCAGTGTGAAAGGCAACTCAAATTCGGTGGTGACTGCATTTGAGTTGTTTTTATTTCCCTACAATGCCACGTAATGTAAACCAAGAATCTTTATATTGTGTGTGAAGATGTTGTCAGTGTGAAAGGCAACTCAAATTCGGTGGTGACTGCATTTGAGTTGTTTTTATTTCCTTACAATGCCACGCAGTGTAAACAAAAAATCTTTATATTGTGTGTGAAGATGTTGTCAGTGTGAAAAGCGGCTCAATTTCGGTGGTGACTGAATTTGAGCTGTTTTTATTTGTGCCACACAATTATTATTCCTTCCAAAAAAACCTATAATTTTATTAAATATTCTGCTTTAAATTATTTTTAATTCAAGCTAACTCATTGTTTTTTTTATATTGTTATTTTTTATTAACAAAATAGCTTTGAAAGCTTAACCAAAATTAATTGATTTTTAGTTGAACAGAAAATTCTCTTTGTTATACTCACGTTCGAACTTTCAGTAAGTTTTGAAAGTTTGATTGATACGGATCAATTTTCGCTAGGTAAATATGTGCTAGCTGGATTTGATTGTATTTAGCACCTGGTTTTAGGGCTTACAACAGCAATGTTTTTTAAATTTTTCCATTGCAAACTGTATTCCTCTAATTTTGTTATAGTCATTTTAGTAGGTTAATGTTTTTGAACACACTTTCTTTGCATCATACAAATACGGATCTTGCCTCTGGCGAGCCGCAGACGTGTGAGCGCTTGAATAAAGCAGGCAAGGGCGTGTGTGTAGCTATAACTTTATTAGTGTTTAATACTGTAATGTTGCTAAGCGGTGCACTAGAGGATGCCTTCAAGCTTGAAGCGCTATTAAGTGATGGGTTTATTGTAGAGCCGCTGTTACTTACTATTGTGCAATTTTTAGCTCATCCGATCATATCAAGTCAGTTACTTATTGGCCTTTGCTGGCTATTGTTCCATATTTTTCCAGCGCGTCGTGCTGGAATTATCCTCCGTAAAGCAGCCTTTGCTTTTAGCGAGGCTAAAGTTCTTCAGCCAGTGCAAGTTGCACACGGTTGTCGTGCTCCACCTAGCTTTACAGGTTGTCTGTAAGGCTGCATTTTGTTGCTGGTTTTAATTATTTGTTCTTGCTGTAAATAATTAAGGTTAGCTAAAACAAAGTAGCTCAGTGTTTTTTAAACACATTTCAGCCAACCACCACTCACCCAAGTTAACTTTTATTACGTTATATAAATGCGTTTAGAAAGCTGGGTTTGTTGCTAGGTCATTATTGGCATGAGCTTTAGGTTTTGAATAGCCCCCTTATTTTTTATAATTTAATTCCAGTTAACTTGGGTTTTTACCGAAAAATCGTTGCTTTGTTTTTTATTTAAAGCAGCAAATTAGAACTTTTAGGTTTGTAGGATACTCCCTTGTTAATTCGTAACCTTTGTAATATTGCTTTAGCTAGTACAGTGCTGGCGTTGTCAGGCTGTAAAGGCGGGATACTCGATCCAAAAGGGCAGATAGGCATAGATGAGAAAAATTTAATCATCATCGCAACCGTGCTTATGTTGCTTGTAGTCGTTCCCGTTATTGTGATGACTTTGTATTTCGCATGGAAATATAGAGACACGCAAACTCATGAAATTTACGCTCCAAAATGGGCTCATTCAAATAAAATTGAAGCCGCAGTTTGGGCTGTCCCTATTGTTATTGTGATTATTTTAGGTGTTATTACCTGGGTGTCTACCCAAGAGCTAGACCCTTACAAACCAATTGAAGGTAAAGGTAAGCATCTTACTGTTGAAGTGGTTTCATTAAACTGGAAGTGGCTATTTATTTATCCTGAGCAAGGTATTGCTACGGTTAATGAATTAGTGTTTCCGGCTAATGTACCTGTTGAATATAAAATCACTTCAGAGAGCACAATGAATTCATTTTTTATTCCGCAATTGGGTAGTCAAATATACTCAATGGCCGGTATGGAAACCAAGCTTCACTTAATTGCTAATGAGCCAGGTACATTTAAAGGCTTTTCGGCAAATTACAGTGGTGCAGGCTTTACTGGTATGAAGTTTAATGCCATTGCTACACCTACTCAAGCTGGTTTTGATAAGTGGGTGAGTGATGTAAAAGCGAATTCAAGCGCTAATAATCTTACTCATGCAAATTATGTTGAACTTGCAAAAGCAAGCGAAAATAACCCAGTTGCTTATTACGGTAAAGTTGATGACGGCTTATTTCATACCATCGTTATGAAATACATGCAGGCACATGGCGATATGAACAAAAAGCAACATGCAATGGGCGAACATGGGCAAATGAGTAAGAAGCATCAAGCAATGGATGAACACTCAATGCCATCATCTCACAGCCAGGGCGAGGAATAATAATGTCGTTATTAGGTAAACTAACAATAGACGCAATTCCGTTTCATGAGCCAATTCTTGTGTTCACGATGTCGGTTATTGCTATAGCTGGGCTTATTATTGCCGGGCTTATTACAAAGTATAAAAAATGGGGCGTGCTTTGGCGCGACTGGATCACGTCTGTTGATCATAAACGCTTAGGCGTAATGTATATTCTTTTAGCACTAATAATGCTGTTCCGTGGTTTTTCTGATGCCATTATGATGCGTGCTCAGTTAGCGCTTGCTACCAGTGGTGCGCCCGGTTATTTACCACCTGAACACTACGACCAAATATTTACTGCCCACGGCGTAATTATGATCATATTTATGGCTATGCCATTTATGATTGGTTTAATGAACATTGTTTTACCACTGCAAATTGGTGCTCGCGATGTTGCATTCCCATTTTTAAATAACTTAAGCTTTTGGTTTACAGCCAGCGGTGCCATTTTAATTAATATGTCGCTAGTGTTTGGTGAGTTTGCTAAAACAGGTTGGGTGGCCTATCCACCGCTTTCGGAGTTGACCTTTAGCCCTGGGGTGGGGGTAGATTATTATATTTGGGCCTTGCAAATATCCGGGCTCGGTACACTTCTAACAGCAGTAAACTTTTTAGCAACCGTGTTTAAAATGCGTGCACCAGGTATGACCCTAATGAAAATGCCAATTTTCACATGGACATGTACGTGGGCAAACATCTTAATTGCAGCATCATTCCCAATTTTAACTGCTGTACTTGCAATGCTAACGCTTGACCGTTATCTCGATTTCCACTTCTTTACCAATGAATTGGGCGGTAACGCCATGATGTACATCAACCTATTTTGGGCATGGGGTCATCCTGAGGTATACATATTAGTATTACCAGCATTTGGTATTTTCTCTGAAATTATTTCGACCTTTGCCGGTAAACGTTTATTTGGTTACAAATCGATGGTTTACGCCAGCGGTGCAATCTCAATTTTAGGCTTTATTGTTTGGTTACATCACTTCTTTACGATGGGGTCGAGCGCTAACGTTAACGCGTTCTTTGGGGTAATGACCATGGTTATTGCCGTACCAACTGGGGTTAAGTTGTTTAACTGGTTATTTACTATTTACCGAGGTCGTTTACGTATTAGCGTACCGGTACTTTGGACTCTTGGCTTTATGGTTACCTTTACCGTAGGCGGTATGACCGGTGTATTACTTGCTATTCCTGGTGCCGATTACGTACTGCATAACAGCTTATTCTTAATTGCACATTTTCATAACACCATTATTGGTGGTGCTGTATTTGGCTACCTTGCTGGTTTTGTATTTTGGTTCCCTAAAGCAATGGGCTTTAAACTTAACGAAAAATGGGGCAAAGCATCATTCTGGTGTTGGATTATCGGTTTCTTCGTTGCATTTATGCCGTTGTACGTACTTGGTTTCTTAGGTATGACACGTCGTTTAAACCACACTAACAACCCAGATTGGAACATTTGGTTATACATTGCCGCAGGCGGTGCTGTAATAATTATGTTTGGTATTGTTAGCCAAGTAATTCAATTATATGTGAGCTTTAGAGACCGTGAAGCGCTTGACGATACAACAGGCGATCCGTGGAACGGCCATACACTTGAGTGGGCTACAAGTTCACCTCCGCAAATTTATAACTTTGCAACAATTCCACACATCGATGATATTGATGCATGGACCGACATGAAAGAAAAAGGCCAAGCATACCAAGATAAAGCAAACTATAGCCCTATTCATATGCCTAAAAACACATCAGCTGGCGTGTTAATGGCAGCAAGCTTAACAGTATTCTGTTTTGCAATGATTTGGCATATTTGGTGGTTAGCTGTTGTTGGGCTAGTAGGCGCAATTGCCATCTTTATCAAACGTTGTTACACCAGCGATGTTGATTACTATATTCAACCTGATGAAATTGCACGCACTGAAGCTGCGTATAATTCAAGTGGCATTAAGGAGCTAAAAGCGTGAGTACACTTTCTGCAAATTTAGAATCAGTATCGCACGATGATCATGCCCACGCGCATGATCATCACGATACATCGGGTGACACCATATTCGGTTTTTGGTTATACCTAATGACCGATTGCCTATTATTTGCCTCGTTTTTTGCCACTTACGCTGTGTTATTTATGAACACAGCCGGTGGTGTATCGGGTAAAGATATTTTTGAACTCGACTTTGTAGCAGTAGAAACTGCTGCACTACTTATTAGTAGTATTACCTTTGGCTTTGCCATGATTGCCGCTCAAGGGCAAAAAAAGGCACTAACACTGACTTGGTTATTTGTTACGTTTTGTTTAGGTGCTGTGTTTATTGGTATGGAAGTATACGAATTTCATCACCTAATTGTGCACGGTAATGGCCCACAACAAAGTGCCTTTTTAACATCGTTTTTCTCATTAGTTGGCTTACATGGATTACATGTAACGGCTGGACTAATTTGGATGACCATAATGATGATTGAAGTTGCTAAACGTGGTCTAGGCAAAGCAACCGTAACGCGTTTAAGCTGCTTAAGCCTATTTTGGCACTTCTTAGACATTGTTTGGATTTGTGTATTTACCGTTGTTTATTTGATGGGAGCAATGTAATGAGCCACAGCGAAACGCATGCGTTAAAACAAGCGCAAAGTGATCATCATGATGAATCTCATGGAAGTGTTAAAACTTACTTAATTGGCTTTGTGCTATCGGTAATTTTAACTGCTATACCGTTTTATATGGTTATGGAAGGTGACTTCTCAAAAGCAACAACGCTTTGGAGCATTGTTACTTTTGCAATCGTACAAATTTGGGTGCATTTAAAGTACTTTTTACACCTTAATTTTACCACCGAAAATGGCCGTGCAAGTACTTTCTCATTCCTATTCAGTGCTCTGATCATCGTAATGGTTGTTGGGTTATCTGTTTGGATCATTTATGAATCTAACGCAATGATGATGTACTAGGAGTTGAAGATGTTTCGTCGTTATTTATCAGTGACAAAGCCGGGTATTATTATGGGCAATTTGATCAGCGTAGCGGGTGGGTTTTTACTTGCCTCGCGCGGTGATATAGACCCATGGTTAATGATTGCCACATTAATTGGTTTGTCGCTAGTGGTTGCATCAGGTTGTGCTATCAACAATGTTATAGATAGAGACATTGATGTAGCCATGGCACGTACTCGTACGCGGGTAACAGTAACTGGCGAAATGTCGGCCTTTGCTGCACTTAGCCACGGTGTTTTATTGGGCGTTATTGGCTTTGGTTTACTTATCGCCTATACCACTCAAGCCGCGGTATTTTTTGCAGCCTTTGGCTACGTAATTTATGTGGGGGTTTATAGCCTCTACATGAAACGCAACTCAGTATATGGCACTTTTGTAGGCAGCCTTTCTGGCGCTGTACCGCCAGTAGTAGGTTACTGCGCCGTAACAGGGCAGTTCGATATGGGCGCATTAATACTGCTAGTTATGTTTAGCTTGTGGCAAATGCCGCACTCTTACGCCATCGCTATTTTTCGCTTTAAAGATTACCAAGCTGCAGGTATTCCTGTATTACCCGTGGCGCAAGGTATTGATAAAGCAAAGCGCCATATCGTACTTTACATCGCTGTATACGCATTAGTTGTGATGTTACTGCCAATTACTGGCTACACAGGTGCTGCTTTTATGGCTGTTGCTTGTATTACCAGCTTTTGGTGGTTGCTAATGGCGCTACGTGGTTATCGTCGTAATATTGATATGAGCAGTTGGGCACGTAAAGTGTTCGCATTTTCAATTATTAATATTACAGCGTTAAGCATTGCTATGGCTGTTGATTATCATAGTGTTGCTCCACAGCTATTAACGCTTACCTAATTTAAAATTTTTAACTATTCCAAAGTTAATCCAAAGGCTCGAAAGAGCCTTTTTTTATGCCTAAATATTAAAATAATTGAACATTCGTATACTCGCTCTTTTACTTTTTAAAATCATCAGCATTGTAATAAAGTGGTTTAAGCGTGCCGCAATTAATAAACTTATAGGTAAGCTCATTTTCAGCTGGGACACGTTTTGAGGTACGAAGCTTTTGCATACACGCATTAACTAAATCGACAAAAATAAGATGGTTATAGCTCGGCGCTTTTTGAATTTTATGAATATAAATACGCTCAGTGCCGCTTAGTGTAATCATGTCGTAGTCTTGCCATTGCGATGATTCACTTAAATCTTTTAGTTCTCTGGCATACAGCTGCTTACTCAAGACCAACTCTTTTTTTGAATAAATTAAACTACCACCTTGTTGATAATCACCCTCGTAAATATCGGCAATAATCGTAATTTCTTCACCACGCATTAAATGCTGAATATTAAACGCTTGTGGCTTTACGGTGATTAACTCGGCATTTCTAACAAAGCCTAAAAATGGAACATCGGGGTTTCCTATTTTATAAACAACTTGCACATCATTGGGTAAATTATAGGTGGGTAAATTCATTGCAATAATAGACGAGCCTTGATTAACCAAAGCTATAGGGTGCTCAGCATTGTAAGCGGGGTCTACCGGTGGAAGTTCTGCTTTTTCTTCTTCAGCTGCGGCAAAGCCACTTAAAGTGATTAGTAATAAAGTAAGTAGTAAGCGCATTATAATCTCAATTAATTTATGAGCTTAAATTGTAGTATAAAGTTTATATTACTTATATTTTTAAACTAAATTTAGACCTATATTATTGTTCAGATATGGAGTGCAACAATGTTCGTGCCTTTAAATGTAGATTTGCGTCCTCTGGGTTTGACGTATTAGTCAGCCAAATTACATTGCCTTCTTTATTTACAAACAATGTAGTAGGTGTGCCTCGTATACCTAATTGCTGTGCTATTGCATCGGCTTTTACGGCTGTTTTAAAAGTATAACCTCTATCGCTAAGCGCTTTAGCGGGAGTAGCATCGTCATCTTCTTTAAAGCTCACGGCAATAACTTTTAAGCCCATATCATCAATTTTTTGAAGTGCTGGCTGCAGCTTTTTACAGTACGGACACCACGTTGCCCAAAAGTGTAAAACGTAAGGTTGACCTAATAAATCTTGAGTATTGAGCGGCGACCCATCAGCCATTTGTAAATTTAATGTAGGTAGCTTAGGGTATGCTTCTTGCGAATAGCTTGTAAAGCTTATAAAAATTAGTGCGATGGCAATAAATAGTTGTTTCATAATATGTTCGTTCTTATTTTACATATTAAATAAGAACGAGAATTTAACATTTTTATTTCAAACTAAAAGCGAGCGGCTTGCTCAACAACAATAGCATGGCGTTTAGCGAGGCGAAGATGGTCTTTATCATAGCCACCACCTATTACTGTAGCAACGGGTGTGTTGTGTTCAAGGCAGCGTTTTAGCACTAAATGGTCGCGCTTAACTATGCCATCCCAGCTGATATCTAATTTACCCAAGCCATCGCCTTGCCAAATATCAACGCCAGCATCGTAAAGTACCAAGCTTGGGTTTAGCTCTTTAAGTAAATAACTCAAGGTGTCGTCAACTACGGCAAGGTATTCCTCGTCTTTCATATTATCAGCTAAGCCAATATCTAAATCGCTAGCGGACTTTCTAAAGGGGAAGTTTTTTTCACAATGTATAGAGCAGGTATAAGCGTATGCTTGATGCTCTAACATTGCGGCTGTGCCATCACCTTGGTGCACGTCTAAATCAAAAATAAGTACGTTAGTTACTTCACCCGATTCAATTAAAGTTTGCGTGGTAAAGGCTAAATCGTTAACCATGCAGTAGCCCGAGCCAAAATCGGTATGCGCATGGTGTGTACCACCGGCTAAGTGACACGCTATACCATGTTTAAGTGCTAAACGGGCTGTTTGTAACGTACCTTGAGGAGCAGTAAAGGTACGTGCCATCAGCTCTTTTGACCAAGGTAGGCCAATGCGACGCATTGCTTTTTCATCTAAGCGGTTATTCCACAAATCGTGTATGTAATTTTCGCAGTGTATTAGCTCAAGTGGCTCTGGCGTGCCTAATGTTGGCTCAACCAGGTTATCGCCAATCAAACCAAGCTTTGCTACATGCTGATATAAATGTGCAAACTTACTCATTGCAAAACGATGCTTTGGATCGAAATTAAACGAGTAGTTAGGGTGATACACCAAAGGTAAATGTGGATTTAAAGTCATGTTTTCACAAGTTAAAAAGTTTGCACTATGGTAATCAACTAATCCAAATGAGTCTATTCTTGCGTGTCGTGAATCGACATAGCGAGTTCGCGATGTAATAGTTCGTCATCAGCTAAGTTTAGCTCTATTAAACGCTTTAAATAAGTAATGCTGTCTATATCAATATGGTGGCATTTTAAACCAATATGATCCGCTTCTATATGGCACACCACAACCTCCATTTTTATTTCTATTTCGCTTTGAGGCAGCGAAAAACGCAGAACAGCTTGGCTATTTTGGTTGCCAATAAAAGCATCACATTTAGTGATTAATGCGCCATGCAAAGATACATCAAGTAATTTACATGGGTAGTGGTGATCATTAAAAATTACTTGTGCATCGGTTGAAAATAAAACACGAGAAAACTGACGACGATTTTGCATAACCTAATTTAGCCTTACTGTTTTTATAATAAATTAAGCATAGCGGGTAATTCTCTACATGCTAGCAGGATATGCTCCCGTAATGCTGGTGGCATAAAAAAGCCCCGCATAAATGCAGGGCTTAGTTTTACTGTAATAAATTAGCTACAGTAAATATTAACCAATTTTTTTGTACTTAATACGTTTAGGTTCAGTTGCTGCTGCACCTAGTGTCTTTTTAAGCCACTCTTCGTATTCAGTATAGTTACCATCAAAGAAGTTAATTTGACCTTCGTCGCGGTAATCTAAAATGTGCGTAGCAATACGGTCAAGGAACCAACGGTCATGCGAGATACACATTACACAACCAGGGAACTCTAAAATAGCGTTCTCTAGTGCGCGTAGTGTTTCAACGTCCAAGTCATTGGTTGGCTCATCGAGTAGTAACACATTGCCGCCAGCTTTTAATAACTTAGCAAGGTGTAAACGGTTACGCTCACCACCTGATAGGTCTTTAACAAACTTTTGCTGATCGTTACCTTTAAAGTTAAAGCGACTTACATACGCACGGCTTTGGAACTCAAAGTTACCAATTTTTAGTACGTCTTGACCGTCTGATATTTCTTGGAAAACAGTTTTGCTTTCGTCCATACCGTCGCGGAACTGATCAACAGTAGCAAGGTGTACGCTTTCGCCAACGGTAATGCTACCGCTGTCTTGCTTTTGCTCACCACTGATCATTTTAAACAGCGTTGATTTACCCGCGCCATTAGCACCAATAATGCCCACAATGGCACCTTTTGGCATGCTAAAGCTTAAATCGTCAATTAAAACGCGATCGCCAAAACTCTTACGAAGGTTAGTTACTTCAAGCACTTGGTCGCCTAAACGCGGGCCAGGTGGAATAAACATCTCGTTAGTTTCGTTACGTTTTTGGTAATCAGACTGCTGCATTTCAGTAAACTGAGCCATACGTGCTTTTGACTTAGCTTGACGACCTTTAGGATTTGAACGAACCCATTCAAGTTCTTGCGCAATTGATTTTTGACGTGCTTTTTCAGATTTTTGTTCTTGCTGTAAGCGCGCATCTTTTTGTTCAAGCCAAGAAGAGTAGTTACCTTCCCATGGAATACCTTCACCACGGTCAAGCTCCAATATCCAACCCGCTACATTATCAAGGAAGTAACGGTCATGCGTTACCGCCACAACAGTGCCTTCGTAATCGTGTAAGAAGCGCTCTAACCATGCAACCGACTCAGCATCCAAGTGGTTAGTTGGTTCATCGAGAATAAGCATGTCTGGTTTTTCAAGCAGTAATCGACATATAGCAACACGACGACGCTCACCACCTGAAAGGTGCTCAATTTTAGCATCCCATTCTGGCAGGCGAAGTGCATCAGCAGCACGTTCTAAAACGTTGTCAATGTTGTGACCATCGTGCGCCTGAATAACAGCTTCAAGCTCGCCTTGCTCTTTTGCAAGTGCGTCAAAGTCAGCGTCTTCCATGGCGTATTCGTTATACACTTCGTCAAGGCGTTTAAGTGCGTGTTTAACTTCGCCAACAGCTTCTTCAACAATTTCACGAACTGTTTTGCTTTCGTCTAAAACAGGCTCTTGCGGTAAATAACCAATTTTTGTACCAGGCTGAGGATGTGCATCACCTTCAAAATCTTGGTCAACACCGGCCATAATACGTAGTAACGTAGATTTACCAGAACCGTTTAAACCAAGCACACCAATTTTAGCGCCAGGAAAAAAGTGTAACGAAATATCTTTTAAGATAGTGCGCTTAGGTGGCACAACCTTAGATACTCGACTCATCGAGAATATAAATTTATCAGGTAAAACCATGGAGGAAAGCCTTCAAATAATAATAAAAATTTCAATGTTGTATTGTAGTGGCTGACAGGTGAAACAGTCAACGAATGGCGAGGAGGAATATATCTTAATCGTTTTTATCTTGTTAAATGTATAGTTTTATTTGAGTGTGCTAACGTATTTAAACCACAGCAAAATAAGAAAAAATATGACTATACAAAAATTTGCAACAACCATGGCTTTACTCACTCTATTTGCAAGTAATTCTGAGGTAAAAGCAGAAAGTTCGCCTTGGCCTGAAATAAGAAAACAAAGAATCAGTCAACTACTTCCACAAGCATTAAAAGCTGCAGATGTAGATGCTTGGCTGATAGTATGTAGAGAAAATAATAATGACCCATTAGCTGATCATATTGGCTGTGAAAACGCAGGGTCGCCAGCAGCTTATTTATTTTATTTTGACAGAGATAAGTTTCATTCTGTTGCTTACTCACCTTCAAGTGAAGCAAAAGCGTTAGATGAACTCGATATACATGAAAAAGTTATATCTGTTCCCCGTAGCGTGTCAGCATTAAAATACGCTGCTGATTTTATAAAAAAACAATTATTCCGTAACATTGCAATTAATGTATCTGACCTTAACGCGCAGGCTGATGGGTTGTCGCATTCGCAGTATAAACAGTTAGCCAGTTTATTAGGGCCTGAACAAACAGCTAAGCTAATATCCTCTGAAGAACTGGTTTATCAATGGCTTTCAATTAAATTACCGGCTGAAGTTGAAATAATGAAAGAAGCGGCAGCGCTCTCTGCAAAGTGGCAGCTAGAGGCATATGAAACTATTATTCCGGGCAAAACTACCGATGCAGACGTAGCCAAGCTTTTAAAAGCTAAAATGAAAGCGCGAGGCGTGACTGATGCATGGGCTGCAGAGCAAAACCCCAATGTAAACTCAGGCCCTGACCGAGGGCATTCACACTCTACAAATAAAGTGATTATGCCTGGTGATGTGATACAAATTGATTTTGGTGTAAAGCTCTACAACCGCTGGGTAAGTGACATTCAGCGTTTTGCTTATGTGCTTAAAGAAGGAGAAACCTCAGCACCGGCCAATATTCAGCAATATTGGATTAACGCAAGAGACAGCGGTTTTGCCGCATTTAATGCAATGAAGCCCGGCGCAAAAGGCATCGACGTGGATCAAGCTCAAACCGTATTAATGAATAAATACAACTCAGAGCCTGTGCCATGGAGCACCGGCCATCCAGTAGGGTATGTTGCACACGACACCGGCCCTAACTTGGGTGGCTCTCGTAGTGCGCAAGTAAGGCCTGCGTCACAACGTGAACTTAAAGAAGGGATGGTGTTTGCCTTTGATGGTTTTTTTAGTTGGCCTTTGAATAACACCGAGTTTAAAACCATTTCGGTTGAAGAAATGGCTGTAATAACAGCCAGCGGGGCTGAGTACTTGATACCACCTCAACAAAACTTAATTTTAGTGGGTAAAAATTAACAGGTAGTGCTAGGTGTATTTATGTTCAGTACGATAAGTTAAGTGTTTATAGGTAGGCTTAACTTATCATTCATCAAACAGTTTATTCACAGTGAATAAATTTCATTTAGACATCTATACATCTAGAGGTTGATATTTTTTACTTTCAGTTCATAATTAAGCTTCGGTTTTTATGAGCAGGAGTAAAGTATGCCAATTACAGTAAAAGACGAGTTGCCGGCCATTGCACGTTTACGTCAAGAAAACGTATTTGTAATGCCAAAAACACGTGCAAAAACGCAAGAGATACGCCCAATGCGTTTGGCTATTTTAAACTTAATGCCTAATAAAGTAGAAACCGAAGTTCAGTTTATTCGTTTGCTTGCCAACTCGCCTTTGCAAGTAAACGTAGAACTACTGCGTCTCGACACTCACCGCAGTAGCAGTAATTCAGAAGAGCACCTTGATACCTTTTATCGTTATTTTTCTGAGGTTAAAGACAACAATTACGATGCATTAATAGTAACTGGCGCGCCACTTGCGCATTTAGAATACGACGATGTAGCGTATTGGGATGAGCTAAAGGTCATTATAGATTGGGCTGAGCAACACGTTACCTCTACGTTATTTTCGTGCTGGGCAGCACATGCAGCGTTATATCACCGTTACAATTTAAAGCGTGATTTAAAAGACGACAAACTGTGTGGTGTATTTACCCACCAATGTTACTTTGATCACGGCGCACTGACTCGCGGGTTCGACGACACCTTTTTGGTACCGCACTCACGTTATGGCCACATTGATATAAATAAAATAAACGCCTGTGATGAGCTAGTTGTACTGGCAGGTTCTGAGCGAGTAGGGGCTTACTTACTTAAAAATAAATCGGGTAGCCAAGTGTTTATAACCGGTCATCCTGAGTACGACGCCGACTCGCTAAAAGCAGAATACGAGCGCGATTGTAAAAAGAGCCCTAATGCACCAAAACCCGAAAATTACTTTCCGGATGACGATGCAACCAAACAACCTTCAAAAACGTGGCAAAGCCATGCTTTTTTACTTTTTTCGAACTGGTTAAATTACTACGTGTACCAAACCACACCGTATGACATTAATTTAGTTAGCCAAGACGTGAGGACTAACAACTATGCCGAATAACGCTCCTACAAATAATAAGCAAGCCGAAATAAGCGCCGCATTAAAAGAACGCATTTTAATTTTAGATGGCGCTATGGGCACCATGATCCAAGATCATAAGCTAGAAGAAGAAGACTATCGCGGAGAGCGTTTTAAAGACTGGCATGTATTAATTAAAGGCAATAACGATTTATTAAGCCTAACCAAGCCCGATTTAATCACTGATATTCATCGTGGTTTTTTATCAGCGGGCGCCGATATTATCGAAACCAACACGTTTAACTCGACCACTATTTCGATGGAAGATTACGACATGGCAAGCTTAAGCCGTGAAATAAACCTAGAGTCGGCTAAATTAGCACGCGCAATTTGCGATGAATTTACGGCTAAAACGCCAGAAAAACCACGCTATGTAGCCGGTGTTTTAGGGCCGACATCTAAAACGTGTTCAATTTCGCCAGACGTAAACGATCCGGGTTACCGAAATGTCACCTTTGATAAGCTGGTTACTGCGTATATTGAATCAACACTTGCATTAATGGAAGGCGGCGCCGATTTAATATTAATCGAAACTATATTCGACACCCTTAACGCAAAAGCGGCCTCGTTTGGCGTAGAAGAAGCCTTTGAGCAAGCAGGGCGCACATTACCCGTTATGATATCGGGTACTATTACCGACGCCTCTGGTCGTACGCTTTCGGGGCAAACAACCGAAGCATTTTATAATTCTATTCGCCATATTAAGCCTATTTCGATTGGTTTAAACTGTGCGCTTGGTCCTGATTTACTGCGCCAGTATGTAGAAGAGTTATCGCGCGTGTGCGAAACCTTTACATCGGTACATCCTAATGCGGGCTTACCAAATGAGTTTGGTGAATACGACTTAGAAGCGGGCGATATGGCAACCGAAATTATCGATTGGGGTAAATCGGGCTTTATTAATATAGTAGGCGGATGCTGTGGCACCACGCCTGCGCATATTCGCGCTTTTGCAAAAGGTTTAGCGGGCGTTAAACCACGCCAACTACCAGAGCTTGAAGTACGCATGCGTTTATCAGGCCTTGAAGCCTGTAACTTAAATTAAGGAGCCAGCATGACCCAACAAATAGCAGTATTTACTAATGTCGGCGAACGTACCAATGTAACGGGTTCTGCCATGTTTAAACGTTTAATCATGGAAGAAGACTTTGAAGCCGCGCTAACAGTGGCACGCGAACAAGTAGAAAATGGCGCACAGGTTATTGATATAAACATGGACGAAGCCATGTTGGACTCAAAAGCCGCCATGGTTAAGTTTTTAAACTTAATAGCCTCAGAGCCTGATATTTCTCGCGTACCAATTATGGTCGACTCCTCAAAATGGGAAGTAATAGAAGCAGGCTTAAAGTGTATTCAAGGCAAGGCAATTGTTAACTCAATATCGCTAAAAGAGGGCGAAGAGCCGTTTATTCGCCAAGCTAAAATAATAAAACGCTTTGGTGCAGCCGCTGTTGTAATGGCGTTTGATACCGACGGGCAAGCCGACACGGCAGACCGTAAGTTCGCAATATGTGCGCGCAGTTATAAAATATTGGTAGAAGACATTGGCTTTGCGCCAGAAGATATTATATTCGACCCTAATATATTTGCCGTAGCCACCGGTATTGAAGAGCACGATAACTACGCCGTAGAATTTATTGAAGGCACTCGCCGTATTAAGCAAAATTTGCCGCACTGTAAAGTGTCGGGCGGTGTATCAAATGTATCGTTTTCGTTTAGGGGTAATAACCCCGTACGTGAAGCCATTCACTCGGTGTTTTTATATCACGCTATTCAAGCTGGTATGGACATGGGTATTGTAAATGCGGGGCAACTAGCCGTTTACGACGATATACCAGAAGAGTTACGCAAAGCCGTTACCGATGTAATACTTAACACCGACTCTGGCGCAGGCGAGCGTTTAGTAGAGCTTGCACCAAAATACTCGGGTATGGCGCAAGCCGAGCGAGTAGAAGATTTAGAGTGGCGCACATGGCCTGTTGCAAAACGCCTTGAGCACGCGCTTGTTAAAGGTATTACTACATTCATAGATGAAGATACCGAAGAATGCCGCGCCGCAGCAGCTAAACCTATTCACGTAATTGAAGGGCCGTTAATGGACGGCATGAACGTAGTAGGTGACTTATTTGGCGCAGGTAAAATGTTTTTACCACAAGTGGTTAAATCGGCGCGCGTAATGAAGCGAGCCGTGGCCTACCTAGACCCATACATTGAGCTTGAAAAAGAAGAAGGCTCAACTAACGGTAAAATAGTAATGGCGACCGTAAAAGGTGACGTACACGACATAGGTAAAAATATTGTGGGTGTTGTACTGCAATGTAATAACTATGAAGTAATCGATTTAGGTGTAATGGTACCGGCTGATAAAATATTACAAACCGCAATCGACGAAAAAGCCGATATTATTGGATTATCGGGCTTAATTACCCCATCGCTTGACGAAATGGTACACGTAGCAAAAGAAATGAAACGCCGTGGTTTTGAACTTCCGCTACTAATTGGTGGCGCAACTACTTCTAAAGCGCACACCGCAGTAAAAATTGAGCCGCAATATGACAAAGGCGTAGTGTATGTAAGTAATGCCAGCCGTGCGGTAGGTGTAGTATCTAATTTATTATCAAAAGAGCATAAGCCTGGTTTTTTAGAAAAAACCCAAGCTGAATATGTAAAAGTACGTGAGCAACAAGCGCGTAAAAAACCACGTTCTAAGCCTGTTACAATCCAGCGTGCCCGTGATAACGCAGCAAAGCTTGATTGGGATAACTACACGCCACCAGTGCCTAAAAAGCTGGGCGTGACTGAATTTAAAAACGTATCCATTGCCACTTTGCGTAAATACATAGATTGGACGCCATACTTTATGACGTGGTCAATTGCCGGTAAGTACCCGCGCATAATGACCGATGAAGTAGTAGGCGAGCAAGCGCAAAGCTTATTTAAAGACGCTAACGATATGTTAGATGACCTTGAAAAAGCAGGCAGTTTGCAACCACGTGGTGTAATTGGTTTATTCCCGGCTAACCGCGTGGGTGATGACATAGAGATATACACCGACGAAACACGCAAAGAAATATTAACTACTTCGTGCCATTTACGTCAGCAAACCGAAAAAACCGACTTTGCTAACTACTGCCTAGCCGACTATATAGCACCCAAAGGTACACCAGATTATTTTGGCGCATTTGCAGTAACGGGCGGTTTAGAAGAAGACGACTTAGCGAATGCGTTTGACGCACAGCAAGACGATTACAACAAAATAATGATTAAAGCGGTTGCCGACAGGCTCGCAGAAGCGTTTGCAGAATACCTGCACGAAAAAGTACGTAAAGAGTATTGGGGTTTTGCACCAGACGAAAACCTAGCAAACGATGAGCTAATACGCGAAAACTACCAAGGTATTCGCCCAGCGCCAGGTTACCCAGCGTGCCCAGAGCACACCGAGAAAAAGAAAATTTGGCAGTTGCTCGACACCGAAAAACGCATTGGCATGCAGCTAACTAGCTCGTACGCCATGTGGCCAGGTGCTGCTGTTTCAGGTTGGTACTTCTCACACCCAGAAGCTAAATACTACGCAGTAGCAGCAGTACAAAAGGATCAGGTAGAAGACTACGCTAAACGAACCAATATGACGCTTGAAGAAGCTGAACGTTGGCTGTCACCTAACTTGGGGTATGATCCGGAGTAAGAAAGCAGCGGTCAGCTATCAGTAAAACAAAAACGAGCCGAGTTAGGCTCGTTTTTGGTATAAAGTTATTTACCTAAACTTAAATTTGTTTTTTTACGTTGACGAGTTTTTAATTATAAGTAAACTCATTATATAAAAATTAAGTTTAGGTGTTTTACTATGGCGAGAATTAGAGTTCCCAAACCATTAAACGAGTTACTATCTATTACACCTTCTGATGAGTTTATCCCACTTTTAGGGCAGTTTGGTCCTACAAATTCAGAAGGGAAATATCTCCACTGGGATAAATTTATATGGCGTATACCTAAAGATATATCAGAACAAGCTGCTTGGGTAGCTACGAAGCTGTCAAGGAAAACTATATCAAAAAAAATATCATTAGTTGCAGAAAAAAATAAACAATTCACTTACTGTATTCCAGATTCACTTCATGCATTACTTCATCAGATCGATAAATTATCTGGTGGTGGGCATGCAATTGGTGATGGTTCATTTATTACTACAAAAGAAAAAGATAGGTACCTGGTTAAGAGCTTAATGATGGAAGAAGCAATAACATCTTCTCAACTCGAAGGCGCATCTACAACGAGGAAAATAGCGAAAGAAATGCTTGAAACAAAAAGGCAACCTATCGATAAATCTGAACAAATGATTTTCAATAATTACCTTTTGATGAAAAAAGCACTAGAGAGAAAAGATGAAGCTCTTTCTATAGAGCTAATACTGGAGCTTCATGCAATTGCTACATATAAAGCTATTGATAATGATGCGATTTCAGGAGCTTTAAGAGAAGACAATGATATAGCAGTTTCAAACCTCTACAATGAATTAGCGCATACACCTCCATGCTTCTCTTCTTTAAAGGAAAGGTTATTATCTTTATGTGATTTTGCAAATGAAAAGCATGATGGGGCTAATAGCGACACGTTTATACATCCATTAGTTAAAGCGATTATTTTACATTTCATGATCGGTTACATTCATCCTTTTGGGGATGGGAATGGAAGAACCGCCAGAGCTATTTTTTATTGGTATATGCTCAGTTCTGGTTATTGGTTATTTGAATATGTGTCAATTAGTAAGCTAATCCAAGAAAAGAGAAGTGATTATGATGCAGCATTTGTTTACACAGAAACAGACGAATTTGACTTAACTTACTTTATTTATCATCAAGTTGATGTTGTCATGAAAGCGGTTAATTCATTAAATACTCACATAGAATCTAAAAAAAGTGAATTTTATCAATTCATGGAATGGATCGAAAAAAGCCCTCTATCAAAGAACTTCAAGCGAGGTCAATTAGAGTTACTCAAAGAAGCTGTAAAGCATCCAGGTAAAATATTTACTACTAAACAGGTTTCCATAGAATTTGATATTAATGAGAACACAGCAAGAACATATTTAAATGGATTAGTTGATGCAGATCTTTTAATTGCGACGAAAAGTAAAAAAAGCAAAGCTATTAGATATTTATCTCCTGCAGGGTTAAGAGAAAAACTAAAAATATAATTAGTTTCGTTATATTAAAACCTTTAAATGAAGGACTATAAATGAAGAACAGGTTCAACTTTGAATGGCATAACCACATAGTATTGTGGTTATGCCTACTTTTCACATCAAACACATTCGCGCTTGAGCAAAAGTATCACGAGTTCGTTTTGCCTGTTATTGCTGCCTTTGAAAGTGACGATAAAGCAGCTATTGCCTCGCTTGTTTATTACCCGCTAAAACGACGATATCCGATACCTGACATTAAAAATGAAGCTGAGTTTATTAACCGCTTTGATGAAGTATTTAATGATGAACTCACCGCAGTTATTGCCAGTTCAAAAATTGATACTGATTGGGATAAAGTTGGTTGGCGCGGCATTATGCTAAATAACGGCGTGATGTGGGTTGATACCGGCGGTAAAATTATCGGTATAAATACTCAAAATGCTAAAGAGCAGACACTTGCTAAAAGCTTAATCGAACAAGGTAAGCAATCCTTGCACGCAAGTATTAATACTTTTGAAAAACCAGTACTCGATTGGAAAACGGCTAACTATCATGTTCGCGTTGATGATTTAGGCGAGCATAATTTTCGGTATGCGGTGTGGGGTATTAATAAAAAACCAAGCGACAAGCCTGATATGGTTTTACTAAATGGCGATATTACATTTGAGGGGAGCGGCGGGAATCATCATTATACGTTTAAAAATGGTCGCTATAGTTATGTGCTACAAGTAACTATTATTGGCTGCGATACATCACCACCAGGTTGGCTTGAAGTTTATAAAGACGATGAGCGATTACTATTTGAAGATGTTATAAGCACTCATTAATGTATGTTTTAGTATGCTTGATAATGTAGATCTGTTTTTAACAGTAAAACGTTCTAATAATTAGTGTTTTTATAAAACAGATCTAAGTGGTAGGCTAAAAGTAGTAAGTATAAAATAGTAAGTAATTAAAAATAGTTCTCGCGCAACAAGGAACCCTCCTGTAAAGCGCTTTGCCAAGGAGTTTAGTATGATCACGCTTACCATTAATGGTAATAAACATGAGTTTTCTGGCGATCCGTCAACGCCAGTATTATGGTATCTCCGAGACGAATTGAATTTAACTGGGCCTAAATTTGGCTGTGGTATGGCTCAGTGCGGTGCGTGTACCGTGCATATTGATGGGGTAGCTCAGCGCTCGTGTGTATTGCCTGTAGCGGCAGTAGCGGGTCTTTCAATTACAACAATTGAAGGGTTAAGCGAGCAGGGCGACCATCCAGTGCAACAAGCATGGGTTGAGCATAAAGTACCGCAGTGTGGTTTTTGCCAGTGCGGCCAAATGATGCAAGCTGCAAGCTTATTAGCTGCAAACCCAACCCCTACCGACGATGAAATAGTAAGTAATATGTCGGGCAATATTTGCCGTTGTGGTACCTACCCGCGTATTCATAAAGCGATTAAGTCGGCCGCTAAAACAATGGCGAGTGTTCAGTATTTTGACCCAAATGAACAAGGGGAAGAAGTATGAACCAAGATAACAAATACTTTGATTTAAACCGCCGTAAGTTTTTAAAAACCAGTGCAATAGGTGCGTTGGTACTCGGTACTTATTTTGTAGGCAGTGCGCCAAGAGCATTTGCGGGTGTGTTAGAGCAGCCATCTGAGCTGGCAAAACGCGCAAACTTATTTATTGCACTGCGCCCAGACGGCATGGTTGAAATAACCTGCCATCGCTCTGAAATGGGTCAGCAAATTCGCACCGCGATTGCACAAATTGTTGCCGATGAAATGGAAGCCGCGTGGGATAAGGTTATTGTTATTCAGGGTAAGGGCGACCCTAAATACGGCGATCAAAATACCGATGGCTCGCGCAGTATTCGCTACAACATGCAGCGCCTGCGTGAAATGGGCGCAAGTGTACGTTACATGATGCAGCACGCTGCCGCTAAGTTTTGGAAAGTTGATCCACAAACCTGTACTGCTAATCAACACGTTGTTACACACAGCTCAGGTAAATCGCTTACTTATAAAGATTTAATCGACTTAGCGCTTACAATAACGCCACCAGAAGCTGACAAACTAACGCTTAAAACCCGCAAAGAATGGCGCTATATAAATACCGGCATGGCGCACATAGATTTAGCCGATTTAGTAACAGGTAAAGCAATATTTGCAGCCGATGTACGCGAACCACAAGCGCTGGTGGCTATAATTGAACGCCCGCCGGTAGTAGGCGGTGTTGTTAAGTCGTTTGATGCCAGTGCTACAAAAGCGATAAACGGCGTTATAGATGTTATTGAAATACCTGCACCAAAAGGCGCACCGCAGTTTCAGCCAAAAGGTGGCATTGCGATTATAGCTAAAAACACATGGGCTGCATGGCAAGGGCGTAAAGCATTAAATGTCGTGTGGGATGATGGCAAAAATGGCGATTACAATTCAAAAGAATTTAAAAAGTCATTACTAAAAACAGTACAAACTCCACAGGCAAACATACGTGATAAAGGCGATGCCATGGGCGTGTTGGCTAAATCGAGCAATAAACTCGTAGCTGATTATTACGCACCGCACCTTGCTCAAGCACCAATGGAGCCGCCTTGTGCAACAGCTATGTACAACAAAGATAGTGTTGATATATGGGCTGCTACGCAAAATCCACAAGCCGATATGAAAACAGTGGCGGCAATGCTTGGCATGGACGAGAGCAAAATTAACGTTAACGTTACCATGTTAGGAGGCGGCTTTGGGCGTAAGTCAAAACCTGACTTTTCAGCAGAAGCAGCTTACCTTTCAATGAAAGTAGGCAAGCCTATTCGTGTGCAATGGACGCGTGAAGACGACATACAACATGGTTTTTACCATGCAGTTTCGGCTCAGCACATTGAAGCATCACTAGATAAAAATGGCGCAATAGAATCGTATTTACATCGCACCGCGTTTTCACCTATTACCTCTACCTTTTCAGAAGGGGCGACTACGCCAGGAAGCTTTGAACTGCGCTTAGGATTTACCGATAACCCTATTAACACACCTAACATGAAGTTAGAAAACGGTGATGCGCAAGCCAAAGCACGAATTGGTTGGATGCGTTCTGTATCAAATATTTTTCATGCCTTTGCTATTCAGTCATTTATTGGCGAAGCAGCGCACAAAGCCGGTCGCGACCAAAAAGACTATTTACTAGACACTATAGGTCCGAGTCGCATTGTTGATGTAACTGAGCAAAATGCCACATACGATAATTACGGTGGCGATAAAGCGGTTTATCCTTTAGATATTGGCAGACTGCGCCATGTTATTGAAAAAGTAGCTGACATGAGTAAATGGGGGCGAGAGCTTCCTAAAGGTCGAGGTTTAGGAATAGCAGCACACAGAAGCTTTTTAACTTACGTAGCTACGGTAGTTGAAGTAGAAGTGTCGGATGCTGGCGATTTAAAAGTAATTAAGTCGTGGGTTGCCATTGATGCGGGTACTGTTGTAAACACCGACACTGTTAAAAACCAAACCCAAGGTGGCTCTATTTATGGGATTACAACTGCAATCAGCGATGGTATTACCTTTGATAAAGGGCGCGTACAGCAAAGTAATTTTCATGATTATCGCGTACCGCGTATGAGCGACGCACCTCTTGAGATTGAAGTTGAAATTGTACAAAGCGATGCACCACCAGCAGGGGTAGGCGAGCCATCTACACCGGTTTATGCGCCAGCATTATGTAATGCTATTTTTGCAGCGTGCGGAAAGCGTATTAGGCAGTTACCGATTGGTAACCAATTAAAAGCGTAGCTAAATAACCTACAGCTTAAACAAAAAAACCGCCAAATGGCGGTTTTTTTAAAAGCGGTTAACGCGGTTTAACGACCTTTTTCAAACTCATCAACTTCACGCTCTGCTTCTTCTTTAGATTTACCGTATTGCTGCTGGATTTTACCAACTAGCTCTGTACGGCTACCTTCAATTTTATCTAAATCGTCGTTGGTAAGATCGCCCCATTTTTGTTGAGCCTTACCTTTAAGTTCTTTCCAATTACCTTCGATACGATCGCTGTTCATAAGTTTATCCTTACTTTAGGTTAGTGAATTAACTGTCAGTTATAAAGTAGCAAGCCTTGTACCAATGAATAATAATGGTTTTATTGTTTTTATTATCAGTTGGTTATATTTTTATGTTGAGCGATTTTGTTTTTAATATTGCGCTATTTATTAAAAAATATACATAGCAGCCTGTAATTATTGCTGACATAAGTTACGCCGCTTTGATGTAACTCATTCTTAAATTTTTGTTTTAAGCTAATATGCAGGTATTAAACAAAGTAGTTAACCTGAGTGAGTTATGAATACAAAAACGTGTGAATACGGAGTGGATGACTGCTCATACAAAATGGCAGGTGAGTTAGCAGGTATTACACAATTGGTGAATGCGTTTTACGATAATATGGACGCTTTAAAAGAGGCTGAAAATATAAGGAGTATGCATTCAAAAGATTTATCGGCATCGCGAAAAAAGCTCGCTTACTTTTTGTCGGGCTGGTTAGGTGGTCCTAAATTATACGCTGAACATTTTGGCAGTATTAACATACCTCAAGCGCACAAACATCTACATGTAGGAATTGAGCAAAGTGATGCATGGCTTTTATGCATGCAAAAAGCGGTTGATGAGCAACCTTACGAAGCCTCATTTAAAATTTACTTAATGGATCAATTACGAGTGCCTGCAGATCGAATTAGAATGGTATCTGGTAGTTAATAGCAATTATTAATAAACATCAACCGCAGCTAGGCTTTGGTTTTTTGTTACAATGCCTGCAAAGCAATTTAGGGTAAATAGCTGTGCTGCCGGTTCAAGACATATATCAACAACTCGTTACTACATTACAAAGTAATCCTATTACGTTATTACAAGCGCCGCCTGGTGCGGGTAAATCTACGTGGTTGCCGCTGCAACTAATGCGCGATGGGCATTTTAAACGTATTGTAATGCTAGAGCCTCGCCGTTTAGCTGCTCGTAATATAGCCAGCTACCTAGCAAAGTGCCAAAACGAGAGTGTTGGGCAAAGTGTGGGCTTGCGGATTAGGGGCGAGAGTAGAGTAAGCGCTAATACGCGCCTCGAAATAGTCACCGAAGGCATGCTAACGCGCATGTTGCAAAACGACCCCGAATTAAGCGATATTGATTTACTGATATTTGATGAATTTCATGAGCGTTCAATTGCAGCCGATACCTCACTTGCCTTTGCGCTCGAGACCCAAAGTGCGCTGCGTGAAGATTTAACCATTATGCTTATGTCGGCAACGCTAGATACTGAGCGTTATACAGCGTTTTTTGACTGCCCTGTAATTCAATCGAGCGGTCGCAGCTACCCAATAGACGAAATATACATACCCATAAAAGATGAAAGCCGTTGGCTTGATGCAATTCCTAGCATAATAAAACAAGCACTTAATGAGCAAACAGGTAGCGCATTGGTATTTTTACCTGGGCAATTTGAAATACTACGCGTGCAACAAGCACTCACCGATTTACCTAGTAACTGCCAAGTCGCAACGCTATTTGGCGAGCAAGATAAAGCTAATCAGCAAGCCGCTATTGCTTCTGCACCAAACGGTATGCGCAAAGTAGTGCTTACCACCAATGTAGCCGAAACCAGTTTAACTATTGAAGGCATACGCATTGTAATTGACAGCGGCAAGCGCCGTGCAGCTACCTTTAATTTAAAAACAGGGGTTACTGAGCTCACAACACAAAGTATATCGCGCTCATCTGCTGTGCAGCGTGCAGGACGTGCAGGGCGAATAGAGCCGGGCATTGTTTATCGAATTGGCTCAAAGCAAACCTTTGAGCGACGTAATAGCCACGACAATCCCGAAATACTCACATCAGACATAAGCCAACTTATGCTTGAGGCAAAGCAATGGGGAGCCAGTATTGATGAGCTAACCCTACTTGATAAGCCCACTGAGCAACAAGGCGAGCAAGCAAGTAATTTACTTAATATGCTAGAAGCTATTGATAGCAAAGGTAAGCTCACACCGCTTGGCAGTAAAATGTTAGGTTTTGGTGCTGATATTCGTTTGGCGCATATGCTCTTAAAAGCACAAATACTTGATGACCAACTCCCAGGTATTTTTAGGCTCGCTATTTATTTAGTGGCATTATTTGAGAGCCGAGTAAACAGTGCAAACGAGTTGAGTTTAGCGCTGCATAGCCAACAGCAACGTCCGCATCCGGTATTTAAACAACAGCTAAAGTATTGGCAAAGCCGCTTAAAAGTAAAAGACGAAAACAGCGAATTAAATACGCATTATATAAGTTTGCTGGTGGCATTGGCATACCCCGATCGTATTGCTAAAAAACGGGGTAATGGTTATTTACTCGCCAATGGTGCAGGGGCTGAGTTAAATGCCGATTACTGGCACAACGACGATTACTTAGCCATAGCAACCATGGGCGGGCACAAAGGTGGGCGTATATTTGCAGCCACCGCGCTTAACCCACTTGAGTTACAAGAATTTTTACCGCATTTATTTAGTGAACTTACTCGTTGTGAGTTTGATGAAAAGTCAGCGCGCTTTATTCATCAAGATGAAGTAAAGCTCGGGGCTATAACGCTCAGAAGCCAGCCTAGTAAACAAAAACTAGATAAGAGCGAGCGAGCTAAAGCGTGGCTTAGCTTATTTGCTAAACACGGTTTTGCATTATTTAACGAGCAACCTGATGCGCAGCAATTGCTGATACGTATGAGCCTAGCAAGTAATTTAATGCCCGATAAATTCCCGCAAATAAACGAGCAACAACTTATTCAAAATGCAGCGCAGTGGCTAGGTGTGTTTTTAGAAGATATTAAAACGCTCACGCAGCTTAAAAAGTTTAACTACTTTGAAGCATTACAAAACTGTTTTGATTGGCAGCAACAAACCACGTTAAAAGCACTGTTACCACTGCGCTTAACGGTGCCAAGTGGCTCAAATATAAAAATAGAATACCAGCTTGATGGCCCCGCAAAGCTAAGTGTGCGTATGCAAGAAGTTTACGGCTTGACCAGTACGCCTATGCTTGCCAACGGTAAACTGCCACTGCTTATGGAGTTGCTATCGCCAGGTAAACGCTCACTGCAACTTACTCAAGATTTAGCACACTTTTGGGCTAGCAGTTACCGCGATGTGCAAAAGGAAATGAAAGGTCGTTACCCTAAGCATTTTTGGCCAGACGACCCTGCCAACAGCGTTGCAACGAATAGAGTTAAGAGCAAAATGTAGATGTTAGTTACTTAAAGTTATTTGTTTTATTATTGAGCGTATTAATATAGTGTACCTATAAATGAATCAATATTTTTAACTACAGGGAAGTAAGTGATGAAGCTACTTTTAACGTTAGGCTTGGCCTTAGTAACTGCTTTTTCGGCTTATGCTGAAAAGCCACTCGACTTAAATGCGTTTGCGCAGCAGTACTATAAAACAATGACCGCCACACAAGCACCTAACGCAGGTGCTAAAGAGCTTGAGGCTTATCTTGTATTGTTAACCGATGATATTGGCAATCAGCATATTCCGTATCAACCGGATGACTCACGTACTCCAGATGGTAAAAAGCAAATGCGCAAAGGTATGAGTTTTTACTTAGGTGCGCACACATTGTTTGAAAGCACACTGCTTAATACATTTGTATTTAACGATACAGGCTTTGCTATTCGTTATAAGAGTCATGCAAAGGGCATTCACCCGCAAAGTAAGCAGCCAATAGAATACACCTCCACAATGATGGAAGTAATAGAAGTTGAAAACGGTAAAGTGGCGATGATCCGCAAGTATCACGAATAACAAATAAGGATATATATGAAACATTTACTTATCGCACTATCAATATTAATGCTTAGTGCATGCGTTAGTACAAAAAGTGATTTTAGATTTGATGGCTCCACACCAGAGACAACTCAAGTGGGAGTTAATAAAGTTTTAAAAGCATTAAAGCCTCAAGATTCCATGCGTTTTTTAGGCGCTTTAATCGCAATTCAATTTTCTGACGTGCAAAGCTTAGACGATATTATGGGCGACCCGACCATGATGGGGGAAATGAATTACTTTATTATTGGCAAAAAAATAGATGGTTTAAATTATTACGAAGTACTGGAGCTTGCGAGTTCGTCTCCATCAAAAGTTGAATTTTCTGTCGTGGAATAATTTCAGCTTTTTGTACTACTTTAAATGTGTAATACCAATCCGCAATAATACTTAATCATTTTGCGGGGCTAAACGTGTCGCTACCTGCGTTAAAAAATTCTCATTTAGAACAACTAAATAGCGAATTTTTTGCCTAGCTATCAACACGTTTTTCCGCCCTCAAAATAGACCACTTAATTAAGCGTATTGGTATAATTTTATGTCTATATTAAATATATTATTGAAAGGGCTAAAGTTTTAACGCTATAAAATTTAATAGTAAACTTTGTTTATTCCTGCTCATGAATTTATACTACGCTTTAGTAAGAAGCTAATTATTTAGGTACAGGGAGTCTAAAATATAAAAATGTAAGCTACTTTGACTTAATTTTACACGATTAGATAGAGACTATGACATTAAGATTTTTTGTAATAATAGGTACTTTGATTTTAATGTGCTTTGTAACAAGTTTATTAGTTGGGTACCGCTATTTCTTTAGCCTGCCGACCATAAACACTAGTATTGAAGATTATCAAAATCGTGAATTATTAAGTCTTAAAATTGCGCTTGATAGAGAGTTTATATTTTTAGAAACACTCAATTATGACTACGCCGTATGGGACGATACCTATAATTACATGGCTGATTTTGACGTAGAATATGTAGATTCAAACTTTGTGGGTGACACCTTCTACTCTCTCAAAATTGATGGTGTGTTTATCTACGATATAAACTTTAATATGATTTACGGGCAAGCGTATGATTATATTAAACATACTGAGTTTGATGCGCCTGATTTAGATTTACAGGTTAATAAATTAAACCGCGCAATTATTCCTAATTCAAAAGCCTCTGAAGACGACAACAGTTTAAGCCATTCTGGTTTTTTGCAAACAGCGGACGGCCCTGTCATGTTTGCATCGCATGTAATAAAGCGAACAGATAAAACAGGTGAGCCTGTTGGTAGTATTGTTTTTATAAAAAAAGTAAGACCGTCGTTGATCAAGTCCCTAGCTGAGATTGCACAAGTGGAGCTTAGCTACTTACAAATAGAACAGGCTAGTTCTTTAAACGATATTGCGACGCTTAAAGGGAGCCTCCAAGGAGAGGACATTGCCACTCAAAGGAAAAGGGTGATTCTAGATATAAACGGTAATCCACTTATTGCTTTGAACATTAAGCACCACCATCAAACACTGCCAGTTTTATTTGATCACTATTTAAAACTTATTTTGTTAATGTTTTTTGTAATGTCACTTTTGAGTTTCTATATTGTAAATCGTTACTTTATTGAACCACTTATTAACGGTGCGTCCGCTATCAATTCAATGTTGGTTAAAAACGATTTACAGCCTCTGAGATTCAGTAATAAATTTTTAGAAATGCGCGTTTTAATTAGCGGGTTTAATGCATTAATTAAACAAGTTAAAGATCAAAATTTTAAGCTTGAAAAAATAAGTAAAATTGATGGGTTAACCCAAATTTACAACAGGCGTGCCTTTGACGAAATTATTGCGGCGCAATGGGAACAGGCTCAACAGCAAAAAAATGCCTTTGGAATAATATTACTTGATGTAGACCATTTCAAAAATTATAACGATTTTTATGGTCACCAAGGCGGAGACAACGTTTTACAAGCTCTTACCCAAAAACTAAAGCAAGTAGCTAAGCAAAACACAGGTACAGTGGCGCGCTATGGCGGCGAAGAGTTCATATTATTCTTTAAACAGCTTTCTTATGAAGAGTTTGTAGATATATCTCAGCAATTGCTTTTGGCGGTTAGGGAATTAAATCTACCTCATGAAGCGTCGCCTGTACGTGAATATTTAACAATTAGTGCTGGGTGTGTATTTGCTACAAAAGAAACCTTAAGTAGTAATAATGTGTCTATGCAATCACTAATTAAAGAAGCTGACATAATGCTTTACGAAGCGAAAAACTCAGGTAGAGATAAAACATCAATCAAATCTATATAATTCAAGTGAATTATTAAAGATGCATCAGCTGTTTTTTATTATAAAACGCTTAAACCTCTTTCCCGCTATGGCTCTGTGCTAGGTCGTCAAGTTCGGCGCAAGTGTAATCAAAACCACTTTCGTCGTATTCGTATGTCACTTTTACACTATCGCCGCCATTAAAAAGTCGTGTTTTTACATCGTTAACCGGCCAGTCTTTCAGCTCGTGTAAAAACCGGTTAGCAACTTGTGAAGATTCAAAACAATAGCGAATTTCTGTTTTCATAAATAATAAAGCTCTGGCTGTTTACCCCTGCAGCTAGTGCATTATTAATGGGGCGTTCATGATTCGGTTACAAAAAATAAAGAGTTAAATTGTAAATTTTGTGTTTCAATAAATGCATCAAACTCGGTACACACTAACGTACTTTAATTAACAAATGATGACGACTTTACATGCATTATAAATTTGCTCTGATCACAAGCACTGTTTTTATACTAAGCGCTTGCGGTGGTTCAGGCTCAGATGATACGCCAACCGTTAACGGAAATAAAATCCCCATTTTGTCAGTCGCTGATATTCCTAGTGAATTAAGTAAGGGCCAAACAATTGAGCTAACAGCAACAGCCAGTGATAAAGACGGCACTATTACATCGGTTGTATGGCAACAAACGCAAGGGCCTGAACTAATTAGCGGGCCTTTAGAGGCAGTAACCACCTCAGTAACACTGCTAAATGCACAAAGTTATAAGCCTGTTAATTACGCTTTTTCGGTCACAGCAACCGACAATGAAGGAGCAAGCAGTGTAAAAACGCTGAGCTTTATAGCGCGCAATAATATGGATGAGATTAGCGCCGCACGGTTACTACACCAAGCAACAATGGGGCCTAAGTTTAGTGAAATACAAAACGCACAAGGTTTAAGCGAGCAGCAATGGCTTGATAAACAAATAGCGCTACCTATTAATTATCACCGTGATTATTTAGTAAAGCTAAATGACGATGACGACTTTAAATACATAAGCCGCATAGATGCATGGTGGAAAGCAGTAATGCAAAGTGACGATCAACTTCGTCAACGTGTTGCATTTGCGTTAAGTGAAATATTAGTAGTGTCGGATGAAAACAGTGCCTTAAGAGGCCAACCTGAGGGCATGATCACTTATTACGATTTGCTACTAAAGCATGCCTTTGGTAATTATCGTGACTTACTCGAAGATGTGACGCTTTCGCCTATTATGGGAACTTATTTAAGCCATTTGGGTAACGAAAAAGCAGACGATGCACTTAATATTCGCCCAGACGAAAATTACGCACGTGAAGTAATGCAGTTATTTACTATTGGCCTTGAAGAGCTAAACCTGGATGGCAGCGCCAAGCTTGATGCACAAGGTAATACCATTGCCACTTACGGACAGTCAGAAATAGAGGGTTTTGCACGCGTATTTACAGGTTGGACGTTTGCCGATAGTGAAACATTTAAGCGCAAAAGTCGTGATTATATTAAGCCAATGGAAGCATTTGACGAGTACCATTCTAGTAAACAAAAAACCTTACTAAATGGCGAGGTTATACCACAAGGTTACGCAGCAGAAGAGTCATTGCAAATAGCGCTCGATAATTTATTTAATCATCAAAATGTTGCGCCATTTATTACTAAGCAACTTATTCAGCGATTAATTACCTCAAACCCAACACCCCAATACGTTGAGCGAGTAGCTAATGTATTTATTGATAACGGTGCTGGTGTTCGCGGCGATTTAGCGGCTGTAGTAAAGGCTATTTATTTAGATGACGAAGCTCGGCATTTTGGCTCAGTGCTTAATTACCAAGGTAAAATTAAAGAGCCTATTTTAAAAACTGTACAGTTTTGGCGAAATCTCGATGCTAAATCTTTGGCTGGTTACTATAAAACATGGAATTTAATAAATAACTACGGGCAAGGGCCCATGCAGTCGGCTTCGGTATTTAACTTTTTTAGGCCTGATTATCAAACCGCAGCTTTGCGAAATGAAGGTATTGTTGCACCAGAGTTACAAATAGCAAACGATGCAACGCTGATTGGCACTATGAACGCGCTTTACGCAAGTTTAGTGTGGAGTACCGCAGAAGCGCACAGTGATTTAAATTCAAATGGTATTTATGTTTATATTCAAGACGATATGAATGTGTTAGAGAAAAACGGTGTTAGCGCGCTATTAACTCAGTACAACACGCTATATTTTGCAGGCGCAATGAGCAGTGACACACGCCAAGCATTATTTGATTTAGATGCCTATTTTAATGAAGAGCAATACCGTGAACGGGTTTCGTATTTATTATATATGATTGCTATTTCACCTGAATTTAACGTGCAGTATTAGGAGCGCATAATGAGCATTAATAGAAGAGAGTTTTTGTCGTTATGTGTAAAAGGCAGTGTATCGGCTGCCGCGTTAACGAGCCTGCAATTACAAGCATTAACTGGAGCGACTAATGCTGTTGAGCTAGGTGATTACAAAGCATTAGTGTGTGTGTATTTATACGGGGGGAATGATTCGTTAAATATGCTCGTTCCGCTTGAAGGCGAGCAACGTAGTGTTTACGAGCAAAGTAGGCAAAACCTAGCGGTAGAGAGCCCACTTGAGTTAAGTATTAAAAGCCAGTTTGCCGGTGGAGTCGGTATTCATCCCTCACTTGAACCTATACAAAATGTGTTTGAATCTCAAAATTTAGCATTTATAGGTGGGGTAGGTACTTTACTCGCTCCCACAACATTGAGTGACTATAAAAATAAAACAATAGGTTTGCCTAAGCATTTGTTTTCGCATAACGATCAGCAAGCTGCGTGGATGTATGGTCGAGAAAAACAATCACTTAATAGCGGGTGGGGCGCACGACTTTTAGAACGTTTAGAGCTACAAGATGAGTTTGCAGCTAATGTATCACTCGACGGTACCAATTTATGGCAAACGGGAAGTGCTAGCAATGCATTTGCGCTTAACAAAAGTGGCATTAGTAGTATTAACGCGTTTGGAGGGTATCAACCTCGTAGCGAGCACGTAACTTCTATTATGAACCGCTTACTAGGCAATACGAGCCATCCGTTAAGTACAGCTTATGCCAATGGCTTAACAAGTGCGATAAATAACACTCAAGCAATGAACAGCGCGTTAGAAAGCGCGCCTGCACTTATTACCCCATTTAGCGATAATAGCCTTAGTGAGCAATTTGCAGCAGTAGCTAAAACAATTAGCGTACAGGCAAAATTGAGCACTCAGCGCCAAGTGTTTTTTGTTTCTATGGGGGGGTATGATACGCACGATAACCAATTAACAACGCACCCTGCTTTATTAAATACGTTAGCTCAAGGGTTAAGTGAATTTGATAGCGCGATGAAAGAGCTTGATATGGCAGATAAAGTGACTGCGTTTACTATGTCTGATTTTGGTCGCACGTTGACCTCAAATGGCGATGGCACTGATCATGGTTGGGCAGGAAACCAAATAGTAATGGGCGGCGCAGTAAAAGGCGGCAATATATATGGCGAGCTACTAACTCAACATTTGGATGGCCCACAAGATACCGGTGGCGGGCGTTTAATTCCAAGTGTTGCTAATGAGCAGTACTTTGCCACATTGGCTCAGTGGTTTGGTGTGCCAAGCTCTGAACTTGTTGATATTTTTCCAAACTTGAGTAACTTTGATCACACAACATTGGACTTTTTTGTGTAATTAGTCGCTAATAGTAATCTAAAAGTACTTGTTAGTAGTATAAGCTACTGGTTAATAGTGCTTATCTGTTTTAATAATAAAAATCACACACAATATAGGAATCATAAAATGAAAGTTTTAGTGAGCTTAGTTAGTTTAATCGCTTTTTTACTCGTCATACTGCCAGGGCCTTTGTATAAATTTGGTATTGTAGAATTAGGTGTTGCGTTTACGGGGTTTAAATTTGGCGTTTATGCTGGTGGCGCTGCATTGGTGCTACTTATAGTACAAGCGTTATTTATGCGTAAAACGTTAACGCTAAGCAGTGGTGTTATTGCACTTGTATTTTCGGTTGTGGCTATTGCTATGCCACTTAATATGATGAACAAGGCTGAAGGTGTACCGGCAATTCATGACATTTCAACTGATTTAGTTAATCCACCAAAATTTGTAGCAATTGCACCACTACGTGCAAATGCATCTAACCCAGTAGAATACGCGGGTGAAGAAACGGCAGTACAGCAACGCAAAGCATACCCGGAGCTGGTAACGTTAAGCTTTGCACAATCTAAAGCCGATTTAATGACAGCAAGCGAACAAGCAGTTAAAAATCTTGGCTTTGCATTGGTAAGTGCAAATACGGCTACAGGTATTGTGGAAGCTACCGATACAACAACGTGGTTTGGTTTTAAAGACGATGTGGTAATTCGTATTAAAGATGAAGGCAGCCAACGTTTTGTTGATATTCGTAGTAAGTCGCGAGTAGGGCGTAGTGATTTAGGAAAAAATGCAGAGCGCATTCATTCAATTATTAATGAATTAAACAGCTTACTTGCAAAATAATTAAATTTAGCTCCCTAGTCCTAACGATTAAGCCCAAACACTGTTTGGGCTTTTTTTGTGCCTATTTTATATTGTCAGGTTCTATTCACAGGCTATGTACTATGCTGTTGATGATTTAAATTTTTAACCACTATGGAGTTATTATGAAAACAGTAGGATATGCAGCAAAAAGCCAAGGTTCTGAATTGACAGAATTTTCTTTTGAGCGCCGCGATTTACGAAATAACGATGTAGAAATTGAAATTTTATACTGTGGTGTGTGCCATTCAGATTTACACGCCGTACGAAATGATTGGGGTGGCAGTGACTACCCATTAGTACCTGGGCATGAAATTGTTGGTAAAGTTATGTCGGTAGGTAGCGACGTTAAAAAATACAAGCAAGGCGACACGGTTGCTGTTGGTTGTATGGTTGATTCGTGCCAAAGCTGCGATCAATGTGATAACGACGAAGAGCAATTTTGCCGCGAAGGTATGATTGGTACTTACGCAGGCAAAGACCGCATTAGTGGTGAAATGACCCAAGGTGGGTATTCTAAACATGTCGTTGTACGCGAAGAATTCGTACTTTCCGTACCAGAAAGTTTAGACCTTTCTCGCGTAGCACCGCTACTTTGTGCAGGTATTACTACTTACTCGCCACTTCATAAATGGGGCGTAAAAAAAGGTAGCCGTGTGGGTGTTGTTGGTCTAGGCGGACTTGGCCATATGGCCGTTAAAAATGCAGTTGCAATGGGCGCAAGCGTTACGGTAATCGGCCGTAGTGAGTCTAAAAAAGATGATGCGGTTAAATTGGGTGCTCAGCACTACTTAGTGTCATCTAATGATGACGAAATGAAAGACTCGCAATCTGCCTTTGACGTCATTATAGATACGGTACCTGTAAAACATGATTTATCTATTTACACACCACTACTTGATGTAGATGGTACTTTAGTTATTGTAGGCCAAGTTGGTCCTGTAGATGAGCTAAGCACGGTGCCACTGTTAATGGGTCGCCGTCGTATTGCAGGCTCACTTATTGGTGGTATTGCACAGACGCAACAAATGCTCGACTTTTGTGGTGAAAATAACGTGCTACCTGAGTGCGAAATGATCAACATAGACGAAATTAACACAGCATACGAGCGTATGGAAAAGTCTGACGTACGATACCGCTTTGTTATTGATATGGCATCGTTAAACGCTTAATTTACTAAGGCCTGTTTATCTTTCGAGGTTAAATTTGCAGCAGACTGTTTGGTATTTAGGCAAGGCAGAGCCTATGTAGTGTGGTTATTCCCCGTAAGTAGGCGATAACGCAGCATAAATGCCAAACATGCGCTGCCCTTTGGGTTCTTTCTAGGGGCAATTTACTCTTTGTTGCTCGGTTTTTACTTATTCTTACATGGATGTAAGCCAGTAGAATAACGCAGGAGCAGTTATCGAGCCCACTAGGTTACAAACCTCACGCCGCGATTAAATCGCCCCTAGATTGAACAAATTTTAATCCTGAAAGGTCAACAGGCCCTAGGTAAATTAAAAATAAAAGAGCCGCTAATTAGCGGCTCTTTTTGTATTTTAAATTAATCTGAACTCAAGTTAATTAGTAGCTTGCGCTGTTGGTTGCTGTTTGTTTAGTTGTAAGTAACTTAATAGCCACATACCCAAACCACCTAAAAACAATGCAGCTGCTACGTAACCTGTTTGATTAGGTGCAGCACCTTGCGCTATTGCAATTCCGCCAACCCAAGGACCTATAGCATTGGCAGTATTAAATGCGCACTGTACTAAGGCACCAATCATAGCGTGGCCTTCGGGCGCAACGTCCATTAAAAGCGTTTGAATCAGCGTAGCCAAGCCCACACTGCAACCAATAAAGAAGATCACTGCGTAAAGAGCCCAAATATTATGGCTTGCCGTTACATAAGCAAAGGCAAATACAATGGTACATACAAGCGCAAGGCCAGTCGTTTTAATTGCTGATTTATCGGCAGCTTTACCCAGTACATAGTTACCGAGCGTACAACCAATACCAAACATTACCATTGCGATAGAAATAGTATACGGGGCTGTTTTTGTTACCACTAAGATGGTGTCGGCAATGTAAGTATAAATACAAAACACCCCGCCAAAGCCAATAATTACAATACCCAAAATAGACCAAACCAGTTTGTTTTTAAGTACGCCAAACTCGTTTAGTAAGTTAGAAGGCTTAGCGTTATCTATATTTGGAACTACTTTGTAAACAAAAATAAAAGCAATAAATGCAAGCACTGCAGCGCCGGCTAAACAGTACCGCCAACTAAGGTTTTGACCCACAAGTGTTACAACAGGCACACCAACAATAGTGGCCACAGTTAAACCCATAAACACCTTAGACATAAAGCTAGCACGCTTACCTTTTGGGGCAATATCCGATGCTAATAAAATAGCCGCGCCAAAATATGCACCATGAGGTAAACCACTTAAAAATCTAAATATTACAAGCTGCTCAAGCGACGTTGCCATCGCGCTTAATCCGTTTGAGACAAACATTAAGCTTATAAATATGAGCAATGCTTTGCGCTTTCTCATATTAGCAGTGGTAAGCATTAAAATAGGGGCACCCACTACAACACCAATGGCGTAAGCACTAATTGCATAGCCACTTTGTGATGGCGTTGAGCCAAATGTTTCGCTAATTAGTGGCAGCATAGGCATCATCGAAAACTCAGATAATCCTAAAATAAATGTGCCTAGCGCTAATACGAGTAAAATAGCGGTTCTGTTAAGTTGACTAGATGCCGACGTTACATCTGATGCCATAGATGATCCCTTAAGGTTTAATTTTAAAAATGAAACTGCACAATAGATCTAGAATAGGACATATTATGTGTATGCTTAAATTTTGGTGTAAGAGGGTAGTCTGTGAGGGCGCTATTTTAAGTTAAAAAAAGTACAGAGTCATGCATAAATTAGTGGTTTTATTAGGTTTTTAAAATGTTAATTAGAAGAAAATGCTACTTAACATTTATAAAATAAAAAAACTATTTATAAAGCATATATATATAAGATATTAAATATTAGCCGAAAGGTTATTTAAAGCTTATATTTACAGTACAGCTACATATTGATATCACATTAATTTGCTAATTTTTGTACTAATTTACTCCTTAAGGTTTTTATATGTTTGGTATTTCTAAAAGAAACGCAAAAATTGAAGAAATGGAGCTTCAATTAATTCAAAAACAATCTATTTTATCGGCAATTAATAAGCACGTTGCTTATATAGAGTTTACACCTGATGGAATAATATTAGACGCAAACCAGTTGTTTTTAAAAACGATTGGGTATAGCAAAGAGAAAATAATTGGTAAGCATCATCGTATGTTTTGCGAACCTGAATATGCAAAGTCAAACGAATATAGTCAATTTTGGCAAGCATTAAAAACAGGGAATTCTAAAGCAGGCTCGTTTTTAAGGTACAAAGCTAATGGCGATAAGCTTTGGCTTGAGGCAACTTACTTTCCTGTAGAAGATCGCGGCGTAGTCACCAAAGTTATTAAAATAGCCTCTGATATTACAAACAGTTACATACAAAGAAAAGCGCAAGAAGCTATTGCAAATGCACTCGACAAAGCCTTGGCTACAATAGAGTTTACCCCAGAGGGTAATATTTTAAAGGCGAACCAAAACTTTTTAGCAACAATAGGTTATAGCTTAAAAGACATTGTAGGCAAGCATCATAAAATGTTTTGTACTAAATTGTTTTATGAGAAAAACCCACGCTTTTGGAGTGAATTAGCGCAGGGGCAGTTTAAGTCAGGAAAATTCAAACGTATTGCCGCCGACGGTTCAGAAATTTGGTTAGAAGCAACTTATAATCCAATTTTAGATAGCAAAGGTAATGTAATTAAAATAATTAAGTTTGCATCAAATATTACCGATCGAATTAATAATAACAGTGCAGTGACAGAAGCCGCTGCAATAGCACATGAATCGGCGGTAGCTACTGCTACAACCGCTAAAAAAGGCTCTGAAATACTACAAAGCTCTATAGCGAACTCCGACGCCATTGTAAGCCAAGTACTTAAATCGGTAGATTTAATAAAAAATCTTAATGAACAGTCTGCGGTCATAGGTTCCATTGTTTCGACAATTAGCAGCATTGCGGATCAAACTAATTTACTGGCACTTAATGCCGCAATAGAAGCAGCGCGTGCTGGTGATTATGGTCGAGGTTTTGCTGTAGTAGCTGATGAAGTAAGGCAGCTTGCAGCCAGTACGAGTCGATCTACTAATGAAATAGCAAGTGTTGTTAAAAATAACCAAGAGCTCACTAATGATATATCAAAGCAAATAACGTCAGTTTCAGACTCATCAAAACAAGGAAGAGAGCTTATTGCTAATGTGTCTGAGGTCATTAAAGAGATTGAACGTGGAGCCGATATTGTTTCTCAAACGGTAGCTAAGTTAAATACTTAGTTAATTGCATGTTCCTATGTTTAAAGCTGCCTTCTTATGTGCTCAAACACACCTAACAACATTTTAAATTGATAAAGTGCGACAATATGTCGCGCTTTTGCTTTTGCAACTCACACTATAATTACGCCAATTATTACAGTGGCATAAATTAACAATGGTTTATAAAAGCAAAACTCAAAAAACATATTTACTAACTCCTGTCGCACTTTTTATTAGCGGTGTGCTATCTCCTTTTGCATTTGCCGACGATACGCCTTTAGAAGTGATTGAAGTACACGGACATGCTCAAAATAAGCATTTAGCACTTGGTTCGTCAGAATCGTTATTAAGTGATTTAGGTGTCGATTTTTCAGCAGCGGGCGGCGTATCTAACTTACCTATTTTAAATGGTTTAATGGGCGACAGAATTAAAGTGTTAGTTGATGGTGCAGATGTAACCGCTGCATGTGCTAATCATATGAACCCGCCACTTTCGTATATCTCGGCTAATCAAATTACGTCTTACAATGTGGTTGCAGGCGTGTCGCCAGTAAGCGCGGGCGGCGATAATATTGCCGGTGTAATAAGCGTTAATTCTATTTCACCACAGTATAGCGATAGCAATGAATTAGGTTGGCACTCAGGTTATGTGTCAGCAAAGTACAGTAGCGTTGATAACGGACGTAAACTTGGCGTTGGTGCACGTTTAGCAAGTGACACGTTTAGCCTTAATTATCAGGGTTCGTTTAGTGACGCAGATAGTTATGAAGACGGTAACGGCGATGTAGTATTAGATACATTGTATCGAGCACAAAATCATAGTTTAACCGCAGCTATGCGCGATGATAAACAGCAATTAGTTATAAAGCTAACGCATCAAAAAATCCCGTATCAGGGATTTGCAAATCAGTATATGGATATGACCGATAACACCAGCTACGGTGCAATAGCTCAATACAAACGCTCCTTTGAAAACAGCGAGCTTGAAGGGCAAGTTAACTGGCATAGCGTAAAGCACGAAATGGGTTTTTTTAGCCAAGAAAAAACAGGCATGATGCTAATGAAAACCGATGCACAACATATAAGTACGCAGCTAAAATGGCGTATTGCGCTTGATAAAAACAGCAGCATTTTACTAGCTCAAGAATATTACAATTACAGTATTGATGATTGGTGGCCAGGTATTGAAGGCTCAACCATGATGGGACCAGACGATTACGTAAATGTAAATAACGGTAAACGAGAGCGCATAGCGGCATTTGCTGAATTTGAGGGCCAAGTAAATACAAAGTTATGGTTAAACGCAGGCGTACGTATTGAAAGTATTAATACCCACGTTGGAGAGGTTCAATCTTACAACGATGGTATGAGCATGACGGATATGGACGATATGAGCGACATGGGTAGTATGAAAAGTATGACCATGAGCGATACGTCTACAGATAATACCATCGCTGCACAGAATTTTAATGCTGGCGACAGAGATAAAACCGACACTATAGTTGATGCTAACTTATTAATTAACTACCAAATAACAAATTATGATGAGCTGCAATTTGGTCTTGCCCGTAAAAACCGAGCGCCTAATTTATACGAGCGATACAGTTGGGGTGTAAGCACCATGGCAACCACCATGATTGGTTGGTATGGCGATGGTAATGGTTATATTGGTAACCCTGATTTAGACGTTGAAACAGCGCATACAATAAGTGCTACTTATATTAAGCAGGCTAAAGATGATGGTTGGCGGTTAAGCACCAATGTTTGGTATACAGATGTGAGTGACTATATTGATGCTGATATTGTAAGAAGCTTCAATAGTTATGACTTGGACAACACTGCGCGTAACATTTTTCAGTTTACTAATGTAGATGCTATTTTGTATGGTGCAAAAATAGATTTAACAGCCAACATTTATGAATCTAAGCAATTAGGTAATTGGCAGTTACACGCTAATGTTACTAATACGAGAGGTAAGCGCGACGATACTAACCAGCCGCTTTATCAAATTAAACCACTGCAAACCCAGCTAGGTATTAGCCAGCAAATAGGTCGATTTGAAAACGCGTTATCTTGGCAGTGGGTCGATACTAAAAGCCGTGTAGATAATAATCGTTTTGAAAACCAAACAGACAGCTACAGCCTGGTTAATTTAAGCTCTAAAGCCACATGGGATTCATTAACGCTAAGTACTGAAGTGAGTAACGTGTTTGATGAGTACTACCAACTTCCGCTAGGTGGTGTAAGTATTGCGGCACTTAAACAAGATAGCAGTAACGGGTTTGAACAACTTGCTGGGCAGGGTCGTTCATTTAATGTAAGCGTTAGTTACGCGTTCTAACTAAACTAAATTATTAAAAATAAAGCAAAAGCCATAACTGTGTTATGGCTTTTTTTGCGTTTTAATATGTAAGCCGTAAACTTATTTTTATGAAATATTTGTATGCAAAAAGCGTTCTATTAAGCACGCTTGTACTAATTTTACAGCGTTATTTTAAGGCAATGCAGTAAAAAGCAGTAACTTGTTCATCACCCAATAATTAGGAAGTACAGTGTTTAAGCAATTTAAAAATAAAGTGATGGGTGCGCCAACAGCTATGGCCGGTTTAGCTTTGGGTATTGCTAGTATGGGATGGGCATGGGAAAACGTTTTTAATTTAAACTCCCAAGGGCAATTTTTGGGAGCGGTACTAGCTGGCGTATTAGTTTTACTTTTGGCTGCTAAGTTTTTACTACACCCTCATTTATTAAAAGCCGATTTAGCACACCCAGTTGCAGGAAGTGTGATCCCTACATTTGCAATGGCTAATCTTGTTATTTCAAACTCAGTTGGGCAATTTAATTCATTAGCTGGCGACATTATGTGGGTTTTAGCTTTTGTGCTGCATCTCACATTTTTGGTGAGTTTTTTATACCAGCGAGCAAAAAAGTTTAACTTTGAGGATATGGCGCCCAGCTGGTTTGTGCCGCCAGTGGGGATAATTATTGCAGATGTTACTTTTTCGGGAAATCCGACATTAGCGTGGTTAGCTTATAGCGCACTGGTGATTGGTATATCAACGTACAGTATTATGCTGCCAATTATGTTTTATCGTTTTTTATTAGCATTAAAAAGTGACTACGAAATACAGCCAACACTTGCCATTTTAGCTGCGCCTGCCAGTTTAACATTAGCGGGGTATTTTCATATTGTTGCTAATCCATCACTCTTTATAGTGGGCGCATTATTTATATTAGCGATAATAAAAACACTGATTGTTTATGTGTTATTTATAAAGTTATTACGCAGACCTTTTACGCCGAGCTACGCTGCTTTTACATTTCCAATGGTTATTGGGGCAACTGCATTATTTAAAATGAAAGACTGGATGCAAAGTATAAACCTCGCAATACCATATGTAGATGCAGTTAGTTACTTAGCTACGTTTGAACTTATAGTCGCCACGGCAGTAGTCGGTTATGTAAGTGGTCGGTACTTTTGCCACTTTAAACTATCAAAGGAACAGGTAACGTAGAGTTACTCTTGGGTTGCCTGTGGCTCATTACTTTCTTGTTCAGCTAGTTTTTCGCGCTCAGCTTTTGACACATAACCAGGTTTGTTGCTTTTATGTAGTTTAGCGTTAGTGCGTTTATCTTTCTTTTGAAATTTAGTGACGATTTTTTTACGACGGTTCACAATTAAATACCCTGTTAATTTTAAGTCGCGCATTATACATTCATCCTCATAAAAGCTGCTATATAAATATTCAGCTTAAGTTACCTGCGTGTTTAGCGTAAAGAGCTATAAGTAAGCGCTTCATAGCGTTATAATTACCGCTCTTAGTTATTAATTAAATGGGAATTGTTTTGAAAAAGTTAGCTTTAGCCAGTATTGCTTTATTTGCGTTTGGTGCTCATGCGCAGTTAAATAAAAATATTGATAGCGTTGCCGATTACGCAGTAAATACCTACCAAAATGCTCAAATACACACACTAACTAACTTAGTGGCTTTTCCGACCGTTAATAAAAGCGACATTACCGCTCCTCAAAATCCCGATTTTATTGGCTTTAAAGCACTTTTAAAAATGAAAGCCGCAGAGCTTGGTTTTGACTACCAAGATTTAGGCTACACCGTTTTAATTGGAATGGGCGAGCAAAGCGAAAAAGTAACGGTAGTAACGCACGGTGATGTGCAACCTGCTAATGCTAGCAAATGGAAACAAAGTCCTTTTATTATTGATACATCCGAACCGGGAAAATTAGTTGGTCGTGGTACGGAAGACGATAAAGGTGCAATAGCAACAGCGCTTTACGCCATGAAAGCAATTAAAGATAAAGGCATAACCCTTAATAACCGAATTGAGCTTATGATTTACCTTGCTGAGGAGTCTGATTGGGGTCCGCTTACTCAATTTATGAAAACGTATGAACAACCAAAATATGCAGTAACGATTGATGCATCATATCCTGTAGTGGTTGCCGAGAAAGGCTGGAGCTTAATTGCACCTACTTTTAATGCAAAATCACCACAAACGGGTTTATATGTAAAGGATGTAACTGGCGGTGCGTTTAGAAGCCAAATTCCAGAAGACGCCAGCTTAGTACTTCACAATGCAGACGCTGCACTTATTAATACATTAAAAGCAAAAGCCAAAACATTAAATAAAGTTGAGTTTAACTTTAGTGAGCAAAATGATGCCTTAGCAATAAGTGTTAAAGGTATGTCGGCGCATTCATCAGAGCCGGAGTCGGGTATAAATGCCATTGCTTATTTAGCTGAGTTATTTAAAGGCGTGGAGCTTGAAAATAACAGTGACGGTGAGCTAATCGACTTTGTGAATCAGTTAATTGGTTTAGATATTCATGGTAAACAGTTTGGCGAAATAGCTTACAAGCACGACTTTATGGGCCCGATGACAGTGGCACCAACCGTTATTGAGCGCGATGGTAATGCGCTAACACTTGCTGTAAATGCACGTCGCCCTATGGGTAAAGACGAAGCTGTATTACAAAAGCAAATTGATGATGCGCTCGCTAATTGGCAAGCTGCTAACAATGTAACGCTTGCTAACATAGAAACAATTATTGGCACACCTATGCTGCTTGATAGCGCGCCACATGCGCAAAAGCTGCTTGATATTTTCAAGCATTTTACGGGCGACGAAAAAGCTGACTTTGTATCAATAGGTGGTGGCACTAACGCAAAGCTGTTTGATAATGCGGTATCGTTTGGTCCTTCAATGCCAGGCAAGCGCTACACCGGTCACTCAGAGCATGAATTTATGACCATTGAGCAACTTAAGCTTAATTTACGTATGTACACAGCGATGATGATCGAGCTGGGTAATATGTAGTTTAAGCCTTACTTAAATTCAATAAGATTTTAATAAATAATAGGTGTTGAGTATTAATCAGCACCTATGTCCTCAAAATTTACTTCAGGCAAGTTTTCAAAGCTTGGTTTGGCAAATAAATACCCTTGCATAAGTTCAACACCTGCGTTTTTAAGCCATGTATATTCTTGTACTGTTTCAATCCCTTCAGCCAGTGCGGTAATGTTTAAATCGCGAAACATATTTAAGCAATGAGTTACTATTAATTGGCGTTTTTTGTCGTTGCTTATATCGCGTATTAGCGCCATATCCAGCTTGATAATATCTGTTTGAAAGTCAGCCAGCAGATTTAAACCAGAATAACCTGCACCAAAGTCATCAGTGGCGGTTTTAAATCCGAGAGACTGATAGTAATCAACAACGCGTTTAATGTGTGCGGTGTCTTCTATTTTTTCTACTTCAGTAAATTCAAACATAATATTTTGAATTGGGAAGTTATACTTTTTTGCAGCTTCTAGTGTGGTGCGTATACATCGCTCTGGTTTATAAATAGCATTAGGTAAAAAGTTAATGCTTAGCATTGATGTTATGCCCAGCTTTGAGGCTAGTTGAATGGCTTTAATACGACAAAGCTGATCAAATGCATAGCGGTTGTCTTCATTCACTTTTGAAATGATTGAATAAGCAGACTCGCCATTTAAACCCCTAACTAGTGCCTCATAGCCATAAATAAGATTAGTTTTACAGTTTATAATCGGTTGAAAAGCCATAGAAAAATCAAATTCGAGATCGTTAGCGTCAGCACAGTTACTACACGTAACTTTTTCACAATCTTTTGATTTTTCGCTCATTTAGCTCATCCTCTTATGTTTATTTGTTTAGGTTAGTTGAGATTAGATTCTAACACAAATAGATTAAAGTATTGTTTTTTATGTTTTTATACATAATAAATGACTATGTAATTAAATGAAAAGTGATGACTAATGTCAGATCACTTAGTGACATTTAGCAGGTGTGTACGTTGCTTATTAAAACAATAATAGCGACATACATTACTTGGAGAATATAAATGAGCAATACAGTGACATTAGACAAAAAAATTAAAGGATATTTACTTATTTTAACTTTGCTAAGCGTTATAAATTTACTAACTTCGCCTAGTTATATATGGGTAGTATGGCCAGCAATTGGGATGGGAATAGGGCTTGTAGTAAGTACTTTGAGTAGGAATAAACCTAAAAATAATTCTTTATAATAAGCAAGCCAAGTAATTACTTGGCTTTTTTAGTAAGGAACTGTCTAAATAGTTAAGTCTAAATATTTAAAATGCTGATTGAAGTGTCGCATCTAGTGATATTTCGGTATTTAAGAGCTTGGAAATAGGGCAGCTCTTTTTGGTTTGCTCACATAAGGCTTGAAACTGCTCGTTTTGAATATGATCAATACGCGCTTTTACCTCAAGGGCAATATGCGTTACTGAAAAACCGTCATCTACTTCATCAAGGCTTACAGTGGCTTTAGTATCAATTTTATCTGCGGTAAAGCCTGCATCACCTAATGCAAGCGAAAGTGCCATACTAAAACATGCACTGTGAGCTGCACCTACTAATTCTTCAGGGTTTGAGCCTGCCTTATCTTCAAAGCGGGTATTAAAACCATAAGGTTGTTTATCAAGCGCGCCACTTTGAGTTGATATGCTACCTTTGCCTGTTTTAATATCGCCAGACCATGTTGAACTAGCCGTTTTTTTAATCGTCATCATCTTCTCCTTGCTTGAGTGTAAGCTTTTCAGGTTAGCTAAGCGTTATTTACAAAATAAACTTATATAAAGCCTTAAAAGCATTAATTGCTGATGATGTTGCAAAATAGACGCCAGTTAATTATTACTCTTATTTATTACGCCTGCAGCGCTCTGAACAGAAAATAACGTTATCCCAGTCGCACTGCCATTTTTTACGCCACGTAAAAGGTTTATTACAAATAGGGCATATTTTCTGAGGTAAGTTTAGTTTTTTGTGCGCCATGCTTACTTAGCCTTGCTGTTACTTTTAGTATCTGTTTTACTTTTTGTTCGAGTAACTTTTTGAGTACCCCCAACGTGCTTTTTAAGAATCCTCCCTATGGCGCGTTTAACATCGGCTCGCTCACGGTATTGCCATAAGCGCTCGCGTGCTTCTTTTGAGGCTGCTGTTAAATCAAGCATGGGTTCGGGATAATCCTCCCCTAACTTAAAGTCGTTAAAGAGTGCTTCCATTGGAGTTTGCTCCCAAGGCTGATGTAAATATTCAATAGGGAGTTTTTCAAGCTCGGGGCACCACTTTTTAATAAATGAACCTGTTGGATCTTGATCTTCTGATTGTTTAATTGGGTTGTAGTGCCTAATGGTGTTTATGCCTGTTACCGAGGCTTGCATTTGAATTTGCGGATAGTGAATTGCGGGCTCAAAATCTAAAAAGTAATTAGCGAGAGGAAAGCTTGCTTGCTGCCAGCTTATATTTAAATGATGCGTTACAAAGCTTACAAGCATGGCGCGCATTCTAAAGTTTATATAGCCGGTGGCTTTTAAGCAGCGCATGCAAGCGTCAATAATGGGAATACCTGTTTGACCTTGCGCCCAGCGTTCAATATCGTTTTTAACATGTTCATCATCGCGATACGGAAATACATGATAACCCGGATTAAGGGCTAAAAACTCCATAGAACATTCGCTCTCAAACTTTTGCATAAAGTGGCAGTGCCAATGCAAGCGCGATACAAACGCTGCTAGTGGGCGTTTCCAGCCTCTTTTATCAGGGTGTTTTGAATGATATTCATCAATGGCCATTTGATACACTTGCCTAAGGCTAATATTCCCCCACGCTAAGTACGGCGAAAGTCGGGAGCAATGTGTTTGGCTTAAACTTGGGCTCGATATTCCTTTTTGATAACCTTTACCGCGCTCGGCAAAAAAGCTCTGCATTACAGTTCGCGCATGCAGCGGGCCACCTTGTTGAAAGCTGTCGTGATCTTGCGTGTAAGCGCTTGGTAGCTCAGGTGTTTGGTAGTTATTGAGGGTAATTGTTTTTATACTCTTCCAATTAGGAACAGCAATAGGTTCTTGCATTGTTTGCTGCCAGTGTTCGTTCCAATTATTACGATTTTTTTTGCCGCGAATAACCGCGCCTGTTTGCGACTCTTGCCAATTAATATGGTTATGCTGGCACCATGCTTTTATTGCTTTATCGCGCTTAAAGGTGTTGTTTAAGCCTATTTCTTGATGGCTAAAAATATTAACTATTTCAAACTGTGCCTTTAACGATTCAAGTAAATCGCTCATATTTAAATTAAAGATATAAACACAGGCGTTAAAACGCGCTAGCTGATTATTTAACTCAACTATTGATTGATACACAAAGCGCCAGTGCCGCTCATTGTAGTGTGCATCTTCGAGCAATAATGGCTCAAAGTTATAAAGTAATAGGGTAGGTAAGCCATTACTGAATGCATTTTTTAATGGTTGATGATCGCTAAGACGCAAATCACGTTTAAACCACACGATGTTTATTTTCATATAATTTGTTTATTGCTTTAAATAGAGATAAAAATTAGCTTGTTATTTAACTGAGTCAGCCAAACCTATACGTAACTAACTTGAATTAAGATTTAGTTTTAATGTATTAAAAGGAAAAGTATGTTTTTAGATTTAACTGTAAATAAAGATCTTAATGTTTATTCGTATTTAGTTGGCGGGATCAGTCCTCGTCCAATTGCATGGATAAGTACATTAAGTAGCGACGGTGTGGCTAATATTGCTCCTTACTCATTTTTTACAGTAGCGAGTTGTAACCCACCAGTATTGAGTGTGACGCAAGTAAATCCACGCGATAAACCAAGTAAAGATACATTAATTAACTTATTAGCGACTAAAGAATGTGTGATTAACATTGTGAGCCATGAACTGGTTGAAAAAATGAATCAAAGCTGTGCAAACTATCCTAGTGGTGTAAGCGAATTTGATGCAGCTAACATCGCGCAAGCTCCAAGTAAGTTAGTTAATGCGCCAAGCGTTGCCGATTCAAAAGTACGGTTTGAATGTAAGTTACGCGAAGTTATTAGTATTTCAAATGAGCCTGGCGGCGGAAAAATGATGTTGCTGGATGTAGTGGGTATTTGTATAGACGATGAAGTGATGAGTGGTGGCTATATTGACCCTGAATTATTAAATGCAGTGGGCAAAATGGGCGGCGATTACTTTAGTACAACCAAAGATAAATTTTTGCTTAAAAGGCCGCAGTTGTGAAATAATAACCTATTTACGAACATAATAATAAAAGGATTTACGAATGTTTAAGTTCATTTTCACTTTGTTAATTGCTTTGCAAAGTTTTGGCTCTTTTGCCACACAAGATAAAAAACTACCTATAGAAGTTTTTGCAGGCTTAAAAGATTTTAGCCAAGTTAAGCTATCTCCCAATGGTAAGAACCTCGCTTTTGTAAGAAACCATCAAGGGACTTTAATCTTAATGGTTAAAAACTTGGAGACGGGGGTTACTACACCAATTATAAACTCAAATAACCATACAGTGTTTTTTGATTGGTATAACTGGGCAAATGATGACGTATTATTGCTTGGTGCTCGTTATATAAAGTATCAGTTTGGCGGAGTTAAATATACATCAACGCTTATGTATGCGTATAACTTTAAAAATGATAAAGGTCTTAAATTAGCTTTTAAAGCCAACACAGTAAGAGATGAGATCCAGCCACAATATTCAGACCGAATTGTTAGTTTTTTACCTGAAAAAGAAAATAAAATTTTAGTCGAGGGGGATTTTAAAATAGCAAATACCCCAGCAGTTTATGAGTTAGATTTAACTACATTACGTAAGACTCAAATACAAAGGCCACGCAGTAATGTAGTTACTTGGCTTGCCGACAGGCAAGGTAAAGTTCGTATTGCAAAAAAAATGGACGATACGCAATTTACTTACGATTATTTTGATGAGAATAAACAGTCGTGGGAAACTTTATTTGATTATGAAGTTTTTAGTAAGCAAAGCATTTCTATATTAGGGTTTGATAAAGACTCTAATTTTTTATACATCACTGCGTTACATGAAGGGCGCGATGCATTATTTAAACTCAATTTAACGACTAAAGCTCGCGAGCTAATTTATAGTAATACTAAATATGATTTTGATGGGTCTATTTTTTATTCACAACAAACCGGTGAAGTTGCTGGTTTTACTGATTCCCATTTAGATGATGGTATTAAATATTGGGATAAAGACTTAGATAAATTACATCGATCTTTGCGCGTATCACTCCCTAAAGATGAATATAAATTAAGCATTGTAAGTACCAGTAAAGATCAGCAAAAATATATACTTTATATCAGTTCAGACAAAACGTCTGGCAGTTATCTATTTGGGGATAGAGTTAAAAAGCAGGTGAGTGCAATCGCTGATGTTTACCCGAAAATAGATGCTTCTGTATACAGAGGAAAAAAACGCATTAGCTATAAGGCAAGAGATGGCTTAAAAATAGAAGGCTATTTAACTCTACCTGTAGAATATAAAGAAGGTGATAAGTTACCAACAATTATATTTCCACATGGCGGCCCTATGGCAAGAGATTATGCCAATTTTGATTACTGGACAGCTTTATTAGCCTATAACGGATATGCTGTTTTACAACCTAACTTCCGTGGTTCAAGTGGTTATGGGTACGACTTTTTAATGCAGTCAATTCAAGGTTTTGGTTTAGCTATGCAAGATGACTTACAAGACGGTGCAAACTGGTTAATTAATCAAGGAATAGCGCAAGCTGATAGCATTTGTATTGGTGGTGCTAGCTATGGTGGCTATGCAGCGTTAATGGCTGTAATTAAGCATCCAGAAACGTTTAAATGTGCGGCTAGTTTTGCTGGAGTCAGTGATTTAGAGTATTTAGTGAGTAAAGCACGATACTTTACAAACAAAAATATTGTTAGAAAGCAGTTTGGAACTGATGATGATTTGCTAGAAGCTAATTCTCCGGTGAATTTTGCTAAAAAAATAACTAGACCAATATTACTTGTACACGGAACTGATGACAGTGTTGTACCTGTTTACCATAGTAGAGAAATGCAGGATGAACTTGATGATGAAGGAAAAGATGTTACTTATATTGAGCTTGAAGATGGTGACCATTACTTATCTTATCAAGAGCACAGAGTTAAAACTCTTCAGGCATTTTTAGACTTTTTTGATAAACATTTGAAAAATAATAAATAGCCAGACTCCAGTTAAATAGCAAAAAGACAACTTGGGTTGTCTTTTTTGATCACAATTTTCCTTAGTTTGTGCACATTGTTTGCACTTTTACTTGTTAACTTTGTTTTATTAAACGTTAAAGTAAAGGTTCAAGTATTGAAAACACTTCTTAAAACAAAAGCCTCTAATGTAACTAAGTTATTTGCATTAAGCGCGCTTTGTATCGCTTTAAGCGCATGTAATAGCGATTCTACTAGTACTACAACAGACGGCGAGACAGTCAGTAATAGTGCTCCAACGGTTGACGCCGGTATTGACCAAACTGTTAATGCGAGCGATACCGTTTATTTAAGTTCAACAGTTGAAGATGATGGCGAAGTATCTGTTAGCTGGTCACAAACATCAGGCACTACCGTTAGCTTATCTTCAAGTACTGCAACGTCTACTGAGTTTGTTGCACCTGAAGTTTTAACCGATGAAGCACTTGTATTTGAAATCAGTGCAGATGACGGCACAAACGATGTCGTTGTAGATACAGTTATAGTTAATGTTATTGCTTCATCAGACTCAGACTTAGGCTCAGATACTGGTGCAGTTGATAATAGTGCAAAACTTACCAGCTGGTTAATTAACAACGATACAACCTCTACTTATATACAAAATAATGGTGCAGTGGTTGAAGACGTCCAATCGGTTGAGGTTGTTAGCGTTGCACAAGACGATGCTGACGTTGAATACATGTACGTGCAAACTACTGACATTCCTAAATATGATGTAACGCTTACACAAGACCAAGTAGACGCGTTAAATAACCGCCCGCGTGCAGCTACCGATTTTTATAACGGTGTAACCTCAGCAGCAGTAGGGCAAACCATTTCGTTTGGTGAAGATATTGGCTATAACAGCAGCACTGAAAACTGTGATGACACAGGCGGTGCAGGCTATTGGCCTCCAGGACCAGGTTGCCCAACAGAACAAACAGTTGAGGCGTATTTTCCGATAACACCTACCGATTTATCTGACACTGAAACTTGTGAAACAGGTTTAGGTACAGTTGGCTTAATGGTTAATGGCACCAGTATATTTAACTGGGGCGATGGTATGAACTACGGTAATAATATTTGGTATACATTAGCGCCCATTGCTGAGCAATACGATGTTGATGTGTGTGGCGGACATGCTGCTAACGGTGAATATCATCACCATTTTTACACTAGTTGCTTAGCTGATTTACTTGAAGATGATGGCGATGCGCATTCACCTATTTATGGGTTTGCAGCTGATGGCTATCCGCTTTATGGTCCTTATGAAAGTAACGGTCAACTTGCATTAAGCGGCTGGGAAATGCGTGATTATGGCGCGTCAGAAAGTGAAGGTGGTTGTGGTACTGAAGGTGAGCGAAGCTGTACTTTAGTCGATCAATACGATGTTAGCCAAGGCACACAAACAAGTGATGCAGGTCCTGCTATTGGCGCAGAAGTAACGACGCTCTCTGGTAATACATTAAATGCCGACGATGGTTATTACTTTGAAGATTTCTACTACGCACAAAAAACAGTAACCGGTGCTCAATTAGATGAGCATAACGGCCACGATACTAACGATGGCAAGGGTTATCACTACCATATAACACTAACGTTAGACAGTGATGGTAAATTACAGCCTTCTTTTCCTTATCAAATAGGGCCTCGTTTTAAAGGTCAATTAGCCGATAATTCAATTGGTCGCTGTGATACTGGCGAAACAATGGGTCCACCACCGGGAATGTAAGGAGTAACTATGCGTTATTTTAAATACGCATTGATCCTAACTACTGCTGCGCTATTGAGCTTTAAGCTCTTTGCGCAGCAGGAAATGATGGATCATAGCCATATGCCTATAGCAGTGCCAAGTGATACGCCAATCCCGGCATTAAGCCTTAAGTTATTAAAAGATAGTATGTCGGGTTATAACTTAATTTTAGATACGCAGCGCTATGATTTATCTGTACCCCCTGAGGGCGCAATGAACATGCAGCAAATGATGAGCGTTACTACAAACGATGACACGGGCTTTTTACAAGGTCATGCTCATTTATATATAAATGGGGTTAAAATACAGCGAATTTACGGACATGCATTGCATTTACCTGCTAACTTATTTAAAAGTGGTATAAATACCGTATCGATTACTTTAAATAATCATGGTCATATGTATTGGACCGCTCAGGGCAAAAAAATAGTTGCTACGCTGTATGTTAACGATCAAACCAAAGAGTTTATAACATACCGATTTGAAAGCTTTCCTAGCAAGGTTGAAAACACGAATTAATGAAAATTCATAATAAACTTTTTTTAATACTATTTAGTTTTACCTTTAGTGTTATTGCAGGGCTAGTAGTACTTATACAATGGAGTATAGGGCAAGGCGTAATTGATTTTGTTAATGCAAAAGAAGTAAAAGCGCTTGAACCACTTGTTGTGCAACTTGCAAAGCAATACGAACAAAACCCCTCATGGGAACGTGTTGTCGGCAATGGCGAAAATTTTAGAAAACTTATTGAATCGCAGCTAGAAAATAGCCAGTTTTTACCTAGGCCACCAGAAGGTCCAGGCCCCAGAGGGGGAATGATGCGACGGCCGCCACCCGATCATATTCGTTTAGGGGGAGAGCGCCGCCTACCACCTGAAAATATTGCTCACTACGCTTTGCTTGACGAAAATAAGCAGCTAGTAGTGGGTAGATACCTCAGCGATTTAAAATATATAACAACCCCAATTACAGTGGGCGATAAAACAGTGGGTTACTTAGCTGTATCTAAAAGAGATAGCTTGGTTGATGGTTATGAGCTTGATTTTTTACAGCAGCAAACTAACTACTTATGGTTTATTGCTTTAGCCGCTGTATTGCTTACATTGCTAGTTACCTTTTTATTGTCTCGTCACTTAGTTAGCCCAGTAAAGCAAATTGCTAATGGTATGCATCGCTTAACGCAAGGTAATTACGAGACCAAACTTACGCTTGAGCGAAAAGACGAATTAGGCCAATTAAGCGAAGATTTTAATATCCTTGCATTTACACTCGCTAAAGACGAGCAAGTGCGCAAACGCTGGCTTGCCAATATTTCTCACGAGCTTAGAACGCCAATGAGTATTTTGCTCGGTGAACTTGAAGCTATGCTACTTGGCATACGTGAGCCTAATGCAAAAAATATTAACTCGGCTAACGACGAGGCATTGCATTTAAAACGCTTAATAGATGATTTGCATATGCTCAATAGCGCAGAGTTAGGGGGTATGCATTACACTATGCAACCTACTGATATGGCTTTATTATTAAATACTATTGAGCAAAAATATCAGGTTATACTTGAGCAGCACAATATAAAAATTTACTTACTCAATAGCGCTAAACATATAACTGTACAAGCAGATAAAACACGCCTTTTGCAGCTGCTCGATAATATTTTAATGAACGCCGTGCACTATGCACAATGCACCACTATTTCATTAACGGCTAATAATATAAGCATTAAAGGGCAAACCTACTTAGAGCTTATAATTGAAGATAATGGCGTAGGTGTAGAGCAGTCGCATTTATCGCATTTGTTTGAGTATTTATATCGAGTAGATAGTTCGCGTAATCGCCAAGAGGGCGGTTCGGGCTTGGGCTTATCTATTTGCCAACATATAGTTAAAGGCCATAATGGTGAAATAGCTGCTGAAAAAGCCACTTTAGGCGGTCTTGTTATTATTATTAGGCTACCAACTATTTAGTTTATAAAAATAAGGTTGAGGTTACTTACAGAGATGCCTATGAGTGAACAAATACTGATTGTGGAAGATGAAGTAAAGCTAGCTAACTTAATGAGTGACTTTTTAAGTAGCCATCATTTTGTTACTCATCAAATACATCACGGAAATGAAGTATTACCTTGGCTTGAAATTAACAGGCCGAGCGTAATTTTGCTCGACATAATGCTACCAGGTCAAAGTGGTATTGAACTATGTAAAGCAATCAGGCGCTTTTCAAATGTGCCTATTATTATGGTATCGGCAAAAGTAGAAGAAATAGATAGGCTGCTTGGACTTGAGTTAGGTGCAGATGATTATATTTGTAAGCCGTTTAGTTATGCTGAGCTGGTGGCGCGAGTTAAAGCTATATTAAGGCGATTAAGTAACGCAAGTGATGTTACAGAGTCAACAATGAAGCTCGACGAGAGCACCTACAGCGTAAAATACAAATCAAGCAGCATAGAGCTAACGAACTTTGAATTCCAGCTATTTAAACCTTTGTTTAACAACCCAAATCGTATTTATTCGCGCGATAGTTTAATGGACACTATGTACGCCGATCAGCGTATTGTGAGCCATCGTACTATTGATAGCCATATTAAAAAGTTGCGTAAAAAACTAGATGAAGTGACACAAACTGAAAGTGTTATTCAGTCTGTTTATGGGGTTGGCTACCGATTTGTGCACCCGCAGTAAGAGGTATTAGTAAGCTATGACGATGAGCTACTCATCATCGTCAGCATTTTTAATTCGCTCTAAGCGGTCAAACTCTTCGTATTCGGCAGCTTGAATTTCATCAAGAATAGAATCTACATCGGCAAGTTCGTCACTGTCTTCAAATTCACCTGTAAGCGTTGAATTAGGCGTTAAATTGGCCTCTTCAAATAATGCCCACATTTCTTTAGCGTATTGAGTTTTTAGTATGCTTGGCGCAAATTCACCATAATAGCGGCGTATGTTATTTACATCGCGTGCAAACATAGCTTGTGCACTGTTATTTGCTGAAGCGTTAACTGCTTGCGGTAAATCTATAATTACAGGGCCGTTATTATCTACAAGTACATTAAATTCAGATAAATCGCCGTGTATTATACCTGCGCAAAGCATAAGCTTAATGTAATGCATCATGAGTTTATGCTGCTCAATCGCTTGCTCTTCACTAAAAACGACATGTCCAAGTTGAGGGGCTACGTTACCGTCCTCGTCCGACACGAGTTCCATAAGCAGCACGCCATCAATACAAAAATAAGTATCAGGAACACGTACACCCACGCCAGCTAAACGAGATAACGCATCAACTTCGGCATTTTGCCAAATCTCTTCTTCTAATTGACGGCCATAGCTAGAACGTTTACCCATAGCACGCGCTTGGCGTCCACCACGTACTTTTCGGCCTTCTTGGTATTGTGCCGCTTTTTTAAAGCTACGTTTAACCGCGTCTTTATACACTTTCGCACAGCGAATATGCTCACCACAGCGGACAATAAATACATCGGCTTCTTTACCGCTCATTAGTCGGCTTATAACTTCGTCAATAAGGCCATCATCAACAAGGGGTTGTAGGCGTTTAGGTATTTTCACAGATTGCCTGCTAAGTAGGGTTGGTTATTAATCATTATTTATGAAAGTGCTCTGTATTTGTTTGTTTAATTGGCTCAAGCAGTATATCAGCTTTGAGAATTAAGGGCAGTAACACTACTGCCTGAGAGTAATTAATCGTATTATTTTATTAGCTTATATATTGATTGCAAAGCAATCAACCAGAACTTTTTAAATAAGTATTTAGATTACTATTTTTTATCCAAATAATTTATTACTTCCTTATTATTTGCACATTGTTTGCGTTTTTAAAGCGTAAGCTTAGTTTAATTCTTAAATACGAGGTTATTACTATGAAGCATTTTTCAACTCTTGCCACTGTGGCAATATTATCTATTGCTTTTTCAGCTAATGTAGCTGCTCGAGGCGGTGACAATCCTCCTGAAAAACCTGATTTTTCAACTATTGATACTGATGGTGATGGCGTAATTAGCTTTGAAGAGTTTAGTGCTAAAAAACCGCCACACGGCGATGCACAAACAATTTTTGATTCTATAGATGCCGATGGTAATGGCGAAATTAGTGAACAAGAACTTAGCGATCATAAACCACCTCGTCGTGAACGCTGAAAGGATACTAAAATGATTAATAGTATTAACAGTAGTTCTGCGAGTTTTATGCCGCAACAAAGTAGTCAGGCTGCAAAGCTAACAACAGAGCAAAGCGATTTTGTTAAAGAAACGCTTGCAGAGTTTGACGCTGAAAACTTAACCGAAGAAAACGCGCAAAGTATTCAAGCGGCATTTAAAGAACAAGGTATTGAACCAACAAAAGAGCTTGCTGATTTAATGAGCGAACTTGAGTTTGATGCTAAAAGCATTGGTGATGCAGGACGAGTGGAAGGTCAAAGACCGCCACCGCCACCGCCGCCACAGAACTCATTAGAATCAGTAGATACAGACGAAGTAGTCAGCTACTTAGATGAGCTATTAACTGAGTATTCAAGCCAGTTGTCTGATGAAGATAAAGAATCAATCCTTGCATCAGTACAAGAGAAGTTTGGTTTAAGTGAAGGCGATTCACTGCTAAATGTAACTGCTTAGGTGTTATAACTTAGAGTAAAGCTGACTGTTACTCGAAAGTCTTAAGTCCAAAGCTCAACGGTTAACTCTGTTGGGCTTTTTTATTGGCTTAATTTAAGCGTGTTTCTATTTTGCTGGTGCCATCTTCTTCGGTAAATTTAAATACAAAATCTTTTTTACCGTCTTGGTTTATATCTACTAGAAGAATATCTTTATTATTTTTAGGCAGCGTTAGTTTTAATTTTTTACGTTTATCATTTAGGAGTGAGTCTTGCTCTCCGTAATAAATATAGAGCGTTTTTTTACTGTATTTGTATACTGCGTCAATATAGCTGTCGCCGTTAATATCACCTAAATATAGGGCTGGCTCGGAATCATCGCCGTTCATTCCTACTTCCATTTCTAAATCAAGTTCTATACTCGATTTATTGGCAAATGAGCCGTCGGGTTGCTGCTTATAAATGTTCATTTCTACATCTACATCAGTACTGCCACCGCCCAATGCCATAGACGCAATAGTACCTAAGCCAATATCTAAATCCATTTTTTGTAAATCAATTAAGCCATCATTATTAAAATCAGTTTTGAGCAATAACTCACTAGGGCCTTGTGTTTCAAATAAGGTAATGGGCGTATTACTAAAGCCTTTAGCACTTCCTAGGTACAAAGTATGCGCTATTTTTATATCTAACGAATCCATACCTTGCGTTGGCTTAAACTGTCTAGTTGTAAAATCTAGAAATCCGTCGTTATTAATATCAATAATTTGCTTTATTTTGCGAGTTTCGCCATTGCTTAGCTCGCCTAATTCGATGTTAAAATCAATTGAGGTGAGCTTTTGCTCAAAGCCTTCTGGATTAGCAAGTAGTACATCTGCTCCAAAGTCATTTGAAAAAACCAAGTCGCTTAACCCGTCGTGGTTAAAATCAATAACGACGGGTTTATTGTTAATATTAACTTCTAGAGAAAGCCCTTTTCCTGAAAAGCTGCCTTCATACATAGGTGTTTGTTTAAATTTGTTAGGCTTAAAGCTGCCATCTTTATTTTGAATGTATAAAGTACTGCTTGCTAACCCAGGGATGAAAATATCGCTTAGACCGTCGTTGTTGGCATCGAAGACAAAGTCTACTTTTTCAAATTTATCTATTTTTAATTGATTTAGAACCGACTCATAATTAAACAATAGTGTTGGTTTACCAGCTTGGGCTTTGTATACGCCATCACTTGTTAGTACGAGTGCTTGTTTATCGGTAATGTTAGCAAGTGTAGCCACATCAAACCCGATGGCATTTTTTGGTAAAGCAAGTTCACTACTTAGTGATGTGAGTAAATTGATGGCTTCTAGTTGTTTTGATTCTTTATTATATGCAAATAAAATCTCTGAATCGGTTGATACTAATTCATCCGTTGTTTTTATTGCCATTGTTTGAGCTATAGCGCTAATGGGGGTAAGTAAAGTGATGAGTGAATAGCAAAGTGGTTTTATCATGCAAATTCCTTTTTTATATTTAGTTGTATCGTTACATTTTTATTATTCACTTATATAAGCAACATCAGCGCACAACTTAACGTAGGGTCCAGCACTGGCGGTTTGCTAATTAGCGTAAATTTAAACGTAATACACTTATGTAAGTTGGTTTATATTTAGCCTACGCTAATAACTATGTACTAGGTGTAAGTAATTGTAAGATTATGTTTTAAGGAGGGCTTGTTGACCTTTCAGGATTGAACTTTGTTCAACCCAAGGAAGATTTAATCGCGGCGCGAGGTTTGTAACCTAGTAACAAAGAGTCAATCTCCCCTAGGCAGAACCCTTCGGGCAGCGAATGTTTGGTATTTATGCTGCGTTATCGCCTATTTATGGGGAATAACCACACTACATAGGCTCTGCATTGCCTAAATACCAAACAGTATGCTGCAAATTTAACCTCGAAAGATAAACAAGCCCTAATAAGAAAGGTAGTGCAAAACTCATATGGCAGTTAAGCGCTTTTAGCGGGTTTTGGTTATCAACGGCACAGCTTATTTTGCTCATTTAAATAAGCATCTACAAAATCTACTTCCATCGGTTTTGAAAAGTAATAACCTTGCAGGTGAGATACACCAATATTAGTAAGCGTGTTTGCTTGTTCAATAGTTTCAACGCCTTCGGCAACAACAGTAAAATCTAAAGATGAGGCCATTTGTACAATTGCATGAATGATACTTAACCCTCTTTTATCCATATTTTGAATAAAACTTCTGTCTATTTTTACTATATCTACACCAATATCAAGCATGCTTGATAGTGATGAGTAGCCAGTTCCAAAATCATCAATTGAAATACAAAAGCCTTGTTTTTGTAGTGCTTTAACGGCTGTCAAAAATGTGAGTTTATCTTCGGCAAATACTGATTCGGTAATTTCTATATGCAGATCTTTAGGCTCTACTTGATGATTTTTTACTATTTTTAATACCTTAGTTACAAAATCTGGATCTTGTAATTGGATTACCGATACATTCACGCTTACTGCAATTTTCTCCGGTAAATGATTGAATTTTTTTGCTTGTATACATGCTTGTTCTATGACCCAGAGGCCCATTTGGGTTATTAACCCGTATTGCTCGGCAATAATTATAAACTCATCAGGGAAAATATTTTCACCGTCTAGTTGCCAACGTAATAATGATTCGAAAGAGGTTACTTTTGATGTTTTGCTATCTATAATTGGCTGAAATACTAGCCTTAAACTGTTTTCTTCTATAGCACTGGCTAACCGTCGACTTAAAAGATACTCTCTTTCTTGTTTTAATTTGAGTGAATCGTTATAAATATTGATATTACCTTTAGCAATGCGTTTTTGGTGATACATAGCAGTATCAGCAGAGCGAATTAAGGTATTTAAGTCGTTCCCGTGCTCAGGGTACATGGCAATCCCCATCGTTGCTGATATCCACTTTTGATATTTATATGTTTCATGCTCGGCACTAATACTTTGAAGTACTTTATTAGCAAATTCGATAAGCTCAGCTTGATTTTGATAGGTTGCTAAAATTAAAAACTCATCTCCGCCCCATCGACATTTAAAAAGTTGTTGGTTACATACATTACTAATTCTCAGTGCTATTTCTTTTAATACTTTGTCGCCTACTTTATGCCCCAATGAATCATTTATTTGTTTAAAGCCATCTAAATCTACAAATAATAAAGCAAAGGGTTCTTTAGGGTTATCTGCTAGTTGTTTGTTTGCATTTTTTAAAAATGCGGTACGGTTTAATAGATTTGTGAGTGGATCGGTATTCGATAAGCGGTAAATTTCTTCAGTGCGTTGTTCGACCTTGTTTTCCACTTCATTAAGCAGCTCTCTGTTTTGGTTTTTGAGCTTGATTGCACTGTGTGTAAATGTGGCTGATTTGTACGAAGAGGCAATCATGATTGTGGCAAAAGTTAAACCTAATAACCCCAATACGTGTTGGTAGTGATCGTTTGAAAGCGCTAGCAAAAAAGAGTAGGGCGCCAATAAAGTAAAACTATATAGAACAGCGGTAAAACGACTTCCAGACAGCAAATTTGCAGAGCCACCGGCAAGCGCCGATAAAATAGCGATGGTCGTAGTAACTTCCACCGTAGATGAAGTGCTATGAAACCAAAGAGCATAACCACACCAAGACACGGCTGTTGATATACAGCCAATAGCAAAGCGATTTAGATAAGAATGTGTGTTGTAAGGTTGGCGAGAATTTTGAGCTTTCAAAAAAAGCCCTACATCAATAATACGTAAAGTAAGCACGCACATCATTATGCCTAACCAGACTACTTTATCGTGGTTAGTTTTCTCATTAGTTATATCAAAAGCAAATACTAAAGCAACGCTGACTAGTACAGAGACTGCAATTCCGGAAATAGCATTCGAGTATAAAATTTTGAGCGCTTCTTTTCGCTCATTATTACTTAAATTGTTATATGGCACTAATTAAAACCTTTTTCAAAAACAACCCCTAGGAAATTAAGTAAACCATTTAGCAAATTACACTAATACAATACTGGTAATACAAAGAGCTTAATAAGCCTTTACGCAGCTAAATAAAACTTTAATGTAAAGTAAATATAGTTTACGGGAGGGATAAAAAAAGTTTAAAAAGTAAAAAGGCCCAAAATAAATATTTATTTTGAGCCTTAAAATTATCAAGCAGGTTAAAGTGTTAACGACTTTACTTGCTGTTCTATAGATTTAACCATCGAAATCGCTATCGTTATGGCGCTCTGCCATTTGCTCTTCTTCAGGACCCCATGTGCGATTTACGCGACGACCACGCTTAACAGCGGGGCGCTCTGATATTTGCGTAGCCCAGCGTACAACATGGGTGTATGAGGCAACATCTAAAAACTCTGCTGCATCATATAAAGCTCCAAGCACTAACGATCCGTACCACGGCCAAATTGCAATATCGGCAATTGAGTATTCATCACCTGCCATGTATTCATTTTCGCTTAAATGGCGATTTAACACGTCAAGCTGGCGTTTAGTTTCCATGGTAAAACGGTCAATAGGGTATTGCATTTTACTTGGTGCGTAGCTATAAAAATGACCAAATCCGCCACCTAAGTAAGGCGCTGAGCCCATTTGCCAAAATAGCCAGTTACGACACTCAGTTTTAGCTTTTAAATCCTTAGGGATGAGTACATCAAATTTTTCAGCTAAATACTGTAAAATAGAACCAGATTCAAAGATTCGAGTAGGCGGCGTGGTTGAATGATCCATTAGCGCTGGGATTTTTGAGTTTGGATTAATATCAACAAAGTCAGATCCAAACTGATCGCCATCACCTATGTTTATTAAATATGCGTCATAGTCTGCATCGGTGCAACCAAGCTGTAAAAGCTCTTCAAACATGATTGTAGCTTTTTGGCCATTAGGTGTCGCAAGAGAATAAAGCTGAAATGCGTGCTCACCAATAGGTAGAGTTTTGTCATGAGTCGCGCCTGCAATTGGGCGGTTAATGCTGGCAAACTTACCGCCACTTTCACTTTCCCACGTCCATACTTTTGGTGGCGTGTATTCGTTTTTATCACTCATAAATAACCTCTGTTAGATGAAATACATATATGGTAAATGTGGCCATAAAAAATTAATTAAAGGCCCTAATACTTAATTTACCGACCTTTTAATTTATCGGCTTTTGCTAATCTATAACCTAAAAACAACCCGCTTAGCGCTCCAAATAAATGGCTTTCAAACGATACATGATAGCGCTGAGGTAAAACACCCCATATAAAACCGCTATAAAGTATAGCCACTACAACTGCAATTATAATTGATTTTAATGAGCGTCTTACTAAGCCGTAGCATAGAATAAAGCCCCATAAACCATATATAACACCGCTTAAACCAACATGTATGTTACTGCGCCCAAATGCCCAAACTAAGAGTCCACCGACTAGAGCGGTAAAAATAAATACGTTATAAAAACGTTTTACGCTGTACTGGCAAATTAGCCAGCTTAATACTACAAATGGGATCATATTACTGGCAAAGTGCCACCAGCTACCATGTAAAAAAGGTGCGCATAGTATGCCAATTAATCCTTGGATACTGCGTGGATATATGCCTAAACCATTAAGATTTATGCCAGGTAGACTATTGATCACCTGTAGTACGAAGCAAATAACAACAATACTAAATATTGCGAAACGGGTACTAGTTAGTAATGACAGTGTGGTTGGCTTGGTTGCCATATAATCGCCCTAATTGACTTTAAGAGTTGCCAGTATAGGAATTGTATTTGCTAATGAAAAGCAATTAAAAAAGCACAGCATAAAATGCTGTGCTTAATTTTAATTATTACTCACTATTAACCTAATTTAGTTAATAGTTTTTTTGCAGCTAGTTCAGAGCTTGCAGGGTTTTGGCCGGTAATTACTAAACCGTCTTCTAGTGCTAATACACCCCAGTCGTCAGTTTTTTGATAATCGCCACCTTTTTTAATTAGCTCGTCTTCAACTAAAAATGGCACGATATCGGTAAGTTGCACTGCAGCTTCTTCAGAGTTAGTAAAACCAGTTACTTTTTTACCCGCTACTAATGCATTGCCATCAGCATCTTTAACATTTAAAAATGCAGCACTTGCATGGCATACCGCAGCAACAGGCTTTTGCTCTTTAATAAAGCTTTCGATAAGCGAAATTGAATCAGTGTTGTCAACTAGGTCCCATAATGGACCGTGACCGCCTGGGTAAAATACAGCGTCAAAATCGCTAGATTTTACTTCACTCAACACTTTAGTGTTTGCCATAAGTGTTTGTGCTGCGCTATCGGCGTCGTAACGTTTAGTTGCATCTGTTTGAAAATCGACAAGTGTACTTGTCGGATCAATTGGTGGTTGACCACCAGCTGGAGACGCTAATGTTACTTCAACGCCTGCATCAACAAATGCATAGTAAGGGGCTGCAAATTCTTCTACCCAAAAACCTGTTTTTTCGCCAGTGTTACCAAGTTCTGCGTGAGATGTAAGAACCATAAGTATTTTTTTAGACATTGAATATATTCCTTCTGATGATTTGAATTAGTTTATCTTGCTTACCAATTACTATATGCACTAACAGAGCTTTAAACAACGATGATAAATTTAACTTTATTGGTTTAATAATTGATACAATAAGTGGGTTGAATTTAAAACACGCTACGGAGCACACATGAAGGTGTCGTTTGAGCAGTTAAAGAGCATGGTCGTATTTGCGCAAATTGTAGAGCAAGGCAGTTTAACCGCTGCCGCTAAACAGTTAGGGCTTACCCGAGCCGTAGCAAGTTATCATTTAAAAAAGTTAGAAACTCAGCTTGAAGTTACTTTATTAAATCGATCGACTCGTACCATGGCACTCACTGAGGCGGGCATTGCTTACTATGAACGTTGTAGAATAATTACCGAACAAGCTAATGCGGCTAACCAACAAATAGAAAATATAAAGAGTGAGCCACAAGGTTTACTTAAAATTAGCTGCCCTGTAAATGTAGGAATGCAGCTAATTGTGCCCGCAATAAATACGTTTAAGCGCCAATACCCTAAAATTGAAATAGATTTACAGCTTACTGACGATGTGGTTGATATTATTAAAAATGGGTTCGATTTTGCAATTAGAGGCGTGGCACTTAGCGATTCGAACTTGCAAGCAACCAAGCTTACAACAATGAGTACCTGCATTTGTGGTGCACCAGATTATTTTACACATTTTGGGAAGCCTAAAACCCCTTTAGAATTGGCAGATCATCAATGGGTGGTTTATCAGCTAGGAAGTAAAACCTTAACGCTTTCAAAAGATGGCAAAAAACACGATATTACAATGCAAGGCGGGTTAAGTACCAATAACGCAGCTGCACGTACTGCCTTTGTAGAAGCGGGGCATGGCATTGGGCGTATTCCGCTTTACGATGCGTGGCCAAAAGTACAAGCAGGGCTGCTTGAAATAATATTAGATGATTATAAAAGTAAAGATATAGAGCTTTATGGTGTATTTCCGCCAGGAGCTGCGGGTTCTAAAAAGCTACGATTATTTATTGATTACTTAAAAGCCTACTTTGTAAAACAGCATACCGCTTTAGGTATGCTGAAAAGTGTTTAATTATTTCGCTTTTAAAGCATTTATAAAATACTTATAAAGTACGGCTAAATAATGCCACCGCTTGTTGATACATATTAATTGCAAGGGCTGCATCGTATCGCTCACCTTCATCACGCATAAAGGCATGTTGGGCATTAACTTCTTGCCATTGGTAATTAATGCCCGTGCTTACACATTGCTGGTATATTCTAGTACGGCCTTCCTTTGGCACATGCGGGTCTTGTTTACCCCATATAAAGTGAATTTCGCCTTGTATATCAGCCATGCGTTCAAATGAGTTATTACCTGGTTTTGCAGGTAATGTGTTGCTGTGAATATCAGTAGCGTATAAGCAAAAAGCCGCTTTAATTTCAGGGTTAAGCGCTGCTCTATAAGCTAAGTGACCGCCAATACATACGCCCATTGCGCCGACGGTGCCTGTGCAATAGCTTTGCAATCTAATGAAGTCGATCATAGTTTGTGTGTCGCTGTCGTGGTGCTCAAGTGGCTTTGCCCACTTATCGGCATTGCCTTTGTCTTTACCTGTATCATCATAAGCAAGCACAGTGCCTATAGGATTTAACTCATGAAACACTTCAGGCACTAACACTACAAAGCCATGGCTTGCTAAAATAGCTGCGCTGCGTGCAATAGGTGCAGTTTGCTGAAATATTTCAGAATAAAAAATAATAGCAGGGAACTGTCCTTGCGCCTGAGGGCGATATACTGTTGTTCGCATTAAACCTGTAGGTGTTGGCAAGTCTGCATTATGTTGTTGGATTATCATAAAAGCGCTCAGTTAAATAAAATTATATATAATGATATGGTAACTGAGCGCGATAAAATAAACGACTTTTGTTGTTGAGTATTTATACCAACCTGCATAAATCTTTGATCAATTTAACGAATTAAATTTCACTATAACGTCGTTAAAAATTTTTTATTTAGAACAACTAGATAAAAAAATTTTTGCCTAGTTCTAGCGTAATTTTCTTAACGTTAAATAGACCCCATATATAAGCAGATTGGTATTAAATACTTGCAGGCATTTTATTACAACTAGCGTAATAACTTACGGTAGCCGGCCAATCTGAAAATATAGCCATTACCCCTACGTCTTGTGCGAGCACATCAACGACCGTCATCATATCGCCATCGTTATCTATAACATCAGCAATTGATTGATAGTAATAACCACCACCTTCATTAAGCGGACCTGAGCGCTCAAGGCTCCATGCAATAAGCTCTAAACCTGCTGCTTTAGCGTCAATTGCGTATTGTGATGGCACAATATTGCTTTCGTTATCTATTGTTAGCATCATCCAAATTGGAGGGGCTAAAATTTTAACGCCATCAGCCACTAACTCATCCATACCCGGTTGCCATGTTTGTGGGTTACTTGTATCGAATCCGGCTTCACTGTCGCGACCATCTAGGTATACGCTTTTATCTGCAAAGTCAGGGTTAGTGTTAATCCAGTATTTTACGTCATCAAGGTTAAACGATTGCGGATAAACTTTTGAGGCTGGCACGCCCATTTGTGTGTACTCGTCTAGCATTTTTTGCGCATATTGCTCTTGCGTCATTCCATCAAATGGCATGCTTACTTGTGGCGATTTAAGTTCTGGGGTCATTTTTACCCCCATCTCATTAAATAATGCAATGCTTTGCTTATGGGTCATTAATGTACCTTGGGTAGCATATAAATCAGTGCGCCAATTTGGAGTACCATCCATGTAATCAGCAATGGTAGTTGCATTAATGTTTGCACCATCCATTTTACCTTCAAGCGTTAAAAATTCCGCTAAGCTTATATCACTGGTACAGCACTTAGCTGAAGCGGCAATACCATTAGTAGGGTCTGCGGATGTAAAAGGGACACTACATTTAGCTGCAAGTTCAGGAATGGCTAAAATATTAGTTGTGGTGTGTAAGTCGCATTGAGAGTGGCGACAAACAAGCTCTTTGTCGTTTGTAAATGTAACATCGCATTCAACAATGCCTGCGCCCATTCTGGCTGCAGCAATGTAGGCTTCTTTAGTGTGTTCAGGGTATTGCATTGATGCACCGCGATGACCAATAGAAAAGTCAGTACGATAAAAAGGACCTTCTTTGCACGACTCTAATTGTGTTTTTAAAGCGCTGTCGCTCATATCATTGACTAAATAATATGGACGAGTGCCTAGTTGAATATCTGGAGCGTTACCGTTTGGCACTTCTACAATAACAGGCGTAGGTACTTCAATAATCTCAACTTCGGTGCTGGTAACAACGACTTCTTTTTCTACTATTTCTACATCGTCATCGCAGCCTGTAAGCGTGGCTAACAATATACAGCTTGTAAGTAAGGTAATACGCTTCATTGTTTATCCTTAAAAAGTAAAATTTTTACTACCTTAATGATTATTAATGACAACTTAGCTACAAGCTTATTAATTTACTTTTTATTAATAATTTGATTCACCAATAATGCACCTAACATTATAGCTGCCCCAATACTTAACCTAACTATATCTGCATCTCTATTCCAAATAAGCACGTTAACAATAATCCCAGCTGGGATTAGTAAGTTATTCATGACTGCCAGAGCTCCAACGTTGACGAGTGTTGCGCCTTTATTCCACATAAAGTAACCAAGGCCTGATGCAACGACTCCTAAATAAACCAGTATGCCCCACTGGGTGGAAGTGGTTGGTAATTTGTTTGAGTTACCAAATAACGCATAACAAATTGTGGCAATAATAAGTGCGCCTATAAAAAACCACCCAAATACGGTTTTATCGTCAAGCTGATTGCTATTCATTAATCGTTTGTAGGTAACTTGGCCTACAGCAAAACTTATATTCGCGCCTTGAACGAGTAATAAGCCGATTATAAAATTGCTATTTAGGTTTTCGTAACGAATGGTAATTGCACCGATTACAGCAATAAGCGCGACTATAAAAAAGCGTGGGTTAAAGTGTCTGTTCAATGCATCATTTAGCAAGGTAATGTACAAAGGGGTCATTACTGTAAATAGTAGTACTTCCGGGACGGTTAAAAATAAAAATGAGTGGTAGTAAAAGCTATACATAACACCAAGTTGTATAGCGCCAATCAGCATAAGCTTTAAGGCTAAAGGTTTAGGAGTATGTTTAAGCTTTAAAAATGGTAAAAATACGAGAGTTGCTAGTGTTATGCGAATTAACACACTAAACCAAGCATCAACTTGGCCGGCTAAATACACGCCAATTAAACTAAATGAAAATGCCCAAAGTAAAGTTACTGCAAATAAATATCCCATAGCTAAGATTATTCACTTTTCTTAAGTGTTACTTTAGTTTTAAATTTATTATTATTGTTATCAATATATTCAACTTCAATAATGTCATTAGGTTTTTTAGTAGCGATCTCTTGCTGAAATATAGAAGTGTTATTATAGTATCGGCCATTAATAGTTAAAAGTTTCATACCTTCTTTAAGACCTGCTTCATCGGCAGCCGAGTTTGAAGTAACATATTTGATAAGACCGTTGTTGTCCGCAATAATACCAAATCTTACTTTTGAGTAAATAGCCGCAATACCATACAAGTGCGGTCGTTGTATTTGATTGGCAAGCATAACACCATTACCGTAAGTACCAAGAATCTCATCTTTTGATATTTCTTTATTCGTAATTAGTACTATTTCGGCTCCAGCTTTCGACGCTTCCTCTTTTAATGTGTTAATTAATACTTCATTGTTGGCGTAACCATTTCCATGAGCTGCAATATTAGCTAGCTCAATAATCGGGCGCGAGGGCAAGTTATCTAGCGTGTAGACTTCAATTTCATCTGGTGTAATATTCACTCTTTCAACGTCTGAAGCCAGTGGGCGAAATTCATGGACACCTTTAGCCATACCACATGCATTTAATAATAATATCAATAATGTTACAGATACAGCTCTAAAACAGATAATAAAGTTCATTTCATTCCTTGAATATATTTATGGGTATATATTGAGTTAATCATAAGCTAAAAGTAAGAATGAGAGTGCATACTCTCATTCTTATAAGTATAAAACTTAATTAACTAAACCACGGCGCTTAAGTAGTGCGTCGGTTGTTGGTTTTTGACCTCTAAATTCAATATAGCTTTGCATTAAGTCGCGGCTGTTACCTTTAGATAGGATTTCTTTACGGAACTTGTCACCATTTTTACGGGTTAAGCCACCATTGTTTTCCATATGTGCAAAGGCATCTGCTGCAAATACTTCAGTCCACAGGTACGCGTAGTAGCCAGCTGAATAACCACCTGCAAATGTGTGGCTAAAGAAGTTTGATTTATAACGCGGTGGTACAGGGTAGTAAGCAATACCATGCTTTTCTAATGCGTCTTGCTCAAACTTTTGAACGTCAGTAATTTTCTTATCAGAACCAAATGAATGCCATTCCATATCAAGTAGGGCAGCGGCTAAATATTCAGTAGTGCCGTAACCTTGGTTGAATTTTTGCGATTCAAGTACTTTATCAAGTAAAGCTTGTGGAATTGGCTCACCTGTTTTGTAATGTTTCGCATAGTTAGCAAGAACGGTTGGTTCAATCATCCAATCTTCATTTGCTTGTGACGGAAACTCAACAAAGTCACGCGCCGTTGCAGTACCCGCGAGGCTTGGGTATTTTACGTCTGAGAATAAACCGTGTGCAGCATGACCAAATTCATGGAACATAGTAGACACTTCGTCAAACGTCATTAGCGTAGGCTCGCCTGCAGCAGGTTTTGGAATGTTCTGCGCATTGTAAATAACAGGTTTGGTGCCTTTTAAGCCGCTTTCGCTAACGTATGCACTCATCCATGCGCCGCCACGTTTACCTTCACGTGCATATGGGTCTAAGTAAAATAAACCAATAGCGCTGCCATCAGCGTTAAATACTTCGTATACGGTTACATCTTCATGATAAACAGGCAGGTCTTTATGTTCTTTAAACGTAATACCGTACAGTTTGTTCATTGCAAAGAATAAGCCATCGTGAATAACCGATTGCATTTCAAAGTATGGTTTAACAAGTGCTGGGTCTAAGTTGTACTTTTCTGCACGTACTTTTTCAGCATAAAAAGTCCAATCCCATGGTTTAAGCTCAAAGCTTTCGCCTGAATCGTTAATCACTTTTTGAATAGCGGCTGCTTCAATCTTTGCTTTTTCAACTGCTTTTGGTGCTAGGTCATCAAGGATGCCGTAAACGTTATCAGTTGTTTGTGCCATACGCGACGTCATTACATAAGAAGCCCAATCTTTGTAGCCTAAAAGCTCTGCTTTTTGAGCGCGTAGGTTGGTTTCTTTAATAATAATAGGGCCGTTAGTTTTTGCTGCACGGTTTGCAGAAGCTTTAAAAATTCGCTCACGTAGGTCGCGGTTTTCAAGGCTGCTTAAAATTGGTTGTTGCGTTGTATTTACCAAAGTGATCATGTAGCCGTCTTTGCCCGCTTTTTTAGCTGAAGCTGCAAGGCCTGCAATTTCGCCTTCAGAAAGACCTGCTAATTCACTTTTATCTGTAACTACAATAACGTCTTCTTTAAACGATTTTAAAATGTTTTGTGAAAACGCAGTAGATAGCTGAGCTAGCTCTGAGTTAATTTCACGCATTTTAGCTTTTTCAGCGTCATTTAATTTAGCACCTGCTTTTACAAACTGCTTGTAGTAAAAATCAACTAGGCGTTTATCTTCTGCGTTTAATTTATCTTGATTGTCGTAAATTGTTTGTACGCGCTTAAATAATTCACCGTTTAAGTAAATATCATCTGAGTGAGCTGATAATACAGGCGCCATTTTTTCATCAATACGCTGGTATTCAGCATCTGAAATTAAACCAGATAAGTTATAAAAAGCAGCCGATACGCGATTTAATAGCTCCCCTGACAATTCCATTTTAACTAATGTGTTTTCAAATGTTGCTGGAGCAGGGTTGTTAGCAATGGCTTGTACTTGTGCCGTGTGCTGTGCGATACCTGCATCGAATGCAGCTTCGTAGTCTTTTGTACCAAATTTATCAAACTCTGGTGCCATATATTGCAATGGGCTTGGCTTAAATAAAACATTGTTTGCGTTCATGTCTTGCACTTGTGCTGCGCCTTCTTTTGCCATGTTTTGTGTATCGTTAGATGAACAGGCCGATAATATTAAGGCACTAGCAATAGTAGTGGCGATCAGGGTTTTACGCATAATAACTCCATAGAAAGATTAGCCGGAATAGGCTTTGCGAGTCGAAAAACCTAGTTAACTTATCAAATTTTGGCGTTTATACAATAAAGTTTATCGGTATTAAGGGGGATTTGAACGCAAATTAGCTAATATTTAGCTTTAAGGGAGGTAAAAGTAGCTCTAAAAGTAAACACCTGAGCTATTTAATAAGTCGTTGAGTCATAATTGCTTAGTTATATCCAAGTACAAATTTTCTCTCAGAGCCAAAGTTGCTAGGTTGTTGTTGGCCAAACTCTTTGTTGATAGATGCCAGTGTTTGCTCTTGTTCTGCAAGAAGGCACAAAATTTTATTTCGGTAATCTAGGCTGCTTTCAAATAAATGTAAGTCTACCTGCGGCTGCAAAGTAGCGAGTCTTTGATTTAAAGTAAGTTGTGTCATATGTGATCTCCAGTGCTTGTACACTATTTATATAGCACTCGGTGCAATAAAGAGTTAATAAATTGTTCATAAAAAGTATATTGAACTTATTAACTTGGCGTTTTAGTTATATTATGACTGCTAAACTTACCCAACACTGAACCGCTTTCACTTTATAGCGATTTAAATTTAAAGCGCTCCTTTGCTTGTTTTGGAAAATAAATGACCTTAGAACACATAAACCAAATTCTTGCCTTTGTTGTATTTAGTTACAGCGATGTACACATTACCGTAGCAAAAATTATTAAAGTGCCTTTAATACTTTTCGCTATTTGGTTTATTGTGACGCGTATTGGCAAGCTAATAACAAAAACATTATTGGCAAAAAAGTTAAGCCAAGATGCCGTGCATTTATTTACACGTATCTACTTTATTTTAAGTATCGCTATTTTAATTTTTACATCTTTAGAAGTATTAAGCATACCGCTTACTGCGTTTGCTTTTGTTTCAGGTGCAATAGCCATTGGTGTAGGCTTTGGTGCTCAAAATATTATTAATAACTTTATTAGTGGCTGGATACTAATGTGGGAACGCCCAATACGTATTGGTGACTTTTTAGAGGTAGGCAATGCAAAAGGCGTGGTAGAAACAATTAATACTCGCTCAACGCGTATTCGCCGAAATGACGGCGTACATATGCTTATTCCTAATTCTCAATTGCTCGAAAATACAGTAACAAACTGGACGCTAATAGATGGCAATGCACGCTCATCGGTAAGCGTTGGTGTTGCCTACGGTTCAGACGTGATACTGGTTAAAAAGCTTATTCAACAAGTGCTTGATGATCATGAAGCAATATTAGCTAATCCAAAGTCATCGGTGTTATTTGATGACTTTGCCGATAGCTCGCTCGTATTTAACGCTATTTTTTGGGTGTGCGCCGAGTCTGAAACCATGCTTAGAAAAGTGCGCAGTGATATTCGTTTTAGTATTTACGCTGTATTTGAAAAGCATGATGTAGTGATTGCTTTCCCGCAGCGCGACATTCATATCGACGGTGAAATTGCGTTTAAGCGCTCATAACCTAAATACAGAAGCTATTTAAAGTCATTTTTGGATGGCTTTATCTATATATAAGTAGATGTTTCTATTTTAGGTTAACATGTAAAACAATCCCTTCTTCCTACTCCAGTTTATTAAAGTCAACAAAGGACATATGTCCGCACTATTAGGTTTTTGCATCTAAATAGTGATAAAAATGCGCAATCTTGTAGTTAAATGTTGCAAAAAAGTTTCTAATTATGTCAATATTTATGCAGTAAAATTATTACAAAATGATATAATCTTAATCGTTCGTTCAGCCTTATAGCATCGTTTTTGTACTCTCGATAATAAGGTCCGCGCGCATGACGCAAGTCGCGAAAAATTGAACGAGCCCGCAACTTACCTTCAAGGTATAAGTAGCGCAACACAAAAAACCGTTGAACAAGAGTGCACAAAAAAGGTTAAACCCAACATGAAAGCAATGAAAAGATCTACGTTAGCCACCCTAATCAATGCAACGTTGTTCTCTGCAGTAGCAGGTACTTCATTTTCTTCTTTAGCTGCTGAAGAAAAAACAGCTAAAAAAAGTAATCAACTAGAAGTTATTCAAGTAACAGCTCGTAAACGTGTAGAAAACGCTCAAGAAGTACCAGTAGCAGTATCTGCTCTACAAGGTGATAACCTTGATGCGTATAGCTCAGCTGGTATGGATATTCGTTTTTTAAATGCGAAAATCCCAAGTTTATCTATTGAATCTTCATTTGGTCGTTCATTCCCACGCTTTTACGTTCGTGGTTTAGGTAATACCGATTTCGATTTGAATGCATCACAACCAGTATCACTTGTTGTTGATGAAGTAGTTCAAGAAAATGCAATTTTAAAAGGCTTCCCAGTATTTGATGTTGAACGCGTAGAAGTATTACGTGGTCCTCAAGGAACTTTATTTGGACGTAACACGCCGGCTGGCCTTGTTAAGTTTGATACTGTTAAACCAAGCCAAGAATTTGATGGTTATGGCTCTGTTTCATACGGTAGCCGTGGCGCTGTAGACACAAGTGGTGCTGTAGGTGGTGCTTTAACTGACCGTTTATCTGCTCGTGTTTCATTATTATGGCAAGATAAAGACGATTACATTGATAACCAAGCTCCAGGCTTTGAAGCTAAAGACGAGCAAGGTGGTTACACTGAAAAAGCGGCACGTGTTCAGTTTTTATATGAAGGCGATGATTTTACTGCTTTATTAAACTATCACACACGTGATTTAGATGGCTCGCCAATTGCCTTTCGTGCAAATGTAATTAAAACGGGTACTAACGAGCTAGTAGATAATTATGAAAGTGATGTTGTTTATCAAGATGCAGCATCTCGTTCTACTCAACAAGTAGAATCTGAAGGTGCAAGCTTAAAGCTTGAGTGGGAACTTAAAAATCACACAATCACTTCAATTTCTGCATGGGAAAGTGCTGAAATTTATTCTCGCGCTGACATCGACGGCGGTTACGGTGCTTCTTATATTCCAGATTTCATGGGGCCTGGTTTTATCCCTTTCTCTTCAGAAAGTGCTGATGGCATTCCAGATCACGACCAGTTGACGCAAGAGCTACGCTTATCTAGTAACTTTGATGGCGATTTAAATTATCAAGTAGGTGTTTTTTACTTCGATGAAGAACTAACAATTGAAAACTACAGCTACGATACATTCTCAACCCCCGATGCTGGTGCTTTAAATGGCTATGTTCGTCAACAGCAAGATACTACAGCTTGGGCTGTATTTGGTTCTGTAGATTATACTTTTTCAGATGATTTAAAAGTAACAGCGGGACTTCGCTACTCTGATGACGATAAAGATTTTGTCGCTGACCGTACACTTAGCCCAATTGGCGGTGGTGCTTTACTAGTAGAGCGTGACGTTAGTGACGACCATGTTAGCTGGGACTTATCTGCAAATTATAAAGTAAACGATGATGTTAACTGGTACGGCCGTGTAGCAAATAGCTTCCGCGCACCTAGTTTACAAGGTCGTATTTTGTTTGGTGATGATGTAACAACAGCTGAGTCAGAAACTGTAACATCGTACGAAACGGGTATTAAATCAGACGTGTTAGATGGCCAAGGTCGTGTTAACGCGACTGTGTTTTATTACACAATGGACGACCAGCAACTTACCGCTGTAGGCGGTGGTGCTAACTTTAACCGTTTAGTTAATGCTGATAAAACGACTGGCTATGGTTTTGAGTTAGATACGCAGTGGGTATTAAGCGATGAGTTTAATGCAACGTTTAACTTGAGCTACAATAAAACAGAAATTAAAGATAACGATTTAGCTGTCGCTGTTTGTGCTCAATGTACTGTAACTGACCCAATTAATGGTTCTGGTCTTGCTGTACTTGATGGTAATAGCTTACCGCATGCTCCTGAGTGGATCTCTAACTTTACGCTTCGCTACACTAAAGAACTTGCCGATGGTAACTTCTTCGCTAGCGGTGATATTTCTTATCGCAGTAAAATCAATATGTTCCTTTACGAATCAGTAGAGTTTGAAGGTAAAGAGCTTATTGAAACAGGTTTGCGTACAGGTTACACATGGTCTGAAGGCGATTACGAATACGAAGTAGCCGCTTTTGTTCGTAACTTATTTGACGAGCAACAAGTTATTGGTGCTGTAGACTTTAATAACAATACGGGTATTGTTAACGAAGAACGTTATGTAGGTGCTGAGTTTAAAGTTAGATTTTTCTAACTAATAGCTAAAAGTATTTATTTTAAAAGCCTGCATTGCGCAGGCTTTTTTATTTGTATAACCCCTTTTAGAGCTGCTAAAGTAGCGCCTAATTGGTTTATTTAAAGAGAAGAGCAATGGCTGGATTTTGGAATTACCGTGTAATTTTTTGTGAAGCAACGAAAGATGAAGCAGCGCAATATCAAATACACGAAGTAGAATATAACCTGAACGGTAAAGTGACTAACTGGTCAGAAACAGGCGCAGCCCCTTTTGGTACAACACTTGATGAGTTGAAAGATGACTCAGATCGTTTAAAAACAGCATTTGAAAAGCCTGTACTTAAAGTTATGCGTAAAACGCGTGGCTACGAGCTTGTTGATGTTGATACGGGTGAAGAAGCAACGGGTGAGCCACCAGCTGGCTTAACGCAATAACAACAATTTAATAAAAGGTGCTTAAGGCGCCTTTTTTATTGTCAAAATTTGGCTTAGGTTAAATAAGGAATGAGGATGACATTAGAAGCAGTATTATTTGATATGGATGGCACATTAGTTGATTCAGAAAGCATGCACTTTGTATGTTGGAGTAAACTACTTAAGCCTTATGGTGTTAGTTATTTAGAAAGTGATTTTTGTCAGCGCTTTTCAGGACGACCCACTTTAGAAGCTGCAATCGAAATTAAGCAAGAGCATAACTTATCAGTAAGCGCACAGTTTTTAGCGGATGAAAAATACCGTTTATTTGGCGAATATGTAATAACACATTTACCACCACTGATGCCGTTTACTGAGCAAACGTTGAAAGCTGTAAAAGCGAGTGACTTAAAAATGGCGCTAGTAACGGGCAGTGCTAAAAGTGAAGCTATGCCAATACTTAAAGGTTTAGGATTTTATGAGCTGTTTGAGACGGTGGTAACAAAAGACGATGTAACTAATCCTAAACCTGCTGGAGACCCATATTTACTGGCACTTAAGCAGATAAATATACAGGCAGGCAATGCAATTGCTGTCGAGGATACATTTACCGGTGTTACGGCGGCCAACAACGCTTTGTTACGTGTTGTAGCCATTGCCAATAGCCATACTAAAGATCACGATTTTAGCCAAGCTACCTATAAAATGAGTAACTTAGATGAGTTTTGGCAATGGGTGCAATCTCAACTATAGTTTAAGCCAACTTTTACTTGCTTGGATGCGCCAATGTTTACTATTAAACACCTGCTTTTAATTGTTGTTGTACTTTTTACGCAATGTATAAGTGCAGCACAACCCTCTGTTTTACTGGCTAAAGTATATAACGAAACTAAACATTACGATGTAAGTAAGTATTTAGTTAGTGAAAAATATGATGGCGTAAGAGCTATATGGACCGGCACGCAGTTTGTTACTCGCAAGGGCAATATTATCAATGCGCCGAGTTGGTTTACAGCGCCATTGCCAAATGTATGGCTTGATGGTGAGCTATGGACCAAGCGTGAGCACTTTTCTGCGCTTAGTGGCATAGTAAGAACTAAAAAACCTAATAATCATGATTGGCAAACTATTACTTATAAAGTATTTGATATGCCAGATGAAAATCTGCCTTTTAGCACTCGCTATAAAAACTATAATGAGCTTATTACTAGCCTAAACTCGCCGCACATTAGTGTTGTAGTCCAATATAGCTTTACTAATAATGAGCAGCTCACAGAGTATTTTGAAAACATAACTAAGCAGGGCGGCGAGGGCGTAATGCTTCATTTGGCTAGTGCTAAGCACAGCAATGGTCGAAGCAATGCATTACTAAAACTAAAGCCTTATTTAGATGCAGAAGCGGTTGTGATTGCACATTTACCAGGTAAAGGAAAATACCAAGGTATGTTAGGGGCATTAAGGGTAAAAACAGCACAAGGGCAGGTGTTTTCTATTGGTACTGGGTTTAGTGATGCAGAGCGCTCCACGGCGCCTGAGATAGGTAGCACTGTAACGTACCGATTTCATGGATTAACAAAAAACGGTTTACCGCGTTTTGCTAGTTTTTTACGAGTAAGAGATAGTTTATAACATTTATAATTTTTACAAAGTGTGCTAAATTGCGCGGCCTTTTTGGTAATGTATGGTGAAGTATGTTTGTAGGTTTTGATTACGGTAGTTCTAATTGTGCTATGGGTGTAATGAGCGAGGGTAATGTTCAATTAGTACCGCTAGAGCAAGGAAAACATTACTTACCGTCTACACTTTACACTCATCACAGTGCCTTGGTTGTTGACTTTGTTGCTAAGCACTTACATGGCACAGCCCATGAGCATGACTTTTTAGCACAGCGCCAAGCATTATTAAATACCTTGCCTCGTATTAAGTCAGACCTTGATTTACAGCCTTCAGATGAAACCCTATTTATTGGTCGTGAAGCGATTAGCGAGTACGTGCAGTTCCCTGAAGAAGGCTACTTTGTTAAGTCCCCTAAATCATTTTTTGGCGCAACAGGTTTAAAGCAAGGTCAAATTAACTTTTTTGAAGATATTGCAACCGCGATGATCTTAAAAATTAAGCAACGCGCTGAGCTCTCTCTAGGTAAAACACTTACACAAACAGTGATTGGTCGCCCAGTAAACTTTCAAGCTGTGGGTGGTGAGCAGTCAAATCAGCAAGCCGTTGGTATTTTAGAACGCGCTGCTAAACGCGCTGGTTTTAAAGACGTAGAGTTTTTATATGAGCCACTTGCTGCGGGTATCGATTACGAGAGTGATTTAACTCAGGATCAAAAAGTACTCGTTATTGATATTGGTGGTGGTACGAGTGACTGCTCGTTTGTACAAATGGGTCCGAGTTTTAGAGGAAATAGCCAGCGCGATGGCGATTTTTTATCTCACAGTGGTAAACGTGTTGGCGGAAACGATTTAGATATTGCTTTGAGCTTTCATGGTTTAATGCCGTTATTGGGTTTAGGCAGTACGTTTAAATCAGGTCTACCTTTGCCTAATCAAGCGTTTTGGCAAGCGTGTAAAATTAACGATGTAAACTTACAAAGCCAATTTTATAGTGAAAGCCATACCCGAGAGCTAAATGCACAATTACGTGATGTAAGTGCGCCTGAGCTTTATAAGCGTTTAATACATTTACAGCAAAACAAGCAAGGTCATCAGTTAGTACAACAAGGTGAAGCGGCTAAAATAGCACTTTCATCAGCTAGTGCGTTTGATTGTGATTTAAGCTTTTTAGATAGTGGGCTGAATAAAAATGTATCGGTAAGCGATTTAGCTGTTGCCGTTGAGAGTAGTATTAGCCAAATAGTTACTTTAGCAAAACAAGCAATCAGCGACGCTGCGACCACGCCAGACATTATTTACTTAACAGGCGGTAGTGCACAATCACCATTGATTAAAGCGGCTTTAAGTGAGCACTTAGGCAATATAAAAATGGTTAACGGGGACCACTTTGGTAGTGTAACTGCTGGCCTGACTAAATGGGCCAGCATGCTTTATAAATAACCTAGATTACAATTGAGGTTTAAAGATCTATTTGTCGGGTTGCGAGGTATTTTTCGTAATCTGGCAATGTACGTTCAAGCTCTACATCCATAAGTGGTGAGCTTAATAACATATCTGCACTCACCTCATTACACGCCACCGGAATATTCCAAACAGCGGCTAAACGCAGCAGTGCTTTAACATCAGGGTCATGAGGCTGTGATGCTAATGGGTCCCAAAAAAATATCAAAACATGTATCTCATGTTCAGCTATTTTAGCGCCAAGTTGTTGATCGCCGCCCATAGGACCACTTAATAGCTGAACCACATCAAGTCCCGTGGTTTTTTGAATTAAATGCCCGGTAGTACCTGTGCCATATAAAGTGTGCTTACTTAGTATTTCTTTGTGCTTTTCACACCATAATTTTAATGCTGCTTTTTTACCGTCGTGGGCAACTAAAGCAATATTTTTTTGTGCGGGAAGAGATTGTGTTTTTTGTTCCATGCTGATTCTTTTTTATTAGTTAGCTTAAACTCTGGGTAATAAATCTCTTAACCAAAGTGCAGGTTAGTTAAAATAATAGATTGATAGCAAGGGCTATAAATACAATGCCGGTGATCCTATCAATCCAAAGTTGGCTATTTGGGTTACGTCTAAAAAACTGTGCAATTTTGTCGCCAAAATAAATATACGTGCAGTCAATCGGAAAAGCAAAAATAGGGTAAAGCAAGCCAAAAAAAGCGAGTTGAAAAGTAGCAGATGAAAGCGTTGGATCTACAAATTGCGGAATAAATGCAATAAAAAACAGCGCCACTTTAGGGTTTAGCACTTCAGTCATCATGGCTTGAAACATGACATTACTTTTTTTACTGGTACTTATATGCGGTTTATCGGTTTGCTTGTCATCAGATATAGGCTCTGGCTGCTTTAGCGTGCCTTTAATCATCATAAATCCCAAATAACATAAATATGCTGCGCCTACATATTGCACTGCGGCATAGGCACTTGGGGAAGCTTTTAGGACTGCGCTTAGGCCTACAACAGCAAATAGAGTATGAATAACCCCACCTAATGCAAAACCAAAAGCACTTTGCATACCGGCGCTTCGACCATTAGCAAATGTTTGTGCCATCAAAAATGCATTTGATGGCCCAGGTGCTACAGCCATTAAAAAGCTGGCTAATAAAAACGAGGCTAAAAAATCAGGATTGATCATTGAGCGCTTTTAGTTGGGTGTAAAGTATGTGCTTTTTTGCTCATTAAAATAATCCAAAGCGGAACTAGTAATAATAAATGAAAAGCAATTAACCACGGTGTACTTAACCCCAAATATTGGGTTAAAACAACGAGTATACTCGCGCCACTCATTTGCATAGCACCAAGTAATGCCGAGGCTGTGCCTGCTTGTTTAGGAAAACTCGACAGAGCCATACCTGCAGCTGAGCCTAAACTTAGAGCAAAGCCTAATGCTGCAATTAAAATAGGTAACATAAGCGCAAATGCCGTCTCTATACCGCTAAGGGCTAGCATTAAAACACCTGAAAAAACCAGTACACTCACACCGACACGCAAAGCACGTTGGCTATTTCGTTTAATGTACGTTGGTAAAATAAAACTAGCGACAATACTTATTACGGCATTTAACGTAAACCAAAAAGTAAAGTCGGCTACAGTGCCGCCTAAATGCGTAATAAGCCAGCCTGGAGCTAGCGTCACATAAACTAATATTGCCGACATTGAGACCATGCAAATTAGGCTATTAAACAAAAATACCGGTGTTTTTATAATAGGTGTAAAGCGACGTAAATCTAAAATATGCCCCTGATAATGGCTATCAGCAGGACGAGTTTCTCTAAAAAAGAATAGCGTAACAACAAGCCCTACAATGGCAAACGCGGTTAAAAACATAAAGTTCATACGCCAGCCAAATTGTACGGTAAGCCAAGCCCCTAAAATAGGTGCCATTGCCGGAATAAAGCACACAATCCCGTTAAGGTAGGTAATCATTTGTCCACTTCGTTCACTGCCATATTTGTCACGCACTATCGCAAATGCGACAACAAATGTGGCACAGGCTCCAAAACCTTGAAGGGCACGTGCAATCATCAATACTTCAAAAGAAGGCGAGTAATAGGCAAGTAATGCTGAGCCTGCATATAAACTTATACCCACTATAGCCACTGGCTTTCGGCCAAACCTATCGGCCAAAGGCCCCGCAATTAATTGGCCTAAACCTACTGTTAGCATAAAAATAGCAACGGTTTGCTGAACTTGTTGTTCTGTAACTGCAAATTGTTCTGCAATAGTAGGAAAAGCGGGTAAGTAAATATCGATTGCCATAGGGCAAAATATAACGAGTAACGCTAGGATAAGTAACAAAGTCATATTAGGTTTAGCGGGCTGTGTTTGCATTGAGTCTCCTTTTGCCGAGTATTTTAGGTGGGCACTCGTAAAAAAGAAAGGGCTTATGACCCCTGCATAGGTTGTCATTTTTATTTTTTGATTGGATTAAGCTAAAAAGGCAGCGTAAATGCACTTTTTAAAACTGGTCTGATGTGTTAATTTGAAAAAAGTAACTGTTGATGGAAAATAATAATGAGTAATAAATCTGCACTTGTACAAACATGGCATAAATTTAAGCGCCTACCTTTTGGGAATTGGCTTTTTACTAAAGCTGTTTGCTTTAAAGCGCCATATTTTGGTTCGATGAAACCTTACGTACTCGATCTTCGAGAAGGGCATTGTAGTGCGGTGGTAAAAAATCGTCGCAGCGTTCATAATCATATTGGAACTATTCATGCTATTGCGCAGTGTAACTTAGCTGAATTGTGTGCAGGTGTAATGGTTGATGCGACAGTGCCAGTTAAAACGCATCGTTGGATCCCAAAAGGCATGACAGTTAGGTATTTGGCTAAAGTAGATACAGATGTAAGGGCAGTCGCTGAAATTGATTTACCGCATAAGTGGATTGATAAAGAAGACTTAGTAGTACCGGTTAAACTGTATAATACCCGCAATGAGCTTGTTTTCACTGCAGATATTACAATGTACATTACTGAAAAAAGGTAACTTACGTAAAGCTGATTCTACTTAGTTTTTATCAGCGGCTTGTTTATTTACAAATGATAAGTCGCTGCCATCTTCTTTCAATAATGCTTTAACTTCTTTTGCGGGTTTTAGTTCTTTTGAAATTAGTTCCGGCTCTTCTTTTTCAAAGCGCTGTTTTAAACTGCCTTCAATTACTGCACCTGCATCAATACTCAATGTATCGTGAAACACATCGCCATGAACATGAGCGCCACTTTGTACTTTCACTTCACTGGCATTAATTGAGCCAATAACTTTGCCTTTAACAATAACGCTTTTAGCTTCAACAATACCTTCAACAACACCCGTTGAGCCAATAACTAAATGCTCCACTTTTATATCGCCATCAATGCGGCCATCAAGCTGTACTTCACCTTGGCTAACTAAAGTGCCTGTAAGGCGTACGTCTTCAGAAATAATAGACGGAGTGTGATTTACTCTTTTTAAATTAGAGCTAACTGTTTTTTGTTTTTTTCTACCAAACACGAGAAAGCGCCTTTGTTATTTTTAGAGGATTGACTTGTTTACCGTTAAGTAATACTTCGTAGTGTAAATGAGTACCTGTACTTCTGCCTGTGCTGCCCATTAAACCGATTACATCATGTTTAGTGATTGATTGACCTTTCTTTACTTTAATTTTATTTAAGTGTCCAAATCGAGTCACTAAGCCGTTTTTATGTTCAAGCTCAATAAAGTTACCATAACCACCATTGCGACCGGCACGAAGCACTACAGCGTCTGCTGGGGCAAATATCTCGGTTTTATGCCACCCGGCTAAATCAATTCCTTTATGAAAGGCATGATTACTATTCATGGGATCTTTTCTAAGACCAAAACTACTCGAAATATAATATTTAGCTTTAGCTAAGGGGAGGGTGTTTGGTAGTTCAGTTAAAAAGTTTTCTAAATTATTTAATGCTAATAACTTATCAACGATGGCTAAAAAGTGGCTTGGAATTTTTGTTTCGTTAAATGTATCAAGTGGGCCACCTTGTGCGGTTGTTTGGGCACTTAATATTAAGTGTTGCTCAAGCGCTGACTCAATTCCTGCGCCTTTGACCATAGCTAAAATAGCTTGGTGACGTTCGCTAATTTGGTTATCTAAAAAGTTAAAGCTTTGTTCATAATGATTATTCAAATTGGCAATTCTTGTTGCGAATGGAATTGGAGCTATTAACTGCGCTTGTTTACCTTTTTGATTTTCATCGACTAATGGCTCATGAAACTCATTGCCATTTTCATTAATAGGTACATCAAGTTCTGTATCAAGCTTAATAACATCTTTGCTAATTGAAGCGGGAAGGGACTCTATCATGCTTTGCAGTAGCGCCTGTTTTTGCTCAAGTATTGCAAGTTGCTCTAACTGCGTTGCTTGCAGGGCTTGTTGCTCACTGACTTTTTGTTGCCACAGCGTTTGCTCGGTTATTTGATTTTGTTTTATGTCAGAGATTTTATTTGTTTGTGTATAAACACGAAAGCTCGAAATACTCAGCCAAATAAAAGTGGCTAAAATAAGCGATGCTACAAAAAGTTGAAACCAAGAGGCTAAAACAACATGCTTAACTTCGCCATTTTGGCGAATAAGTAGCTGACGAGCTGGGAAAAATTTATGATAAAAAGACTTTATAAATACTGACATGGCATATAAACACTGGCTATTAACCGAATTAAGATAGCAATTTGAGTTAAAAAAGCTAGAAAAAAATTGTAACTGTTCAAAAATTAATAAAAAAGGGCTGCTTTTAGTAAGCAGCCCTTTTAATAATTTTTTTAATACTCGTATTACTTTGTAGGCAGTACTGTGCTCTCTACAGAGCCAAAACCTATGCGTGCATAGCCTTCTTTTTCACACCAACCGCGCATAATAACGTTATCGCCATCTTCTAAAAAGCTACGTTGTTCGCCATTACTTAGCGTAATTTTTTCTTTACCGCCACGAGATAGTTCAAGTAAAGAACCCGCTTCTTCGTGCGTTGGACCCGACTGAGTGCCCGAACCTAACATGTCACCTGGCATAAAGTTACAGCCATTTACTGTGTGGTGAGTAACCATTTGTGCCACAGTCCAGTAAGAGTGCTTAAAACTAGATGTTGATACGCGCGTTGGGTTATGGCCTTCGCTACGCATTTTTTGCGTTTGAATTTTAACATCCATTTGAATATCAAAAGCACCTTGGTCGCGATTCGCTTTTGACTCTAAATAGTCCATAGGCTGCGGATCGTTTTCATCACGCGTCCAGCTTGTTCTATAAGGCGCTAGCGCTTCGGTTGTAACAATCCAAGGCGATACAGTTGAGGCAAAGTTTTTAGCTAAAAATGGACCAAGCGGTTGGTATTCCCACGCTTGCAAGTCACGTGCTGACCAATCGTTAAATACACAAAAGCCAAATACGTGGTTTTCTGCATTTTCGATAGCGATTGCATCGCCCAGTGCATTGCCTTTACCTAAGTAAATACCCAGCTCTAATTCGTAATCAAGACGTTTACAAGGACCGAATGACGGCACTTCTGCATCAGGCGCTTTAGTTTGGCCTTTAGGGCGATGAAATGTTTGACCCGATACGTCAATAGATGAAGAGCGACCATGATAACCAATAGGTACCCATTTATAGTTAGGTAGTAATGGGTTATCAGGGCGAAATAAACTACCCACAGCTGTAGCATGATAAATAGAAGTGTAAAAGTCAGTGTAATCACCGATACGACAAGGCAAAGAAAACCCTATATCAGACTGTGCAACCAATGTATCGCTAAGTGCTTGTTGGTGCTCAGAGCCTGCTCGTAGTGCTTTTGAAAGCGCTAAACGCAGTGCTGACCAATACTGCCCCCCTAAACCCATAAATGTATTTAGAGTTGCTTCACTTGCTGCATCAGCGGCTGTTTTAGCGTCACCTGTTAAAACATTTAATTCACTCAGTTTTGCTAAATCAATTACTTGGTCACCAATTGCAACACCACCACGAAAGGCCTCATCAGACCCTTTACGGCGAAACTCTGCAAACGGTAAGTTTTGAATAGGGAAGTCGCAATTATCAACATTAGCTGACTCTACCCAGCTGGTTAAATTAATATCGTGGGTTTCGTTAATTAGGCTCATTACATTTCCTTTGGATTTTACTGTATGGCGACAAGGTATAGTTTATTTAATCATACTTGTACTTGGCGCCATACTTTTTAAATATTAAAACGACAAAAAGCAGCGAAATTCGCTGCTTTTAATTTACTCAAATATTTTATAAAACGCCGCGACGCTCTTGGTCGCGTTCGATTGATTCAAATAATGCTTGGAAGTTACCTTCACCAAAGCCACCATCATCAACGCGTTGGATCATTTCTATAAAGATTGGACCAAATAAGTTTTTAGAGAAAATTTGTAATAAATAACAATTTTCACTTTGGCTATCTACGAGTATCTGGTGCTTACGAATTTTGTCTTTATCTTCAGCTACCCAAGGTACTCGGTCAAAAATAGTATCGTAGTATTCTGGGATAATATCGAGCGTTGCAATTGTTGATTTATCCAGCTTATCAAGAGAGCTTACTAAGTCATCTGTTAAAAACGCTAAATGTTGAACGCCTGGGCCGTTGTACTCACCAAGGTATTCATCAATTTGGTTGTTATCGTTACCTTTACCTTCGTTTATTGGAATAGAGAAGGTGCCACAAGGTGATTTTAGTGCATACGAAATAAGCGCTGTTTTTTGACCTTTAATGTCAAAGTAACGTACTTCTGTAAAACCAAATACGTCTTTATAAAAGTTAGCCCATTTTTCCATGGTGCCTTTATAAACGTTATTGGTTAAATGATCGATTCGGATAAAGCCTTTATCTTCTACAACATTTTGCGTTTCTAAATCTTCAAAATCGCTTTCGTAAATAGTGCCTTTGTCGCCAAAATTCTCAATAAAGTAAATTAGGCTGTCGCCAATGCCATAAATTGCAGGGTAAGGCATGTTTTTATGTGTTGAATCAGTGGCTGGTTTTGCACCACGCTCTACTGCAGTTTCAAATGCTTTTTGTGCATTCTCAACACGCCAACCCATTGAACAAATAGCAGGACCATGGCTTTTAGCAAATTCTGCAGAAAAACCTTCACGCTCGTTATTCAGTAAAAAATGAATATCGTTTTGGTTGTAATAAACAATGTCTTTACCTTTGAATTTTTTAAGCTTAGAGAAGCCAAAATCAGTAAATACTTTATCCATATAATCAGCATCAGGTGTTGCGTACTCGGTAAATTCAATACCGACTAAACCTAAATAGTTATTTACTTCACTCATTATTATTACTCCCGCAATTAAGCACTGCGATTATGTGTTGTTGTCATATTGCAGTAGATAATCAACCAGATTCTTGATTTGGGGAAGAGGGGGGCACTATTTAGTGTGTAGTGTATGTGTAAATTTTATAGGACGGTTATTATAAAGTTACGTGTTTGTAATACAGTTAAATAAAATGAAGTTATGTGGCATAGGATTGAATAGTGGTTTTTATTCTTAATGTGTTGTTTTTAAATAACAAAAAGGAGGGTTCACCTGCGTGAAGCCTCCTTTTAGAATGAACAAGAAAAAGCTTAGTTGTATTTAATTATTTACACTTTTAGAGTTGCTACCAAAGAACTTGTTACGTTGCTCAATCCATTGGTTTGTTTTTATCGCTGGCGCAGCTTGATAGTGACGTTCAATCGTTTGATTTAACACTCGCGTCGGTTGCTCAAAGGACAACTTTTGTTGTGCGCCGCCCATACTTTTAATTTCACCGCGAGTCATAGCACGACCAGCATAGAGTAATGCATTTAAGTAACCAGGTCGGGTTTCGTAGTTGTTATCTGTAAATAACAGGATTGTTTTATCAAGTGCCCATCGACGGTTTATCTCGCCTTCTTCTTTAACACCTTCGAGTTCACCATCTACGTATATTTCAAATACGCCATTTGTTGGTGCGGCATAGAATACAAAGGCAATACGATGCCAATTACCTGGTTCAGTATCGCCAAAGTATCCACTACTGCTGGTTGCTTCACCGTACCCACCGTCTGGGCTTGCAAATATATCTGCGTCATCTGTATCGTAGTTTTCGGTATCGGCTTGGATTATTGCGCGGTAAATGTCGTTTGTTTCCAATGGCCAGTTTATATCCATAACTATTGTGTAGTCAGACACTAACCCGTCATCTTTAAAATCACCATTTGCAGCTGTGTTTAATGTAATTAATAGGCCTTCTGTTGGAGAGTGACGAGTAAAAGCCATTACACCAGAAGGACCATCAGTTAAATCGGCAATATTAAGATCAGTGGTTGTCTCATAGCGTGTATCTTCTGGGCCCCAGCCGTCATTTTCTGGGTCAAAGTAGCTTAAAACAGATGGACCTGAGTCTGGAATTAGTGGGTTTGTTGGATCGTCAAAGTTCCAAGTTGTTATATTTGCAACATCTTGGCAAGCATTAAGCTGTGTGTCTGTATCAAGGTGAAGACATTGAGTTGTTCTAAAGCGCGCGTATTGATCAAGTAGCCACCATGCTTCGGCAATTGGCTTTACATCATTAAAAGTAACACTGCTAAAAAATAAATCTGGGTTAAGTGCCGCACCTTTAAATAAAGCGACATTATAATTTGTCGTTACTTGAATATCTTCTGGCTTTAACACAAACCAATCGGGTTGGCTGGCGATCATTGTGTTTAAATCAGTGCCTGTAACGGTTACTTGATACAGTGAATTAAAGCCAGGTGTGTTTGAAGGCTGTCTTTCAACATAAAATGCTTTGTGAAAATCTTCTTGTGTAACAGTCCCTGGCGTCCATCTTTTTTGTACAAGTTCAGGGTTAAGCAGCGCTGCGTTAATTGAGCTTGAATGTTTAGTTGCAAGTGCTGTTATTTCTGCAACTTCAAAGCTACTTGGGTAGTTTTCTGAAATGGCAATTTCTGTATCAGCATCGGGTGCATATCGGCCCATTACTTCATCGATAGCTAGCTTGGTTTCTTCGTCAGGTTCTATAGATGTTCGCGTATCTACATGTTGATAATCGTAACGACTTAGTGCTTTATCTGCATTATTAAATACTAAATTTAAATCGGTGACTCCGCGAGCATAAAATTCTGGTTGAATGACTAAAGCATTATTTTCAAGCTCTATAAAGTCTTCACCACCATGAGTATGCCCACCAAGCACTAAATCTATACCGGGCACATTGGTTGCTATCTCAACGTCAGTTCCTTTACCTAAGTGGCTTAGCATTATCATGTAATCAACATCACCGCTGTATTGGCTTACAATACTTTGTGCGATTTGTTGCCACTTCCAACTCATTTTAAATTGTTTTATAAAGTCAGGAATAGGGTTATCTTCAATTGGCTCGTCAAGTTCATCCCATGGTACTGACGTCATCCCAAACACACCCAATGTTATGCAGCCAACCTGTACTTTAGCAAAGTCCACACCGCCAAAACTCTTATTTTTTTCTCCCTCAAATCGGGTATTACTTGCAAGTACAATGGCATTATCGTCTTGTGAAAACTCAAGCAGCTTTTCAGGACCCCATGCATAGTCATGATTCCCTAAAACACGTAAATCAAAAGCCATTAGCTTTACGGTTTCATCAGAGGCTAAGCCTTGTGATATTTGCTCTGCAACGGTCCCTTTTTCGTAATCATCACCACCATCGGTAAATAATGTATGCGGAGATTCGCTTAGCGCTTTTTTATAATAAGCTTTAATGCGGCTAAAATATTGTTCCTGATACCCAAAGCGAGAATGCATGTCGGCAACGTGCACAAACCTTACAGATTGCTCTGTTGCATTTGCATCACAGGTTGGGCCAATATCAGAAAACGCGACAGTACGTTGCATTTCTATTGCATAGCTACCTAGTTGGTCTACTTGTGCGCTAACAAAGCCTTGCGATACCGTTGAATTAGTAATACTTGACCAAGAATCGCCGCTCAAACGCGCAATAGTTAATTGGCCGCCTAATACATAGTCGTCAGGTATTTTTATAGTGATTGTCATTGGGCTAGAAAGTTGGAGTGTATTCGGGGTAAGCGTATGTATATCTGAAATGATATTTTTTGCTTGATTATTCTCATCAAGGACTAATTTTTCGTAGGTTATTTCAGTATCGTTAGCCACTATTTCCCCAGGGGCATTGATAGTAAAGTTACCTTCATCTAATGACGTTTGTAAGCCATTAGCATTGGTAATAATTAAGCCACTAGGCTCAGGCTCTACAGGATCATTTGGATTTACTGTAACTTGGTCTTCGGCTCCACCACAGGCAGATAAAAAAATAAGGAGAAATGCTATTAGAGTGGCACGTAATAATGTTAATGAATGCATATACTGCTGTCCCTGAGTCTATTCAATAATCAATCAGGACATAATATCAGTTAACGAGAGTGGGGCAAAGTTGAATAAAAAAATTCCCCCATAGACGCTATGGAGGAATGTTTAGGTTATGTTGTTATATTAAAATAAACAACAATTAAGAGACTTTCTCTTCTAACCCTTGTTTTTCCCATACTTTAGCTTTAGAGGTCATTAGTACTAAGACAGCACCAACACCAATGCTAAATAATGCAATTTGTAAGTATAAGTTAGGAATTTCAGAAACATTATTCGGATCGAAATTACCAGCAAGTAAACCCGCAATAATATTACCAATCGAGTAAGTTAATACAAATACACCCATCATTTGACCTGTGTAACGTCTAGGCGATAACTTACTTACAGCACTTAACGCTACAGGGCTTAAACAAAGCTCACCCACTGTATGTAAAAAGTACGTAGTAACAAGCCAGTAAGGCGCTACTTTTAAACCTTCAGCTGCGTAATGAGCCGCCATAAACATAACTAAAAAGCCAGATGCCATGATAATTAAGCCAATTGCACATTTAACGCTGTAGCTAGGTGACACTAAGCTTTTAGATAAGTTAATCCAAAGCGCTGCAAAAAATGGCGATAAAGCAATAATAAACAGTGAGTTTAATGATTGAAACCACGTTGTAGGGATTTCAAAAGTACCAATAAGGCGGTCAGTATAATCGCGAGCAAATAAGTTTAATGACGAACCTGCTTGTTCAAAGCCAGACCAAAAACATGCAGATGCAATACAGACTAAAAATAGTGCCCACATTCTTTGTTTTTCGGCATCGGTTAATTTACCTGTAAAGTAAATAACACCAAAATAAACAAAAAAGATAATAGTAAATACAATCGCTGTGTAACCTGCAACCACTGTTGGATTGATTACAATTGCGCCGGTCATTGCAGCCGTAGTAACTGCAGCCGCTGCAATTACAAATGCAGCAATACCAATCCATGCACGTGAAGTACCTTTAGGACCTAATGGATTTGCTGGTAAAGCGCTATGCTCTGGTAAGTTATTAAGTGAGAGCTTATATTGCACCAAACCAATAGCCATACCAACAGCTGCTGCACCAAACGCCCAGTGCCAACCTACGTTTTCCATAAAGTAACCACAAACGTAGTAACCAATTAAAGAACCTAAGTTAATACCCATGTAGTAAATAGCGTAACCGCCATCACGACGCTCATCAGCATCACTGTATAGTTGGCCGACCATTGCGCTGATATTTGGTTTTAGCAAACCAGTACCTGTCGCTACAAATATTAAGCCAATGAAGAAAGAATAATCATGTGGAATAGCCAAAATAATATGACCAATCATAATGATTATACCGCCATACCATACTGCTTTTTGACCACCAAACAATCTATCTGCTAGCCAGCCACCTGGTAAACCTAAAAAGTATACCGCACCTGTGTATAAACCATAAATTGCAGCAGCTGAGGCAACAGTAAAGGCTAAACCTTCTTCTTGTAAGCTTGCTGTCATGAATAATACGAGCATAGCTCGCATACCGTAATAACTCATTCGTTCCCACATTTCAGTGAAGAACAATGTTGAAAGTCCTTTAGGGTGGCCACACCAACCACTATCTGGAGCTGAACTCATATTTACTTCCTAACTTTAAGAATTGTTGTAATGGCCTTATAATTTTTTGCTTTAGCTATTTTAGAATTTGTAACCACTAAAATGCTCGACCATCAGTATATTATTTGTAGCTAAGATAATGATTTGCTATATGGCAGTAACACCACAAGGTAAGAGACACACCCTTATCCTAGTTACAATTGCGCTCAAGTATACATATACCTTAGTGCTAGGGGAAGTGTTCGCGGTGTATCACCTTATGCCAAGTTAAAACTCAGCATAAGGAACAATAGGGGTGCCTGGAAACTCAAGTGTTCCGTACACAGGATTAAAGTAGTAACGTATATAAAGCTGACCAAAATTTGGTTCGTAAAAGTCAGAACGATCGATGGCTAAGTAGCCACCAAAGAACCAATTCGGCGTTATTCTATACTCAAAACTACCTTCAAGATTATATGAAACACCAGAACTTGTTTCACCTTCAAATACAGGATCAACACCTGTTATTGACTCTCTATCATATGCAGCTATTTGCAAATCGCCATCATTAGGGAAGAAATCAATAGATTGAGTTTTTGTTTGCGAGTACGAAACACCGGTTTTTAATCGATAAACAAAATCATCGCCCCAACGCGCGTCATAAGTGAGTGGCACAGATAAACCTACATAGTTTTGTGGGCTGTAATAACCACCATGACCCCATGTTTCTTCACTTAAATTATACTTGTATGCCCAATGTAATAAGCTAGCGCCTGCGGTGAATTCACGCTCTTGATTGCTAATTACACGGTAATAAGTACCGCCCATCATACGATAGCGTTGGTTGTCTTTTACATTTTGGCCTTTATATAGGGTAAAGTCGGCGCTTGACCAAAAACCCCATTTTCCGCCTAAGTCGTGTGATACATTAGCCGTTAGGCCTGTAGAGCGTACACCACCCCAAACTTCACCTGTTTTTACATCTTTAAGACCTGCATAAGAAAGTACCGAGCTTGTAACTGGGCGTTTTTCAAGTTCTAGGCTGTATCCAAAATCACCAAAACTGTCTGCGTAATTTACACCCCATACAATGTCTTCAATTAAAAAGCCAAGTGGGGTAGTGCCTACATCAACACGCCAGTTTTCATTTTGCCAACCAATACCTATATCTACACCACTTTCCTCAGGTGTTACTTCATCGATTGAACAGGTAAAAATACACAGTGCACCTTGTCCATAGCGGCTGCCAGCAAATTGCTCATCAAAGCGCGTTGTTTGTGCGCTAATAGTAGTCGGGTCTACTTTAATAAACCCTTGGCCTTGCCAAAGCGGAAAGTAAGCTTCAATCGGGACTAAGCCCGCACCAAGTGTTGCTTCGCTTTCAGTACTTGTTTGCCCGCTAAAGTTAACACCAATAGCAATGTATGCTTGGTTTTTGTTTTGCTCGTTTATTAGCTCACGTTTAGCACCGTTTACATACCATTCATCGTTTTCATCTATTTTTGAAAGCGCTCCGTAAAGCTCTTTTTCATTTAATGTACGATTAGGAAATAGGGTTTGCGCGTACCAAGATTGTGCTTGTTCGGTTTCGTTGAATTTGCTGGCTACTTGAGCGCCTAAATAACGTAGTTCTTGATCGTTGGGTGACTTTTCAACAAGTTGCTTAGCTAAGTAAAGTGCATCCCCTGAGTAATTAAACTCATTGAGAGATGACATGATTTGGCGTTGCAAATAACCTTCTTGCGATGTGGTTTGCGTAATCGCTTTTTGCGTAACTTCTTTTGCTTGAAAGTCGTCCCCAAGTTCTATGTATGCATTAGCAATAGCGAGTAGTGCTTGAGGTTCAATGGTTTGTTTATTTTGTACTTTTTGCTGGTACAAAATAACGGCCGCTTCGCGTTGTTCAAGTGCTAAATTTGCATTAATAAGGGCAGTAGTTGTTGCTGGAGTATTTTTATATTTTTGATCCAGCTGGTTAAGCTTAGCGATTAAATCACTACCATTGTAATACTGAGTAATATAGCTATTTTGTAGCTGTACATATTGAGTTGTTTCGTTTTCAGTTGCGCTCTCTGGTAATACGTACTTTTCAAACCATTGCTTCGTTTTATTTTCATCACCTTGCTCTAAAAGCCACTCACCATAAAGTGTATGCCAATAAGCAGAAAGAGAAGGCTCAGCTTCCAGTGCTTTGTTTATAAGTTTTATAGCGTGTTTTTTTTCATTAATTCGATACCAGCTTCGCGATAACTCTGCCTGCATAGCGGGTGTTAAATTTTGTGCCTCTAGGTTGCTTAAATGATATATTGCAGTGGCTTTATCTTTAGCATCAAGGTGGCGCTCACTTTGTGTTAAAGACTCATTAAGTTGCAGCTGCTGTTCAAGCGCAATAATGTCTTTATCTCTGGATTTAAATGGAATGTACTGCAATGTTTTAATAGCACCTTGATAGTCATCAAGAGAGCGTAAAAAAAGCGCGTGGCTGTAACGAATCTGAGGGTTTAACGGAAATTGCCACAGCACATTATTAAATAAAGCGCGGGCCTCTTCTGTCAGCCCCTTTTGTTGGTATATAAAGGCTAAATCGTAGTATAACCAAGGCTGTTCTGGCGCTATTTCAATAGCGTCTTTTAGTACTTTTTCGGCTTGCTCTAAATCTCCCGACTGTGCAAACGTATTTGCCTTTGCGCGGTACTGACTACTTAAAGATACAGAATAAGATTCTTTAATTAGTTTCTTTTGATTAAACGATAAACTGTTGTAAAAAGAGGTTAGGGCTTTTTCATTCTGCTCTAATTCAGCTATTTCAAGTAGACCTATTAAAGCGCTGCTATTAAGTGGATCACTTCTTAAAACAATTTGATATGTAAGTGCAGCCTGTGAATATTGCCCTTGAGCAAATTGTAATAAACCTTTGTTATATATTACTGTATTAGTTTCTTGTTCTAAGGTGGCTGCTAAATCAAGCTTAAGCTTAGCCGTTTTAAATTCTTTATTATTAATGGCATTTTTAGCTTCGCGTATATAAAGCCAAAGCTTAGCTGTTTTTGCTAATTCTTGTAGTGTTTCACGTTCAGCGAACTCAGTTGTGTACTTTTGTGCACGAGTAAAATATTGATACGACTTTTGGTTTTCACCAAGGCGTAAATAGAGTGTGCCAAGGCTTCGCATTATAGCGCCGTCTTGCGGTCGGCCTCTTAAAGCTTTTAAAAGTAAAGGCTCTGCGGCAGCAAGTTTATTTTTCTCAAGTAATCTATCGCCCCTAACCCAAAGCTGATAGGCGGGGTCGGCAAGAAGTGTTTGACGTTTTTTATAATCTTTTAGAAAATCTTGGTATTGTAATTCACCTTTACTACTAAAGGGATAAAGAGTGAAATAGCGCTGATACTGCTTAACTGTATCATCCGTTAAGGGCATTTCTAGCAAAGCACTAAGCCAAATATATTCTACTTCATTAATAAAAGTAGGGCCTGCGCCATATTTACTTAAAATATCAATCGCTTTTTTATCTGTAAGATTACGCCTAAGTAGGTGACGGGCATAAGCAATTTCTATCTGCGCAATACTTGGGTAGCTTTGAGCTAATTTATTATAGCCTTTTTTAACACTTTCCCATTGGGAGCTATCTTGTCCATACCAGCTTAAATGCTCAAGCTCGTAATCTAATGTAGGGTAGACGTTTTTAAAAATATTATTATAGATTTCGCGAGCTTGTTCATAACGACCCGCGCGAGCCAATAATTTAGCTTGCTGAATTGAAGATTTGTCTTTTCCTTCAGTACGCGAAAGGACTTTTAGCTTTTCAACGCACGGAGCTTGTTTGGTAAGCCCATTATCTATTTTACTTAGTAATTGGTTGGCTTTCGCTGATTCGCCATTGGCAAAATCATAACGCGCTACTGCGCACTGCGTTTCTATTCGGGCAGGGGCAATAGCGACTAGCTTTCGTAAGCTATCTTCAACTAGTTTTTTATTTTGCTGTGCTTCACCAATACCTATTTGGCTTAGTAACCAATCAACAGATTGCGTATCAATATCGTTGACTGTGTTAGCGCTCAATCCAGAGCTAAGCGCTAATGTGCAAGCGAGGGCAAACCTTAACGGCATTCAGTGCTCCATACCGGTTGTAGCGTCCCATCTGCTGTAATTGAAAAACGCTTATTTAAAGCACTTGTACCAAACAAGTTAAGTACGCTGTCGTAATAACGAGTCTGGGTAAATGATTTATCAATCATTAGTTTTTGCTGGATCGCCATTACTGTAGAATTATCGTTATTAGTTGCTAGTAAAGGTAATAAAGCTGAGTTAAAGCCTAGAGGGCCTCTTTTTTCAGATTTTCCAGATTTAGCAAAAGTATTTAAAGGCACGTAACCACGTTTATTAATTGTTTCTATAAAAGGGTTAAATTGCGCTAATAGCTCTTTTTTATAAGGTGCGTTGTCTGCCATCATACTTGCCCATAAATATACTCTAATAGCGTTGTAACTGCCCAAGTCGCTCGTTTTTTTATCGTAGTAAAAACCGTTATCTGCATCAAACATTACCCAGTCAGGGCTAACACCTTGCTTTGCTGTATCTAAAATCAACTTTGCTGAGCCTTCGTGCAGTTGATGCCAAGGCGAGTGTGGATAAAGCTTTTTAAACTGCTGATAAATAAATAACGGTGAGTAGCTTGGGTTTAACTTAAAACGCTCATTATCAAATTCAAAACCAGTAGGGGCGGGTAGTAATGATAAACCTAGGCCCGATATATAGGCGGTTTCTTCACGCATTATTCGCTTCGCAAGTACGGCTGCTAATATGCTGTAGCGGCGGTCATCCCAAAGAATAGCAGCTTGCGATAAACTGTATGCTATCCATAAGTCAGAATCAGACGCTGGATTTGAATCTAAAATTCCGCCAACATTTTGATTGTTAACACCCCATTGCCATGCCGGTAAACGAGTGCTTAAATCACCTTCTGATAAATGTTCTTGCGTCCAATCCAGGACTAGGTCAAACATTGCTTTATCATTTGCTACGACAGCAAAAAACAAGGCATAAGACTGGCCTTCAGAGGTTGTGACTTTTTGCTCACTCCCCAAATCAATAACGCGACCATCTTGGCTTATAAAGTTACTTTTAAACGTTTGCCATGCATCCCATGGTTGGCATTGCTCTATTTGTGCATTGGCATTAAAGGTAAATAATGCAATCACGGTAAAAAATACATTAATGAGTGACTTCATTACTTATCTCCTTCAGCTAATCGTTTGTATGTTAATGCTTGCAGTAATCGCCATATTATAAATGAGATCAACAGTAGTGTTAAAATAGACAATAGCGCCAGTACAAATGGGTGATCCGATAAATGGAACCAAATTAGGGTATGCACAGGAATGTGACCAACAAAATATTGCTCATCAGTTTTAATTGTTTTAATGCCTTGAGAATTTATGACCGCAGCACTGCCTTTAATTTGCGCAAGAGCTTCTGAACTCATTAACGCATCATCTAGTAGAGTAAAGGCTTTTTGTGATGTTGCACTAAGCGATACAATTGAACGCTCTGAATCAAACGGTGATTGAAAGCCAGTAATAACGGCCATATCACCACTACTTTTTATACTTACTTGAACTTTATCTGTTGTTTGCTCATCGTAAGCACCATTGTATATAGCTTGTTTAATAGCGCGCTGATTATTATCAAGCAAGATATTAGTTTGCGCATCTTCATCTAAGTTGTTAGCAATGCTATTAGGTTTGGCGATTACTAAGATGTCTTTATCATCTAAGTTGGCATCTTCATTTAAATGAGCAACGCTTATTCTATGAGCTGGGTAGCCTGTAATAGCACCAAAGTGGCCTGTTAAATTAAATAATACAGATAGTGCTTTAGGTGATGGAACTTCATCTATCAATACTAAAGTTTGTTGTAAGTCTGCGTATTTTGTAAATGGGAATCCGCTGTTTGCAAATACATTTAAATCAGGCAGAGCTATGTAATGGTCAAACCCACTTACATCAATGTTGGAGTTTCCATCAATTACTCCGTATTCGCCACCAGGTGGAGCAACGGCACACTCGCCTTTTTTAAGTACTGCAAATCTAAAGTCAAAATTTAACTCATTTCGGCTGGCAAGATTAATACCATCTAATGAAAAGTCTTCAGCGCTTTGCGTTGTGTCTGTATTAGCAATTAAAGGCAGCAACGTTTTAGCGGTAGTTAACGATGTGTCTTTTTTATCAAGTAAAAAACCACTTATAAATTCTTGGTTTATTAGCAAGTTTAAACGTGAATTTAAGGTTTCGCTCTCTGGGGTATTACGGTATTGCAAAGTAATAGGAATACCTTTTTCACGCCAAGTAAATAAATCAGGTGCAAAACGAACATTTAATTTTATAGGGCCGTTGTTAAGACCCTCAGCTTGTAACTGAGTTGGGTAGTCAATAAGCTCGTCAAAGTGCACGGGACGATCGTTTCTGAGCCATCTCGGCGCATCATAAGCTTTACGCAGTGGGAGTTTGTTAATTGCTTCGATGCTTGCACTTCGGCCAGTCATAATTTTATGACCAAATACAAGACCGGTGACCGCTGTTTTTAAGTCTTTTTCGTCACGCCCCAAAATTAACAGCATTTTATTGTATCTGTGAATAGGGCTAGAAATTAGCTCGACGGTTGGCTTTTCAACATCTGGGTAATCTTTTAAAAAATCAGGTTTTGAGTCATTAGTAATAAACACCACACTATGCTGCTCTGGTGCTTTATTTAAAACGACTGGAAAGTTAGCGCCACGCCAGTCAGCTTGTGCGCCAAACCAACTAGATAAAGTGGCTGCCGCTTCTATAGCTTGTGTATTAGGTGTGCTTGCAAATACAAAAGGTAAGTTTAATTTGTTGTAATCTTTAGCATCAAAAAATGGTTCTGGTAAATATTCAAGGCGGCTATCAATTGCTAACTGTTTTTGATCAAGCGTGATGTGGCTTGATTTGTTTATTTCAGTCCAAATTGAGCGGCTAAAGTAATCTTGGCATCGTAAGTCGTAGTAGCCAACTAGTTCAAAGCGAATTTGGTTGTAGTCTTGAATGTATTTAGCATTTAGGTCTAGGCTATGACTTACCGTATTTTTTACAATACTTAATTGCTCATTAATAGGTAAAACAGTAACTAAGTTATCGTTAAAATAAACTTTTAAATGCGATACATTAGCCAGCAATGAAGGTGAGTTGGTGTACGAAAAGTTAAGCTTTAGATTAGTGCTTAATTTATCAATTCTATTTGTGAAATCGACTCGAGAATTATTATTCACGCCGTCGAGTTTATAGTCGTTGAACCCTAACTTTTCAAAGCTAAGACGTAAACTAGAAACCTGAGCGCTCTCAGGGTAGCCATTTACAAACATAGTTTTGTCGTGCATAGGCTCGATAGCGAGCACTTGATATGCGCTACTAATAAGTAACAATGTTAGAAATGTATTAAGTAACTTTTTAATCATAATTATTATGCACTATCGGTTTTTTTGGAGTAAATGAATTTATGTAAATGACAGTATTAGTCATTAACTTAATAACTGGTTGTAACGCTCTTGGGGCATGAAATAATAAATTACTAAAGCCCCGTAAACTGGTTTTTTGCACTTCTTTGAAGCTATACGATGGACGGTCATGTCTAAAGTTATTTTGCCAATCTAGCCAAGCATCTGCTCTGGAGAAAGTACATTGTATAAAAGCTCTTTGCTTTTCGAGAGATAAATCTTTAAGTGTAAGGCCAATTTGTTTTTTACGGGTATTACATACATAAGTTGTAAACGAAAATTGCTTGTTACCGCGACTCATTAATAATTCAATTTTATCGTTAACGCGGCATAAATGTGCGTGTTCAGTCTCTATACCTACACCGTTATCTGAATAATCCGTTATTTTTACTTTTAAAGTATGACCATTTGCTAAACGAACACCGGCAGGAAAGTTTGCCTTTATACGATGCGAGTGCCTCACTTGGCGAGCCTCAGCAGCAACCGCAACCGCAGCACCCAAAATAATAATATTATAAAAAGCCCAACCCATACTTATTATAAGTACGCCAATCTGGCTTGAATCACCTAAAAACAGACGCAATACACCCACTATTATTCCAAGTAAGTTAATAAGTAAGAGAATTAAATACGGTTTAGAAATCCCCCAGTCGTAATGCTCTTCATCATTTAAACCGCCTTTTTCGGTTACGTTAAATTTACCTTTATTAGGATTAAATAAAGCAACGGTAGTTGGTTTTAATATGTACCAAGCAAGTACTGACTCATACACTTCACCCCAGAAGGAGTAACGGTATTTACCTTGAATGCGTGAGTTAGTTGCTTTTATTTGAATTAGTGTCGGTACCACATAGATAAAAATAGCAATAAAAGGAGCATAAATTATGTAGGCATTAAAATATATTAGCGCTAAAGGAGCTGTTAAAAATACAATACGAGGAATACCCGATAGGAAATGCAGCATTGCGTTTATATAGCATAATCGTTGAGGGATGCTTAAACCTTTACCCATCAATGGGTTATCAAGCCTAAATATTTGTGCCATACCACGCGCCCAGCGAATACGTTGGCCTATATGCGCTGACAAGCTGTCGGTAGCAAGGCCTGCGGCTTGTGGGATGTTTATATATGCAGTTTTATAACCTGCGCGCTGCATACGAAGGGCCGTGTGAGCATCCTCAGTTACTGTTTCAAATGCAAAACCACCAATGTTATCAAGCGCTTCTCGTTTTAATACGGCACAAGAACCACAAAAGAAGGTTGCATCCCACATGTCGTTACCATCTTGAATCAATCCATAAAACAACATGTTTTCGTTAGGGATTTGACTGTGGTTATTAAGATTTCGCTCAAATGGATCGGCAGAAAAAAAGTGATGCGGTGTTTGGACCAAACACACTTTACTGTCTTTTAAAAACTGTCCCATTGTCATTTGTAAGAACGAGCGAGCAGGAACGTGGTCACAATCAAAAATTGCGATATATTCGCCATCGGTATAACGCATAGCGCTATTCATATTACCGGCTTTAGCATGATTGTTATCCGAACGCGCTAAATAACCCACTCCAATCTCGGCTGCAAAATCCTTAAACTCTGAGCGCTTACCATCATCTAATATATAAACATTTAGCTTGTCTGCAGGCCAATCGATACTTAAAGCAGCGAGAGTAGTGGGTCTTACAACGCTTAACGGCTCGTTATAAGTTGGAATATATACATCAACAGTTGGCCATAGGTCAGTGTCTTTAGGTAAAGGCACTGGTTTTCGCTCAAGCGGATTAACTGTTTGAAAAAAACCTAAAATCAGTACAAGCCATGCATATGTTTCAGCAAGTAGTAAGCCGCCACCTAGTGCAAGTGCAAGTGGATCATCCCAGTTTAAAGTCTCAGTGTAACGCCACCATAAGTAACGAGAAGAGGTAGTTACTGACAAGGTGATCATGACAATGGTTGCCATTTGGCCTTTTACTCGTTTAAGTGCATACGCAACTAATAAAATAAAGCTTATAAATACGGCTTGAGCTTCCAAGCTAAAAGGAATTGTAATGAATATTGCTAATAAAAATAAAATAAACGCGAGGATGACGTATTTAACTAATTTATTTTGCCATACACGTGCATCAGCCATGGCTTTAAATGCACTTTTTTTAGGGCCTTTTTTGTTTTTTGATAGTAGGCGTTTTAATAATTTACCTAACTTTAAATCAAACCAACGTAATTGCCTTAAAAGGTAGCTAACGCCATCATAGAAATAATTAACTGCATCTTCTTTTACTGAGCTAGATTTAAGCTGGTTTTTAAAAAACACTAAAAAAACACTTTGAATAATAAAGCGTAATATATTTGAGTAAATATAGGTTCGGTAAGGCAACCTTAAATGAGGGTAGTAGTCATAAAGGGTAAACTCAAAGCTGATTTTATGCTGTTTAATGTTTATAAATAGCGAGCTTAAAAGCGTAATAAAAGGCATTAAGAAAGCTTCAATTACATTTACTTTATGTTGATTAAAGTAGCTATGAAACTTGAATAAAATGTACCGAACTAACTTATCAGTAAATAAAATGCTCAGCAGCAAGTATAAAGTGCTGTGAATAGGGCGCTGATAAAATAGTGTAATGCTCATTTTATAAGGCCGCTTTACTAACTAGCCAACCAGCTAGTGTTTCAAAGTCATCGTTTGCGACACTATATGGCGCGCAATTAAGTGCTACATTTCTGTATGCGGTTGACTCTTTAATAACTTCGTCACTATTAATAAAAAAGGGAGCCATAAGCGGAAGTGTCGATTGCCATAGGGAAAATAAGTCAAATTCTAGCGTTGATGCAGAGTTATAGCGGTTAACTAAAAAGTAATGTTTCCAATTGGTATCTGAATTTTTAAGTTTTTGCAGGCGTCTGTAAATTAAGCTGTGACAAATAGCGTCGCAATTAACTAGTTCAATTACAATATCGTCTTTCTCTAATGGGTAGTGAGAAAGGTTAATATGTGAAGGGCAGTCAAAAAGTATCCAGGCTTCGTTGTTATAATTTAGGTTTTTGCATTTATTAACCATTTTAGTGATGTTATCGGTGCTAGTGTCGTCGTTATCGCCAAATGGTAAAAATATAATGCCATCGTTATCTTGGTGAAAATGCGTAAGTGCATCTTCAAAGCGCACTTCATTACTCCAGCCTTTGGTGTATTTCCACGGTAAACCAAAATGTAAACCTAAGTCACTTTTTGCATCTAAATCGATAGCAACAACGTCAACGTCAGACTTTTTTAGCACGCATGCAAGATTGGCAACTACAGAAGTACTGCCTAAACCGCCTTTGATACCTTTAATGAAAACTCTTTGCAACGGGGTTACCTATCCTTAGTTTAACTAGTGTATGTGTTTAGTTCGTTGTTTATCTCTTTAAGCAATGCATATTTATTAATTGTATTATTATTTTGCTGCTTGTTTACGATTTCTATGTAGTCATCACTCTTTCCACCAAAACGCAGTGTAAGGTTTTCTATATCACTCGATGTTAACGTTTGTGAGTTTTTAGATGTTAAGTTGTTCATCTTTACCTTTACAGTTACTTTAATTATTTTGATTAAAAGTGGACAATATTTGGCTATTATATATAGAATAACGGTTAAAACTAGTAAAAAAGTATTTTTTATAGGGCATTTTAAGTGCATAACTTTAACATAACGGGATTAGAGCCTGCTGCAAAAGAGTTAAAATCGGCTTCAAGTTATGCTGTTTTAGCGCCTTTAGACAATTTTGCAATCGAATTAGCGTTACATTCAATTAACCAAAGTTTGGCTAATGATATATATATAGTTTCTCAAGAGGCTGAATCATTTTTTGATTCTTCTTTTTCTGCATCGTTAAATTATGCTTATGAACATAATCGAGTACATCCTTTTTCGTTGGCCCCAGAAACACAACACTATTCAATTGAGCGAATCAATTCAGGTATTATAAAAGAGATAAGTGCTTATAAACGTCTAAACGAAGCGCTCATTTTTGTTCATTTTAATACAACACAGTTAAACAGTGTTGGCGAAAAAAGCTTAAAACTGATGATGAGGCAGTACAACGACTTTGTTCGTCGTACCGGAGCTACATTACTATTTTTAATATCTGGGCCTGATATTGCTAACTACCGTTTTTTAGTTAGACGATTAAATAATGTATTTGATGGGCTGGTTTTTGTTGATAATGATTCTGCAATGCGAGTTCTTGAATATGATTATTGGCGCCATAGCACAGGTGTTATTGCTGGTGAACATTACCCGTTATTATTAAGTAATAATCAGTTTGTTGTTCAAAAGGGAATAATAAGCGAGAGCAAAGCACCTAAAAGTTCAGACTTTTCCGATGAAGACGATGTTTGGCTTGTGCAAAGTGCGGTGCCCGAAGGTACTAAATTACCAATGCACTATAAAAGTGTAAAAGATAATAATGACTTATTTAATAAAGGACCAAAGGTAGAAGCAGCCACCTTAATTTTTGCAGTAACGCGCTACACTGATTTAGCGTTATTAGGTAAGCAGTGTTTTGAACTTAGAAAAAACTGTGGGCGCTGGTTAAAGCTTGTTATTCAAAATGTTGATGGTGTTATTCGCCATCAAGATGAATGTTTATTTTTAACATTGGGTGTAAATCTTATTCTATATAGTTTTTCAGAGCCTTCTCGGCTGCTCTCACAAATTCAATCTATTCAAGGTTTTCAGTTTTCTAGGCCTTTACCTCCCTCAGTTGAGGATGTATTGAAATACACCGAAAACACTTTTTCGAAAGGATATTTACCTTTCATTGAGTTTACAAAACAAGTAGAAATTCATAGTGACTCAGCCGTTAATTTAGGTGTGAGTGGTGTGCTAGTAAAGCTTGAATTACTGCCACGAATTGACCCAATACACCCTTTGCATTTATTTCATATTAAACGCGAAGGTGATGTATTTAGTATTGCAGATAATACAGTTTATTTATATTTGCATGCTTGTAGAGAGAATGACGTTGATAATGCGATTAAGCATTTGTTTAAATTAAAAACAAGCGATTTTTTTGTACAGCAAAATGTAATTTCTGATCACTTTTACATTCAACAAGAATGTAAACAATTAAGGCGTTTTTATAAAGGTAAGAGTGTTGTAGATTTCTCGCAAAAACTTGCCGAGAATGATAGCTATAAATTTGCACCTGATATAGCAAACAGCGTTACTGAAAATATTAACACACCTGAATTTTCTAGCAAAAGCCGCCCAGATGCTAAGCCTTTTATAATGAAATTAAGAGATAACTTATGAGTATGAATCAGCTTTTAATTACCGTGTTTCTTGCAATGGTGCTTGGCGCGGTGCTTTGTATGCTAGGCAAATACATTTTATCTCAAATAACAAAATATTATTATAAGCTTACTTTTAAACATGAAGTACTAGAGCCTTATACACCAAATACAGTAAAAAAGGATAAGAAGTGAAATTATCAGGTTTAGGGGTTTGGAACCTTTATTTTTTAGTTAAGTTTGCTCTGTTTTATTATGGTGCAATTGATTTTAACGTATTAACTAATGCGGCTTTTGCTGCGTTGCTTGCGATTAAATTTAAACAGCCATTAATAGAGAAGGCAAAACATATAGTAGGTGCTGTGTTTGCTGTGGTATTACTTTACCAAGACTCATGGTTGCCACCAATAAACAGGTTGACTAAACAAGCGGGTAACGTTCAAGATTTTAGTTTTGGTTATTTTATTGAGTTATTAACCCGTGTTATTAACATTGATATGTTATTGGCTTTGTTCGTAATTAGTGTGTGTTTTTGGTATACATCGCAATGGATACGCTTTACAACAGTCACTATCGTTGGGCTGTTAGTTGTAGGATGGCAAGGGGGTAACTCTCAATCACAATTCGTTAATAATGTGGCTAACCCTGAGCCGATTACACAGAGTCAAAGTAATCCTCAAACACAAGTGATCACTCAGGCAGCACAATCTCCTGATCAAAAATTAGCTGATTTTTATCAACAACAAAGCTTATTAATGAGTCACTTTCCAAGCCAGGTAAATGGTGAACTGTTTGATGTAATTATTTTGAACATATGCTCAATGGCTGTTGCTGATTTAAATGCTATTGGTGTAAGTGTTACTGATATGTATAAAGACTTTGATGTGGTGTTTTCAGACTTTAACTCGGCTACATCATACAGCGGACCAGCTGCGGTAAGGCTACTGCGCGCTAGTTGTGGCCAAACTAGTCAAACGGCATTATTTAAAGAGGCACCTGAACAATGTCACTTGTTTAAAAACCTAGAAAAACTAGGTTATCAAAATAATGTTGTGATGAATCACGACGGACATTTTGATGAGTTTAAAGGTTTAATAAATAAGTACGGTGGCCTAGATAGCACGCCATTTAATATCGATTCAATGCCAGTGGCGCTTCGAGGTTTTGATAATAGCCCTATTTACTCAGATGAAGCTGTGCTGGATGGTTGGTTAGAGCAAGCTGATGATTGTAAGCCGTGTGCGATGTACTACAACACCACAAGTTTACATGACGGTAATCAGCTAGAGAATCAACCAAGGGTGAATAGTAAAGAGACATACCCAATCAGACATAAAAACTTGTTTGCTGATATTAACCAATTTGTAAAAAAATTAGAAAAGCGTGGTCGCAACGTTATGTTAATGATAGTGCCTGAACACGGCGCTAACTTAAAAGGTGATAAAGTACAATTTGCAGGATTACGCGAAATCCCTAGTCCTGCAATTGTGTCTGTACCTGTAGCTATTAAATTTATAGGCCCAGACGTACAAAACTACTCGCAAATTGTGGTTGATGATTCAACAAGTTACTTTGCGCTTTCAGAGCTGGTAAGTAAGACGCTGCAAACTGATGTGTTTGGTGGGAATAATAGTGTTGCTAATTTACTTGAAAACCTACCTAAAGCACCTAAAGTTGCTGAAAATGAAGGCACAATAATGATGTATGTTAACCAAAGACCATTCATACAATTAGATGGTGGTGATTGGTCAGCTTACCCACAAGGTAAGTAGTCTCATAATAAGATTTAATAAACAGCACTGGTATAGTTAAATATAAATATCAGTGCTGTTTTTCTTCGTTTAATTACATCCCACCCTTTGGCTCTAAAAGCTATTTTGTCCAAAAATGTTTACAATAAACTACCTTCTCAAAGCGACTTAGCGTATTATTCGGCTAATATAGTTTTTCCTTCTTTGAGGATGTATGCGTCTAGATATTCACTGTGCTGATCGAATTGGTATTGCTCAAGAAATCCTTAATATATTAGTTAACTACAGCGTTGATTTGAAAGGAATTGAAGTCGATTCTATAAATTGTCGTATGTACGTTAGTTTTCCCGAAATTGAATTTGAACAATTCCAAAAAATTATGCCATCGATACGTTTAATCGACGGTGTACATGATGTGCGTACCACTGCATTTTTACCATCTGAGCGTGAACACAACGAATTAAATACTTTACTACGTGCATTGCCTGATGGTGTTATCTCTATTGATGCCAAAGGTTGGGTACGTTTATGTAATGATGCAGCATGTAAAGACTTACAGCTAATTGAAAAAGACGTGATTGGTGCAAATATTAATAACCTGCTTAAGGGCTTTAACTTTACACGCTGGTTAGAAGGTAAAGAAGTACTCGGACAAACTACTCGCGTTGAAGTTGCTGGTGAGGATTTTATTGCAGACATTTTGCCAATTGCAGTTCCTCAAGGTAGTGAAGGTGATGTACTTGCTGGTGCGGTTATTAATATTAAATCGCAAAGTCGCTTAGGGCAGCAAGTCAGTGCGTTTAGACGTTACGGGCAAGAAAGCTTTGCCACTATTCATAACTTTAGTACGGCAATGCGCCGAGTTGTGCGCGAAGCCCGAAAAATGGCGCAACTAGAAGCCCCTATTTTGATTACTGGTGAAACAGGAACAGGTAAAGAGTTATTAGCTAGAGCGTGCCATTACGCATCTAATCGTTCTGTTAAACCTTTTATTGCTCTGTCGTGTGCTTCTCTTCCTGATGATGTTGCTGAGTCTGAATTATTTGGTTATGCCGGGTACGAAGAAAATGCAGCGCCAAAGCGCGGTGTATTAGAGCAAGCCGATGGTGGAACTGTATTTTTAGATGAAGTTGGCGAAATGTCGACTCAACTACAAACTAAGTTACTGCGTTTTTTACAAGATGGTACGTTTAGAAAAGTAGGCGATGAGAACGAAGTTAAAGTAAATGTACGTATTGTTGCTGCTACTCAAAAAGACTTACCTGCAATGGTACAAGAAGGGGTTTTTAGAGAAGACTTATATTACCGTATAAACGTGCTTACTTTAGAAATAGCGCCACTAAGAGATAGGAAAGCAGATGTAGGACCACTTGCAGAACATTTTATTCAAAAATATGCGCAACAAAATGGTCATGCAATTCCTGTTTTATCACAAGAGTGTTTGAGCTTTTTACAAGAGTATCCGTGGCCAGGAAATGTTCGCCAGCTTGAAAATGCAATTTACCGTGCAGTGTCGTTACTAGATGATAGCGAGCTTCGCGTAGAGCATTTACAGTTACCCACTTTTACTCACGATTTAGGGTATTTAGAGTCTGATTTTGAAGGTTCGTTAGATCAAGCGGTTAAACGTTTTGAAGCGACCTTACTTCGTAAACTCTACCCAGCTTATCCGAGCTCACGCCAGTTAGCTAAGCGATTGGGCCTAAGTCACACCGCTGTAGCTAACAAGTTACGTGATTACGGTATTAACCGAAAAACAGTAAAAGTGTAATTGGCCTAAATAAATTAAAATATGGGGACTAATTTTTAGTCCCCATATTTTTTGTAACCCCATCAATTGCAATCGTTTCAATACCTTCTTCATTAAAGTTCATTACAATACTGGCGTTATTACGAGTGAAAAAATAGCTACGGCCATTAAGTTCAATAACATAATCGCCTTTTACGGGGTCGCTAAATTGCTGCTTTTTTAAAGTGATCCTATGTTCGCCAATTTGCCATTCAAATTCTTTAATAAACCCATTATTAAATTCTTGCACCCATACTTGGCTGTCATCTTTTGAAAGCGTTATAGCAACTGAATAAGAACTAGGGATCTGCTCCATATTGTAACTTTTAGAGCCAATAATGAATTTTTCAGCTTTTTGTTGCCATTCAAAACCAAATTTAAACTCTTTAACTACACCGGTAGGGTAAGTAACAGAGCCTTTACCTGGTAATGAAAAGTCGGCAAACGCACTATAACTAGGCACTAATAGAGTTAGCGCAGTAATAATTTTTAGTTTTGACTTCATGAGTTATCTTTTTATTGTAATAGTGATTTAAGATTAAAGTAGAATATTCGTCTTCGCAAGGGGCTATGCTACACTCGAATAAATTTAACAGGTAAGACCTTTTTTGTGAACTTATATATTCGACTTTTATTATTGTTTTTTAAAATTAAACGTAACAAGCAATATCAAAATTTACTTGATACGGTAGATATTGATTACAAAGCTCTACCTACTGATTGTGACATTAATTTACATTTAACAAACTCACGTTACCTCGCGATGATGGATTTATCTCGAACTTGGATGACTGAGCGCGTTGGCTTGCTTAAACAAATAATGAAGCGTCGCTGGTTTCCGATTGTTAACGCAACTGCTATTACTTATATTCGTGATATTAAGCCTATGCAGCGATATACAATAAGTACTAAGTTAGTTGGATGGGATCATAAATACTTTTATATTGAGCAAAAGTTTCACTCAGAACGAGGTTTACATGCTATTGCTTATGTACGCGGTGTATTTAAAAGTAAAAAAGGTATTATAAGTATTGAAGAAATGCTTGAAGTGGCTGGTTTTGATGGCCAAACACCTATATTGCCAAGTGAAGTTATGCACTGGAAAGAAATGCTAGAGCAGAAAAAGTTAAGTAACCTGCCCTAATCTCTACAAATGAAAAAAAGGCCTTTCGGCCTTTTAACACACATTGTAATTGGGTAACTACGTACTACTTTATATATGCTTTAAAAGCTGTATCTAACACCGAACATAGCAACAACGGGGTCAAGCTCAACAGTTGATGTAAGTGCTTTTGCACCATTAGCATAAACAGTGGCATCGGTATCAATATCCATAATTGATACCATAGCGTGTAAACCCCAGTTTGCATCAATTTTATAGTTAGCGCCTACCTGAGCCATAAAGCCAAACGAATCATCTAATTTTACTTCTACATCGTCTGTTCCTAGCGTCGCTTTAAGTGCTTGAGAAGGTTGCTCATCAAAAAATGCAGTGTAGTTTATGCCTACGCCTATAAAAGGTCTTAGCGCATAACTTGTGTCTAAAAAGTGGTATTGCGCAACTAAAGAAGGAGGAAGCTGTTTTATATCTGCAATTTTGTTGCCTGCTAAGCCGCCTGCGCCATTCACATCGTGTGAAAAAGGTGTTGCTGCTATTAGTTCTAACACCCATTGATCGTTAAATGCATAATCTACAGTGATACCTAGTTGAGTATCTGAATCACCTTTAAGGCCCAGCGTAGGTGCTTCATTAATTGCTGAGCTACTATTATCAGGGTTTACGTTAATAGCGCCAACATTTACGCTAAAGTTAGCGTGTGCAGCTGGAGATAGTGCTAATAAAGAGGTTAATAATGCGATGCTAATTTGAGTTTTCATGTTGTTCTCCAAGAACTACTGTTTGATTGGCGCTATTATTACCGAGCAATAAAAATGAAAACCTGTTCTAGATCAAAGTTTAAAAAACATTTTAACCTTGTGGAGTGCTTTATTGATTTAGATTAAATTTAGCGTCGTTCTGCTTTTGAAAAGATTGACATATTTATTTCATCAACAGTCATATGAATGTATTAAGGCTGACATCGCTTAGTCATAAACTCACGTTTTAATAAAGGCACATTAAATAATAAAGTGTGTTTAACATGTTTTTAGAAGCATTCGAAAAAAAATCAAAAACAACGGATATTCAAAAAGAAGTTGTAGAGCACTTACGAACACTAATTCGCTTTGAATCAGTAACCCCTAACCAAGCGGGTGCAATTGATTGGCTTGCAGTTAAATTGTTGGGTTTAGGTTTAAGTTGCGAGCAATTTACTATAAATGGTGTGACTAATTTAATTGCCTGCATAAAATTCAAAGAAGGCCCATGTGTTGCTTTCTCAGGGCACATTGATGTAGTACCAGCAACAAGTAGCGGTTGGTTAAGTCCTCCTTTTGAAGGGCGAGTGCGAAATGATGCAATATACGGTAGAGGGGCGGCCGATATGAAAGGGGGTGTTGCCGCCATGCTTAGCGCCACAAAAAAGTTAATTAATAGTAAATCCGCTAAAGTAGGGACTCTTTACTGGCTTATCACGTCAGATGAAGAGGGAGAGGCTGAATTTGGTTCTCAAGAAATAGTTAATAAGCTTGCCAAGCAAGGTGTTGTATTAGATGGCTGTATTGTCGGGGAGCCATCAAGTGTGGCACAAGTTGGCGATACGGTTAAGAATGGCCGTCGTGGTGCGCTTTCAGCTCGGATTTTAGTTACTGGTAAGGCAGGTCATGTAGCTTATCCTCAAAACACACTCAATGCTGCTCATATTGCTGCAAAAATAGTAAATAGCTTGAGTGATCAGATCTGGTTACTCGATGTGGCTAGCTCAAAAACCACACTGCAAGTGACTGGAATTAACATAAATAATGTGGTCGATAATTTAGTGCCAAGTCATTGTGAGATTACATTTAATGTACGTTATAGCCACGGTTACAGTAGCGCAGCAGTTAAAACGCAATTAATGAATACCCTAAACAAGTTTGCTGAGCATTTTACAATTGAGTGGGAACGCCCATGCGAGCCTTATTATACAAGCCATAATACGGGTTGGAGTTTACTTACTCATATTGAGCAGGCTATTTACAAAAACACTTCAAGTTACCCATTACTAAGTACAAATGGAGGGACATCAGATGGACGATTTTTTGCCAGCCCCCATACTCAAGTTATTGAATGTGGTGTGCGAAACAATACGATTCATCAAGCTAATGAACACGTATCTATTAGTGATTTACTTAAAATTGAAGCTATTTATACAACTTTACTAGAGCAGATATTTATAAATAATTAAATATAAATCGAGTACTTTATAGATATAAGGACTCACTTTTTATTGGTTATTCTAAATAACGTTTGGCTTTGTTTTCTTTTACATTTTCAAGATCGACCAATACCAATCCATCAATACAATTATTAAAATCGGGATCAATACTAAAGCTTAAAAATTGCACGCCACCTGGTTTACAAAGTTCAGTGTATTGTTTAAATAAAGTAGGGACTTGAGCCCCCATATTAGCTAACACATGCTTTAACTCTACAAAATCTTCTTTTACGTCATTGCCGCAAAAAAGAGTATTGCACTGGGTTAGCTGTTGCTCAGTTAATTTAAATTCATTATTAGGCGTAGCTAATTCGATACCACTTTTATAGTAATGCTGATAGTAATAAACGAGCATGGCTTTTGCTTGCTCGGGTAGAGCATTTGATACACTTACAGCACCAAACAAGTATCTGTACTGTGGATAGCTTTTTATAAAAGCGCCAATGCCATACCATAAATAGTCTAGGCTCTTACGCCCCCAATATTTAGGCTGTACAAAGCTTCTACCAAGCTCAATTCCTTGTTTTAGATAGGGCGTCATAGCGTCGGTATAAGAAAATAAGCTATCAGTATACAAACCTTCGCGGCCATGTTTTTGTATTATCTGTTGTGCACAGGCTAATCGATAAGCACCTACCAGCTCTAGCTGCATGGGATCCCATAGTACAAGGTGTTGGTAATCCATATCGTATTTATCTATATCACGACGCTTACCACTACCTTCACCGACTGCTCTAAATGCTATTTCTCTCAGACGCCCTAACTCTCTAAAAATAGGTGAGCTACCTGCATATTGGTATAGATGAATATGCATACCGTCTTGTGTTTTACCAAGTAGTTGGCATTGCTCAATTGCTTTTTTTAGCTCCTTGCGGCACTCGGGAATAGCGATGGGTGTTTGTGTTTTTAGCGGTAGGGCTTTTTTTGTTGTAAGCCTATAAAGTTGTTTACGAATAAGGTTTACAACTTCTTTATCTTTAAGGTTTTCTATTAAGTAAGATTCAGGAGGGATAGAGGCACCAATCTCAAACTCTAAAGATTTTTGGCGTTGCTTAAACATTTCTGTTACTAAGAGCAAACTTGCCAACGGCTTATAAATCATTGATGTGCCATAAAAAAGTGGACTATTTTTGGCTTTAATATAAATAGGTAAGATAGGGCAGTTAGCTTTTTTTGCCATACGTAAAAAACCACTATTCCATTTGCAGTCTTTAATGCCTGTTGGCCCTAATCGCGATACTTCTCCTGCCGGAAATATAAGTAATGCACCTTCGTCTTTTAAATGGTTTTGTATATTACTAAGCTCTTGTTTATTGCTCATGCCTGATAAGTTATCTACGGGGAGTAAAAGTGAGTGCATTGGGGTAACCGACATCAACATGCGGTTTGCCACTACTTTTAAATCTTGTCTTACAGTTGAAAGTACTTTAATAAGTGCTAGAGCATCTAATGAACCAATAGGGTGATTTGCAACGATAACAAGTTTACCCTCGTTAGGAATGTGCTCTATCTGCTTAGGTTTATAGCGGGTATCAAAATTGAGTTCATCAAGCACTTGTTCAACAAATTCTAATCCTTGTAGGTGAGGGTAGGCATCACCAAAAGCAACAAACTCCTGTTCATGCAATAAGTAGCCTAGACCTTTTTTTACTAAACCTTTTACTTTAGGAGAGTTCTCTAGTTGTGGTAAGTTTGCAGCAATTACTTTATCAACACTTATCATATTAACCTCATATTCCGTTTGGCCAATTCGCCATACATGTAAGATTAAAAAAAGGGTGTGACAGTTACTTTGCAGTAGTGTGACTTTTTAAAGTGCAAACTTATAAACAGTGTATTGTTAGGAGAATTTATGTCTGTATTAGTTGCTATTACTGGGCGTGACAACACAAAACTAATGACGAAGTTACAAGAGCGGTTACCAAATACTCTGATAGAGCAATGGCCTGATTGCAAAAACGCACATGATGTGGATTTTGTACTTACGTGGAAAGCGCCAGAATCTATGTGGCCACAGCTACCTAACTTAAAGGCTGTGTCGTCATTTGGTGCTGGCGTAGATAGTATCGATTTAACATTACTCGACGAAAGTGTTGAAGTAGTCCGCATTGTTGACAATCAACTAGCTGAAGATATGGCGGAATATGTACTGACACATGTGTTAGCTCAAAAGTTACGCTTAAAAGAGTATTACATTAAACAAACACAGCAAACATGGAAGCCAAAGCGGGCACATAGTAATAAACATGTCGGCATACTTGGGTTTGGTGAATTAGGTAAAGCATGCGCGCAAAAGCTTATAAATAATGGCTTTAAGGTACGTGCCTGGGCGCAAAGTAATAAAAGCGCAATTAATGTCGAAATTTTTTATGGCGAGGAAGGCCTTAATTGTATGCTTTCTGAGGTTGACTACCTTGTATGTCTATTACCCCTTACGCAAGCAACGACAGGCATTATTAATCACTCAATGCTCGCTAAGCTACCTTCACATGCTGTTGTTATTAATGTGGCACGTGGTGCTCATGTTGTTGAACAAGACTTACTAAGTGCATTAAATAACGATAGCTTACGCGCAGCTACACTCGACGTATTTGATCAAGAACCTTTAGCGTCGAATCACCCCTACTGGGGGAACCCCAAAATAACGCTTACACCACATTGCGCGGCGATTTCTGATTTAAATAGTGTTATAGACCAAATAGCCGATAATATTGAACGTTTCAATAAGGGCTTAGCACTCAATAATTCAGTAGATAGAACTAAAGGTTATTAGCTGATAGCTAATTAGTTTAAAAAACAGCTTGTTAACATTTGTAATTTTCATTAGTGTAAAAGGTATTCTCACTAATAAAAATATAAAGAGGGTGTTATGAAATCGAGTCAAAGTGGCGTTAAATTAAGCCTAGTTATTGTTTCAATTATTATACTTGGTGTTTCAGCTTGGTTTAATCAGGCTAATGCAGAGGATACTCCTTCTAAAATACAAACCCAAAGCGAGTTAACAATAGCGGACTAGCCTACTTACTATGTATTCCTCTTTTTAGCAGTACACAAGCATTATTTTCACAGTAGTGCTTGTGTGCCCCTGAAGCTCTAATTTTCATCTTGATTGAAAGTGCTTTTTAATATTTTTAAATTCTTAACAAAAAAAAGCCCAGCAATGCTGGGCTATTAAATATTCTAGGGAAAAGTTGTTAACTTTGGGTTACATTAAATTGCCCAAATGTATAAACTTTAAACAAGTAAAAAGTATTGATCAACACTAAACTCATATTTGAAATAACACTCGACGACATAAGATCTAAGCTAAATGATAAGAATAATAAACCACACGCACTAATGGCGGCAACGCGCAGCAGTGTTATCTGGTTAATAAAGAATGCACCTAAACCTAGTGCAAGTAGTGTAGTATTTAAAAGCCAATCTAGCTCGTTTAGCATGGTCGTTTCAATAGTTCAGTTGTTGAAAAAAGGAGCGCCATTATGTTGATCTTTTGCGCACCTTTCAACCAAGTAATTTTAAATTTTCAGATTAGTTTTTTTAATGCTAAAAGTAGCTACCGATTGCTGAAAATAAACCATTATCAGCAATTACTTGATACTTTTGGCAGCTCTGCGGTTTTTGTAAGTCACTGCATAAATAAAGGGACTCACGGCTAGAATCATAGGTGGGGTGTAGGTTTGAATCAATTAAATTAGCCCCCTTGCCAAAGAATCCGGGCCAGTAAACACTCTCACTTACCATCCCTAATTTTTTATAGGTGAGTAAGGTAGGTTTTGGAAAAGCTAAAATTATTACAGCAACGACAGCGAGTGATATAAACAGTCCTTTTTTTTGCGTTGTTTTTTGGCTTATATCATTCTTTGCACTGGAATTTAACTCGCTAGGTGAAGGGCGCTGAGTAGAACGCTGAGGTTTTCTTTTTTGCGCTGTTTTTTTTCTTGCCGGTGCTTTACCTAGCAACGATTGTTTATTTGGGGTTTTAGACATAAAGCAAATCTGGCCTTTTTTCCGTAGGTCTCTATAATTAAATGAGTAAATTTATATACTAAGCTAATTATTATGATAACTTAAAGTTAGCTTATAGCCTACGAGGAATAAAGATGAATACGCAGCTATCAATTTTAATTGTAGATGACGTTAGCACAGTGCGTAGTTTTTTGAGCCAAACGCTCATGCACTTAGGGATAGATAACGTAAAGGAAGCATCTACTGCCTCACAATGTATTAGTGAGTGCCAAGCTGCAAATTATAATATCATTTTTTTAGACATTGAATTGCCAGACGGTGATGGTAAAGATTTGATTGCACAAATCAATGAATTAAGCCCAGAGACAAATGTGGTTATGGTGTCGGCACATTCAGGTATTGAGAATGTTAAGGATGCAATTGATAAAGGCGCTAAAGGGTTTGTAGTAAAGCCATTTACACCTAAAAAAATAGCGGCAATGCTTAAGAAGTTTTATCCAGAGTTAGAAAATGTCTAATAAAGTAAGTACATTTAAAATTTAAACAAAAAAAAACCGGCAAAAGCCGGTTTTTTATATTCTATCAAAAACAAATTATAGAGCTTTAATCTTAGCTGCTATACGGCTCTTATGACGAGCTGCTTTGTTTTTGTGAATTAGACCCTTAGTTGCGTAACGGTCTAGGATAGGTGTAGCAACAGAAAAAGCTTGCTGTGCAGCTTCTTTATCGCCCGCTTCAATAGCAACAATTACTTTTTTGAAGTAAGTGCGCATCATTGAACGACGGCTTGCGTTGTGCTGACGGTTTTTTTCGCTTGTGATAGCGCGTTTTTTTGCAGACTTGATGTTAGCCAAGGTTTGCTCCTAACAATCTTAAAATAAAGCTTAAATTAAAGGCCGTGGAATATGCCTGTTTCTATCATGAATGTCAATTTAAATTTAACAATCCAAGAAAAACTGCACCATATAACGAGCATCAATTTGCCGCTTTAGCAGTTAATACCGACATTGTAACAAAGCACAGACCCCCAGCCTAGTGCTTTAAAGCGATTTATAAAAAAGACTGTGGCATAATCGCCTATCTTGAGGATTTTTGAGTAGGTTTAAGGTGTCAAAAGGTTTATTTCGCTCCGGTATGATTGTTAGTTGTATGACTATGATATCGCGTATTTTAGGGCTCGTTCGAGATGCAGTCGTTGCCAATTTATTAGGCGCAAGTGCGGCGGCTGATGTTTTTTTATTTGCTAACCGTATTCCTAATTTTTTACGTCGTTTATTTGCAGAAGGTGCCTTCGCACAAGCATTTGTACCCGTGCTGAGTGAAATTAAAGAACAGCAAGGCGACGACAAGGTCAGACTTTTTGTTGCACAAGCAGCAGGCACATTAGGAACCATTTTACTGATTGTCACTATTATAGGTGTTGTTGCTTCACCTGTTATTGCAGCATTGTTTGGCACTGGTTGGTTTATAGATTGGTGGCAGGGCGGACCTAATGCCGAAAAGTTTGAACTTGCAAGCTCATTACTTAAATTTACATTCCCATATTTGTTTTTTGTAAGCTTAGTTGCGCTTAGTGGTGCGGTAATGAACGTGTATAACCGTTTTGCTGTTGCTGCATTTACACCAGTTCTACTCAATGTTTCTATCATCACATGTGCAATTTTTTTACATGATAAATTTAGTGTCGGGGCTTATTCTCTCGCAATTGGCGTATTTATTGGTGGCGTTGTACAGCTATTGTTTCAACTTCCATTTTTATACCGTGCAAAAATGTTGGCGCGTCCGCGCTGGGCATGGCAAGACGAAAACGTAAAAAAAGTACGTAAACTTATGCTCCCTGCTTTGTTTGGCGTATCTATTAGCCAAATTAATTTGTTGCTTGATACCATGATTGCTTCATTACTGATGACAGGCTCGATAGCATGGCTTTATTATTCAGACCGTTTAATTGAATTTCCGCTGGGCTTATTTGGTATTGGTATTGCGACAGTTATTTTACCGGCGCTCTCTAAGTTACATAGCAGTAAAAAAAGCAGTGATTTTCAACATACCCTCGACTGGGGAGTGCGTTTTGTTATATTTTTAGGCCTACCAGCAATGATAGGTCTAATGATCATCAGCCCGCTTATTATCACCGTATTGTTCGACCACGGTGCGTTTAAAGAAGACAGTGTTGATCATGTTAAAGCAGTAAGTTTAGGCGTAGTCGCATATTCAGTAGGGCTTGTAAGCTTTATGCTGATTAAAGTACTTGCTCCTGGCTTTTATGCTCGTCAAGACACAAAAACGCCGGTGCGTATTGGTATTATCACCTTAGTACTGAATATGGTATTTAATATTATGTTGGCTCCTTTCATTGGTTATTTAGGTTTAGCACTCGCTACTTCACTATCGGCTAGTTGTAATGCGTTTTTGCTGTATAGGCAGCTTAAAAAAGAAAATGTGTATCAGTTTTCATCAATGAGTATGCGCTTTACACTAAAATGTGTTGTTGCAAGTATTGCTATGGGAGCTGTTACATGGTTTGTGAGCAGTTACTATTACTGGGCTACATGGGCTTTTACACAGCAGGTAATATTATTAATGGTATTAGTGGCTTTGGCAGGTATTAGCTACTTTGCAATGCTATTTTTGATGGGCGTTAGACTAAATACGATAAAAAGTGTAGCAATTACTGAATCAAACTAAAAAAAAGATTATAATCGGCAACTCTGCGGCTTTAATAAATTTTTAGCCGTAATTAATAACTCGCTAAACAAGGCATTAGGTGGCATGGAGTTAATTAGAGGTATACACAATATTCGCCCACACCACTTTGGTTGTGTGTTAACTATTGGTAATTTTGACGGTGTTCATTTAGGCCACGCAGAAGTATTAAAAGGCTTACTTAGTGATGCTAAAGCGCATAGTTTGCCTAGCACTGTAATGCTATTTGAACCCCAGCCACAAGAATTTTTTGCTAAAAACAATGCACCAGCACGGCTAACGCGCTTACGAGATAAGCTACGTTTGCTTAGTGATTTAGGTATTGAGCGAGTTATTTGCATTAGCTTTAATCAGCAATTTGCAAACATGCATGCTGAGCAATTTGTTAATGATATTTTGATTAAAAAGTTAGGTGTTAAAGCTCTCACTGTTGGCGATGATTTTAAGTTTGGGAAGCAGCGCCAAGGTAACTTTGACTTACTTGCTAGCATGGGCAAGCAAGCGGGCATGGACGTAAAAAGCACCGCGAGTTTTCGTCAATTAAATGCTAGAGTAAGCAGCACTTTAATACGAGATGCTTTGGCATCTGGTGACTTAGCAAGTGCTAAAATAATGCTTGGTCACGATTATGCTATTTCTGGGCGTGTTATACACGGCTGGAAAAGAGGACGTGAACTCGGTTTTAGAACGGCAAATATTGCCCTAAAACGCCAAGTGTGTCCTGTCAACGGGGTGTTTGCAGTGCAAGCAACGATTGCAGGAAAACAGATTTTTGGAGTTGCAAATGTAGGTAATAAGCCGACATTTAATGGAACTCGTGCATTATTAGAAGTTCACCTTTTTGATTTTGCACAGGATATTTACGGACAATTTATGCATGTGGAGTTAATAAAAAAACTTCGCAATGAAAAAAAATTCGAGACATTAACACAATTAACGGCGCAAATAGCAACTGATGTTGCTGCCGCTAAGCAGTGTTTTGGTTTAAATCAGGTAGCCGATAGAGACGGAATGTAGGATAAATGAGCGACTATAAACATACTTTGAACTTACCGGAAACACCGTTTCCAATGCGTGGCAATTTGGCACAACGTGAACCAAAAATGCTTAAAGCATGGTATGAAGACGACCTGTACGGTCAAATTCGCAGCGCTAAGAAAGGTAAAAAGACCTTTATTTTGCATGACGGCCCTCCGTATGCAAATGGCGATATCCATTTAGGCCACTCAGTTAATAAAATATTAAAAGACATTATTGTTAAGTCTAAAACATTATCTGACTTTGATTCACCATTAGTACCAGGTTGGGATTGTCATGGTTTACCAATCGAGTTAATGGTTGAGAAAAAAGTAGGCAAGCCGGGCGTAAAAGTAACCGCGAGCGAGTTTCGTGAAAAATGCCGTGCATACGCTAAAAAACAAGTTGAAGGTCAAAAAGTTGATTTTAAACGTTTAGGCGTATTTGCAGATTGGGATAAGCCTTACTTAACAATGAACTTTGACTTTGAAGCGAATGCCATTCGTGTACTTGGTCGTATTATTGAAAAAGGTCATTTGCATAAAGGTGCTAAGCCTGTGCATTGGTGTACAGATTGTGGTTCTGCATTAGCAGAAGCTGAAGTTGAATACCAAGACAAGCAATCACCAGCGATTGATGTACGTTTTACATTTGTTGATCAAGATGCTGTTGTAAGTGCATTTGATTTGGCTGATGGTCACAAGGGTGAAGGCAGTGTTGGTACTGTTATTTGGACAACAACACCGTGGACGCTTCCAGCAAACCGCGCAGTCGCTGTGCATGCCGATTTAGAATATGCATTGGTGCAGGTTGAAGATGAAGGCGTACAACAACGTCTAATTTTAGGCTCTGAGCTTGTTAAAGATGCAATGGACCGCTTTGGTTTTAATCACTTTCACGTATTAGGTTATGTAAAAGGTGCTGCACTTGAAAACTTACAAGTAGCCCATCCTTTTTATGATTTTGATGTACCCGTGATTGTTGCAGAACACGTAACGACTGACTCAGGTACCGGTGTTGTACATACAGCACCAGGACATGGTCAAGAAGATTTCGTGGCTGGTTTAAATTACAACCTTGAAGTAGCTAACCCTGTTGGCGCTAATGGTGTTTATTTACCAGATACTGAACTTTTTGCAGGTCAGCATGTATTTAAAGCAAATGCGAGCGTAATTGAAGTATTAAAAGAGCACGGTGCATTAATGCATCATCATGCTATAACTCATAGTTACCCACATTGTTGGCGCCATAAAACACCCATTATTTTCCGTGCTACACCACAATGGTTTGTAAGTATGGATCAGGCTAACTTGCGTCAAGATTCTTTAAAAGAAATTAAAAACACGCAGTGGTTGCCAGAGTGGGGCGAAAGCCGTATTTCAAACATGGTTGAAAGCCGCCCAGATTGGTGTATATCTCGCCAACGTACTTGGGGTGTGCCAATTGCATTGTTTGCTGATAAAGATACCGGTGCACTTCATCCAAATACTCAAGAGCTAATTGAGCAAGCGGCACAGCTAGTTGAAAAGTCAGGTATTCAGGCATGGTATGATTTAGAACCAGCTACATTACTTGGTGAAGAAGATGCCAAGCAATACATGAAAGTGCAAGATACGCTAGATGTATGGTTTGACTCAGGTGTTTCACACGCATGTGTTGTAGACGCACGTGAAGACTTGGTTGGTCCAGCTGATTTATACCTTGAAGGTTCTGATCAACACCGTGGTTGGTTTATGTCATCAATGATGACATCAGTGGCTATTAATGGTCATGCACCATACCGCCAAGTATTGACCCATGGTTTTACCGTTGATGAAAACGGCCGCAAAATGTCTAAGTCGCTAGGCAATGTTATTTCACCACAAAATGTGATGAATAAACTAGGCGCCGACATTCTTCGTTTATGGGTTGCTTCTACCGATTACACGGCAGAAATGACTGTGTCGGATGAAATATTTAAACGCTCTGCCGATCGCTACCGCCGTATTCGTAACACGAGCCGTTATTTACTAGCTAACCTAAATGGTTTTGATCCAAAAACTGATCAAGTTGCTGTTGATGATATGGTTGAGCTTGATAAGTGGATTGTTGGTCGTGCTGCTCAGTTGCAAGACGAAATATTAGCCGCATACGATAGCTACCAAATGCTATTAGTAACGCAAAAGCTAATGAACTTCTGTACGGGTGAGCTTGGTTCGTTCTATTTAGACGTTATTAAAGATCGTCAGTACACAGCTAAGAGTGACAGCCATGCACGTCGTTCTTGTCAAACAGCGCTTTATCATATTGCAGAAGCAATGACGCGTTGGATGGCACCTATTATGAGCTTTACCGCACAAGAAATTTGGGAAGCTTTACCGGGTGAACGTAGTGACTACGTATTTACATCTGTTTGGTATGATGGCTTACAAGCGCCAACAAATAGCCAATTTAGTAACGATGACTGGTTAGAAATTCTAACAGTACGCGACGAAGTAAACCGCTTATTAGAAGCTGCACGTAAAGAAGAAGTTATTGGTGCAACGCTTCAAGCAACGGTTAATTTATTTACTGGTAAAGAGCTTGCCGCTAAATTAAATGCGCTTGGTGATGAACTGCGTTTTGTATTATTAACATCGGCCGTAAATGTTTCTGAAGTTGATAGTCAGCCAGCTGATACACAAGCTACCGAAATTGAAGGTTTATTCATTAGTGTTGCTGCAACAGATGCTGCTAAATGTGAGCGTTGTTGGCATTACAGTGAAGATGTAGGTGTTAACCCTGCTCATCCTGAAATTTGTGGTCGTTGTGTAAGTAATGTTGACGGCGAAGGCGAAAAGCGTCAATTCGCTTAGGAGTTATTCTTAGTGAGCAAACTAGCCCAAAAAAGTGGTTTAGTGTGGCTTTGGTTGAGTCTATTACTATTAGTAATAGACTTTGCCAGTAAAACACTTGTTGTAGGTACTATGGATTATCAAGAGTCGATAAACTTACTCCCTGTTTTTAGTATTACTTATGTGCATAACTATGGTGCTGCTTATAGCTTCTTAAGTGAAGCGGGTGGTTGGCAGCGTTGGTTTTTAAGTGCGATTGCCATTGCTATTAGTGCTTTGCTTGTGTGGTGGCTAAAACGCTTACCTGCAACAAACAAAGTACTATGCGGTGCTTATGCACTGGTACTTGCAGGCGCTATTGGTAATTTATACGATCGTATTGCGTATGGTTATGTAATCGACTTTATTCACGTATTTTATAAAGACTCACATTTTCCTGTATTTAATATTGCTGATTGCGCTATTTGTATTGGCGCAGCATTATTGTTATTTGATGCCTTTACCGGCGAGAGTCCGAAGGAGCATAAAGCATGAGCCAAGCTGTAATTGGTGAAAACTCGCAAGTTATTTTCCATTTTTCTATTAAATTAGAAGATGGCTCTGCCGCCGATTCTACCAAGGTGCACAACAAACCTGCTAAATTAACAATGGGCGATGGCAGTTTAACGGCAAACTTCGAAAAGTGTTTATTAGGTTTAACTGCAGGCGAAAGTAAAACGTTTGAATTAGAACCTGAAGATGCGTTTGGTCAGCCAAATCCAGATAATATTTACTACGTTGACCGTAGTAAATTTGGCCCAGAAACACCAGCTAAGGTAGGTGCAATTATTGCGTTTACTCAACCAGACGGTACTGAGCTTCCTGGATTAGTTCGCGAAGTGCAAGGTGAGTCGGTAACGATTGATTTTAATCACCCTTTATCTGGCCAACGTTTAACGTTTGAAGTTGATATTATTGAGGTGGAAGGTTAATGGAAATATTACTAGCTAATCCACGCGGCTTTTGCGCTGGTGTTGACCGTGCTATTAGTATTGTTGAGCGCGCCCTAGATATTTTTGAAAAGCCAATTTATGTGCGCCACGAAGTAGTACATAACCGCTATGTGGTTGATGGATTAAAAAGTCGTGGTGCGGTATTTGTTGAAGAGCTTGATCAAGTACCTGACGACAGCATTGTTATTTTTAGTGCACATGGTGTTTCGCAAGCTGTTCGCAGCGAAGCTAAACGTCGTGATTTAAAAGTATTTGATGCAACGTGTCCGCTTGTAACTAAAGTACATATGGAAGTTACACGTGCGAGTCGTAAAGGTATTGAGTGTATTTTAATTGGACACCATGGCCACCCTGAAGTAGAGGGAACAATGGGACAATATGATAACTCAGCCGGTGGCATTTATCTTGTTGAAACCGTTGATGATGTTGTTGCGCTTAATGTAAAAAATGCTGAAAATCTTTTTTATTGCAGCCAAACAACACTCTCAGTTGATGACACAGCAGATGTTATTGATGCACTACGCAATAAGTTTCCATCAATTGACGGACCTCGTAAAGATGACATTTGTTATGCAACGCAAAATCGTCAAGACGCTGTTCGTGACTTAGCTGATAAAGTTGATGTGCTATTAGTTGTTGGCGCTAAAAATAGCTCTAACTCTAATCGCTTACGTGAACTTGCAGATAAAATGGGCACAGTTGCTTATTTAATTGATGACGCAACTGATGTACAAGAGCAGTGGGTTTCAGGCTCTAAATCAGTTGGCGTAACTGCGGGAGCATCTGCGCCAGAAGTACTTGTACAACAAGTAATAAGCCGATTAAAAGAGCTTGGTGGCACACAGGTTGTTGAGAACCCAGGTGAAGTAGAAAATATAGTATTTGCTGTTCCTGTAGAGCTACGTTAATTTAAATATATTAAACATTTAGATTAAAGGAAAGTCGTTATGAGCAAGTCACTTCAAAATGATGGTTTGCTTTTTTCGGCTCTTTTTAATGAGCGAGGCGTATTAGCCACGCTTATTGTTTCTCAAGTTATTGCTATTGTTTTAGCTTTTGCACCTAATGTAGAAGGAGATATTTGGCTACGACTTGGGATCATTAGTTTGTTTATGCATTTAATTGTTTTAGTCGGTACCTCTTCTTTATACTTCTGTAGATTTTTCTTACAAAAACGTACTCAAACTTTTCAATTAAGTCTATTTTTTGCCTTTTTTTTATTATCTACCTGTATTTTTAGTATTTTATTTTCTCATTTTGCTTTTGATATAGATGATACAAATAACCTAATTTATTTCACACTTCGCAATTGTATTATAGTGGCTTTACTGGCTGCTTTATTCGTCCAGTTTCTATTAATTCATTTTGAAAAAGAGCAACAAACTAAAGCACTCTCTCGTGCAGAACTTGATGCCTTACAAGCTAGAATACGTCCTCATTTTTTATATAACAGTTTAAACACTGCTGCAGAGCTTACCCATCATGATGCCGATGCGGCAGAACAGGCTATTTTAGCATTAGCCGCCTTATCGCAGGCTGCAATGCACTCGGGGAAGAATGTATCTCTTGAAGATGAAATAACGTTGAGTAAGCAATATATCGCACTTGAAACGTGGCGTTTTGGTAATCGCTTAAGAGTTGATTGGCAAATACCTAATGAACTACCCGCATTGAGCATTCCTTGCTTAACCCTGCAGCCATTAATTGAAAATGCGGTATGCCACGGCGTTGAAACAAGTGAGCATGGTGCAGAAATAAAAGTAGAGCTACATATCACTACCGGCTATATAACCATGATTGTTTCTAACCCTATAACAATTTCTAATGCTCAAACTAGGCCTAATAACGGAATGGCGCTTGAAAATATTCGCCAGCGATTAAATATTTATTATAAAAATAAAGCACAGCTAACAATTACTAATAAAAATTATGTGTTTAGGGTCAAGGTCGTTATCCCTAAGCTAATTGAGGGCAGTGTATGAATGTACTCATTGTTGATGATGAACCTCTGGCGAGATCTCGCTTAATCCGTTTGTTAGCACATGATAAAAGTATAGTTGTGCAAGGTGAGGCAAGTAATGGTAATGAAGCCTTAGCACTTGCTAAAAAGCAAACGCCAGATTTGATTTTTTTAGATGTTGATATGCCCGGTATGAATGGTTTACAAGTTGCTAATGAACTTAATAGTTTAACCCTACCTCCTGCTGTTGTTTTTATAACTGCCCATCCTGAGCATGCCTTCGATGCTTTACAGTTAAGTGCTGCAGGTTATTTAGTTAAACCTATTACAGAGCAATCACTGCAGAAGGTACTTAAGCAAGTAGGCCGTTTAAATAAAGTACATATTCAAAAACAACAAAATGTAAAAGTATCTTATCAGTTAGCGGGTACTCTACGTAGTGTTGATATAAATGATGTTTTGTATTTTAGTGCCGAAGAAAAATATACCAAAATGATATTCTCAGGTGGAGAGGCTTTACTTGAACAAAGCTTAAAGCAATTAGAGCTGCAATATCCCGCATATGTTTTACGAATTCACCGCAATGCTTTAGTGAATAAACAAAAAGTAATAGCCTTGCATTCAAAAGGGAATGGCAATCATATGATTGAGCTACAAGGGTGCAGTGAGTTATTGCCAGTGAGCCGCCGCGAGCTTAAATTAGTTAAAAATACGCTTTAGACTTATTTCGCAATTAAGTTGCCTCTGACTTAAATGCATTTACGCTTAATTACTACTTTTTTGTTGAATGAGCCGATTTAATTAACCGTTTATCAACAAATATAACCGCTTGTCTTAGCCCTCATTGATTCCTCAAATAAATAGCATAAACTTATAATCAGATAATTTTTATTTGGTTCTACTATGCAGTCATCTCAAACAAAAGTGCAAAGAGGCTTCACTCTAATTGAAGTGTTAATTGCGTTTATTATTCTTAGTTTTGGCCTTTTAGGCGCAGTTGCCCTGCAAGCAAAAGCAAAGCAAGCAAGCTTTGATTCTATGCAACGTGCTGCTGCAGTTGCTCTGGGAAATGACATTATTCAACGTATTCGTGCTAATGACACACCTCAGTTAGTAGCACATTATAAGAAAGACTTTACGAGTAAAACTCCCATAAGCTCATCAACAACATGCTTTGGTGGCTCATGCAGTGCTGAGCAAATTGCTTTACTTGATCTTGAACAGTGGAAACGTGCAATACAGGCCAGAAATAATACTGGCTCGTTAGATGATGCAAGTGTGTGTATAAACCCGGTTGCCGTGGCTGGTTCTGGTGGTAAGGCTTTTAATATCGAAGTTATCGTGTCTTGGCAAGGTCGACAAGAATTTACAGCAAATGCAGCTACGGGAGCTGTAGATTGCGGCACCGCTGATAAAAAACGCCGGGTCGTTGTTTTAACCAGTTATATATATGTGAGGAGCTAACATGAAGCAAAATGGGTTTACTCTTGTAGAAGTTATGATTTCACTATTTATTGGTGGTTTAATTCTTGGTGGCGTTATGTTTACTTTTATTAGTATGAAAGTAACCACAAAAGACACGATGGCCATCGGTGAACTCCAAGAGTCAGGGCGTTTAGCTATAAATATTATGCAGCGTGATATTGAGCAAGTTGGTTTTTGGGGAACTTATTACGATGATTCGTTCACAGCTGTAAATACTACTGTCAGCTCTTTAGTCCCCACTGAGGATGGTGAATCTATAGATTGCTTTGAGGGGGTTAATAACGGCAGCTTTCCAGATTTAACCAGTAGTAGTAATTTTCGTACTATTTATGCGAAAACGACTATCAGTAAAGATAACCTGAATTGCATAAACGATGGCATCATTCCTCCGAATAATAAAGAGACTGATATTCTTCAGCTCAAGTTTTTACAAGGTAACTTACAATACGTGCCTACCTATAATAATGACACAATTACTTATGAAAACAAAACAACGGAAAATGATAATCGTACAGCCTATTTCTTTGTTGCTGAACAAGAGCAAGCAAAATTTGTGACTGGGGCATACTTACCAACAAACGATAATGTAACTATATGGCCATACACTCATCATGTTTATTATATTAAAGAAGAAAAATATTTAGTAAATAATAAAGAAATAAAAGTCCCCGCATTAAGAAGAAAACGATTAGTAAATGGAAAAATGACCTCTGAAACGATAATGGAAGGTGTCGAAAATATGCGTTTTTTGTTTGGATTAGACACGAATAACGATAGTCGAGTTGATACTTATAAAAGCGCCAGTACAATTACTGCTGCTGAATGGGAAAACCGTAAAGGTATGCTAACGGTGCAAGTTTTTCTATTAATCCGTGCACTTCAACCAGATCCAGGGATTAAACTTAAAAACCAAAAATATATTTTAGGTGAGGGATCTGTAAAGCGAGAGTTAAATTTTAATGATAACTATAGAAGAACTGTTTTTACAACAACTATTCGTTTAAGTAATGTTGGGGGTAATCTATGGAGAATCTAAAGTTGTTACCAAGTAAGCAACAAGGTGTGGTGCTTTTAACCGCATTAATCATGGTGATAGCTGTTACCGGCATTGCCGTTACCCTCATGAGTAGTAGTACAATTGATATTAAAATTACTAATGCAGCACAAGAGCGAGAAGTTGCAGAAAATCAATTGATTGGCGAAGTGCAAAGAGTGATAGCGTCAGAAGCTAAAGAAGGTGCTGATAGTGACTTTTTTCTTACTCCAGATGAGACCGCTACAGATTCGGGTAAGCTTGATAGTGATGGTAATAAAATAATGATACCAGAGAAAGACATTACAGAGCCTGGACACGAAATGAAGAGCATAATGACGAATTTAAATCGCGGTTCGCTAGAGCTTAATTGCCCTCGTAGTTATAGTTTTACAGCGGGTGTTTCATGCAACATGGTTCAAGTATCCACTACGATAGAATATGGCTCTAAAAGCAAGCACCAGTTAACTATAGTAACAGGTATAGCTCAAGAGATGGCCAGTACGGGTAAGGGGATTTAAGATGAAATTTAAACTTTATGTAGCACTCGTTTTATTATTTACATCAGCAATTAATATGCAGGCATACGCAGAGGATATTGAGCTGTACGTAAATAAAGATACTAACTCAGATGAAAAACCGCGCGTACTATTAATTTTTGATACCTCCGGGAGTATGGCTTTTTCTACAAGTACAGGGGATGACTGTGGGCAAAAGTATTATAATGGGCCATATATCCTTTGTTCTGATAGCAGGCTTGAAGCTGCTCAAGAGGCTATGAGTAAAGTAGTCGATGATAATAAGGATTCAATCGATTTCGGATTAATGCGCTTTAATGGGACCGATGGTGGCTATGTATTAAATGGCATTGGTAGCCCTCCTGAATCAATAAAATCATCAATCAATAATCTCCCAGCCGATGGTGGAACACCGTTAACTGAAACACTATGGGAGGCTTATTTATATATAACAGGACAAAGTGTGTACTATGGCGAGCAAGTTAGTGAATCAGATAGGGATACTATTGTTGAAAATGAAAACTTTATTGGTACGCAGTGCATAGAATGGAAGCAAAACGGGCGTTGTAAGAAGTCGGAAAATGTATATAACTACACTTATATCTCCCCTTTTGCTGATAGCGTAGCTGAAGCTGAACGTTGTGATAATTCCATCAATATTATTTATATGACTGACGGCGATCCCTCACCTAAATATGTATATAGCCGTGATTGGTGGGAGCAGTATTATCTAAGCTTAAGTTCTTCTAGTGATAATGACAGTGACGAATCAATAAGTGCAGAGCATAATAAATTCTTTGGCCGGGAGCTAACGGAACAGGATTATATTGGTAGGGAGCTTGATGAAAATGACTTTCTCCATGATAACTACTTACACCAATTGGCTAAAATTATTCATGGAACAGACGACACTGTTGTCGATTTGTACCCATCTAGCCCCGAGATAAATGAAACGGGTCGTTTATATACCATTGGATTTGGTTCAGGAATGAGCGCCGAAGGGCAATATCTGTTAAAACGGGCTGCTGAATTAGGCGGGGGGAAAAACATACCTGCAACAACCCCTGAAAAATTGACAGAAGCCTTAAATCAAGCTGTTTCGGATATTAGGAGTGAAAATAGTACATTTACCTCCCCATCTGTTGCAAGTAATAATGTTGATCAAACACGAAACGGAGATGCTATTTATTTAGCTATGTTTTATCCCGATAAATCCACTCGTTGGCGTGGCAATTTAAAAAAGTTAAAAGTATCTGGTAATACTATTATAGATGCTAAAAATAATATTGCACTTGATGATGATGGGTTAATAAATACAGATGCGGCTACATTCTGGGATGAAGATAAGTCAGCAGATGGAAACTCAGTAAAAGACGGGGGTGTAAATGCTATGTTATCAGAATTGGCGGTGGGAGATATTAAGAAGCGTCAAATAATTACTGATATAGGAGATTTTACTTTTTGTGTCGATTGCGACGAAAGCGTAAGCAGCTATCTGGGGCTTAAATACATGGAAGAAAGCGATAATGTACCTTACTTTTCCGATAACGTCAGTAAAGTTAAAGTCAGAGAGGTTGAAGATCTTATAAATTGGGCTCGTGGTGAAGATGTCGATGACAAAAATTCGTCGTCATCAGTTCGCAATGATATTTTTGGTGACCCATTACATTCAAAACCCGTGGCTATTGATTATGGTGACAATGATATTCGTATTCTAATTGGCACTAATGCTGGTTTTTTGCATATGTTTAAAGATGATGATGCTAATAATAAAGTTAGTGAAAGTTGGGCGTTTATACCTTCTGCACTCTTTAACATTCTTAAACCACTTAGAGATGAGGAGTCAGGAAAAAAATATGGTATTGATGGGCCTATTGGCGTTTATTTCAATAATAAGAGCCTAAATGATAAAGATGTAAATGATGGTATTGTTGATGCGGGTAGAGGTCATGAAGTCTGGGCTGCTGTAGGTATGCGCAGAGGCGGTCGTAATTATTATGGTTTGGATATTACAAAGCCAGACTCTCCAAGTTTAATGTGGACTATTAAAGGCGGTGAAGGGGAATTTAAAAACCTTGGCCAAACGTGGTCTAAACCTCAAGTTGCTTATATAAAATCAAAAGAGAATACACCCCTTTTAATATTTGGGGCTGGTTATGATACCAATAAAGATTCGAATGATCCCGATAAAGCTAATATAAAAACTGAGGACGAAGTTGGCCGCGGCATTTATATCGTTAATGCAAAAACAGGTAAAAAAGTTTGGGCTTTAACACCTAGTGAAAACGCCTTTAAAGGAAAATATAGTATTGCTGGCGATGTAACGTTATTGGATTCTAATTATGATGGCTATACAGACCGGATATATGCGGCAGATACTGGTGGAGGTATCTGGCGTATAGATATATCAGATGAAGGAAAATTTAGTCATTTTCAGTTAGCAGATCTTGGTATTAATGCCGATAGACGCTTTTTTTACAAGCCCGTGGTGGCGAGAACTATGTTTAGTAAAGTAACTATTAAAGATGGTGTAGTCACTCGATTAGATACACCTTATGATGCTATTGTGATTGGTAGTGGAAATCGTTCAAATCCTAACGGAGCGGGCACAGCTGACGAATTATTTATGATTAGAGATGAAAATACAGTTATTAAATTATTCGAATCTGCGCCTAAAGCTATAACGCATAGTATGTTAATGGAGATGAATGATGATGAATTTGGCAGCGCTTTAAATAGTGTAACTGAGTTTGTAAAATTAGAAGATGAACTTGCGAATGATTTTGTTGGGTGGCGTTATAAACTCGCTGCTGGTGAAAAGTCGTTAGCTGCGGCAACCGTTGTTGGTGGTGTTGCTTATTTTACATCTTTTACTCCTACATTGGATTCATCAATTAAAAATCAATGTTCATTAAGTGGAGGAGGGGGTTCTCTTTACGCATTTCATTTGCACTACGGTACTAAAGTTTATGACGATCTGAAATTTGCTACAAGTACAGAGGTGCCAGATACGCCCCAACTTTATTTTGGTTCTTCATGTGCAGATAGTGATGATAACGGAAAATGCGATGATGATCCTGATGAGGAAGTAAAAAGTCAGTTTTATTTAATTGGCCCAGGCATTAAAGGTGAAAATGCAGAAAACCCTCTGCAACCACTTGAAATAACAGGGCCAGGATTAAAAGCTATTAACGGTAAAATACAACTTGTTAATGACAAAGCATTAGGGTTTGGTTTTAAAACTCAGCAAACTTATATATATAAGCGTGAAGAGAATGATGAAAATATACAGAATGAAGACGATTAAGGAGGCTTAAATGATAAAAAAACGACGTGGTTTTACCTTAATTGAGCTGATGATAGCCGTTGCTATCGTCGGCATACTTGCAGCAATTGCGCTGCCTAATTATACAGAATATGTAAAACGTGCCTCACGTGCAGAGGCAGTTGCAGCATTATTAGATGCAGCAAACAAGGAAGAGCAGTATTTTGTTGATAATAGGGAATATACAGAGAAATTTACTGATTTAGGGTTGCAAGACAAAACCGAGAATAAACATTTTGAATTAACGATTAAAGTGACCGATAAAAATGCTTTTACAATCACTGCTAAACCCGTGGCAGGGCCGGTAAAAGGAGATGGTGATTGCACCGAGCTATCTATAACTGATATAGGTACTAAAGGCGCGCAAGGGGCAAAAACAAACGAAGGAAAGGATGTTGACTACTGTTGGGGAAGATAACTAGAGTTACTTTTTCTGGCATTTATCAGTTGATTTAATACGAATTCTACCCGTTTGACTTACAGATAAAGCCAATCCTTTGAGATTGGCTTTATCGCTATTAGGGCAATATATAAAAGTCCCATTTTGGAAGCCATTTAATGACCCGTCAGGACGAAACGTAATAGCGCTACGGGGGTACTCTAAAGTATCGGCCTCATTAACATCCTCGAAAGTGCTTAAGAGTAGTTCATCATCATCTAGAGTCGTTGATTTATCTTTGTCGATAAACAGTGACATGTGACCATCCCATTCGTCTTTTGTGCATTGGCTGTCTTTTAGTGCGCAAAGCGTGACGTAAGTAGCATTTTCAATTGCGTAAAGGCGGCCATAATTTATATTTCGGTGTAGCAGATTCACATGGTTATCTAATCGGTTTTTAGCCAATAAGTCTGGATAAAACCACATCGATAATTGACTGATTACACTGACAACAGCAATTGATACCATTAATTCGAGAAGTGTCACTCCTTTGTTTTTTGATATTGATAATCTCATCCTTGAAGACCTGAGTTAATAAATGATTAACTCAGTCTAGTAAATGATACAAATATGACAAGATAAGTTTGTATGTTTTTTAGTCGCACGTTTCGTCAGTATCACCAAGATAAAAAGCTGTACCAGAGACAGATACGCTAAGTGCTTTATTGCTTTTGTTATCACTATTAGGACAATAAATAAAACCGGTCAACTCATCAATTTCTGGGTCGATAAGATTTGTTGTAATTCGTCCGCTAGTATCAAAACGAAGATAGCTATCACCCGTGAATTTTATTCTGTCATTAGAAGACACATCCGACATTACGCGTAGTAGGCTATCATTTGCACTATCATAGTTATCATTATTATTAGCATCTATAAATAAGATCACAGTATTAGTTGAGCCCCACCCACTTTTACATGTGAGATTGGAAGTGCCAAGATTTTTTGCACTGGGAACAGGACACACAATGACTATTTCATCTGTACTTGCTGCTTGAGAGCGTGCATAGCTAATATTTCTTTTTAATTCCAACAAAAAATTCTCAGCTCTATTTTCTTCTAGCATATCGCTGCTATTCCAAATCGCAATGGATGCAATGATCCCAACGATAGCGACGGTTACCATGAGTTCTAAAAGAGTGAATCCGTTTTGTTTGTTTTTCATATTAATCTCATTTACTGCTAGTCATTTAAGTATCGCTATTTTTATACAATAAATTATACCATGATCGGTTGTTTTATCACCGTAATTCAATCGCTTTGTTTGCTATGAACATCATGATTGTCTAAAATCGAGGCAACTGGAGCTTTCAAAAGTAATTAATATGAAAAAAATAGAAGCAATTATCAAACCTTTTAAGTTAGACGATGTGCGTGAAGCGTTGTCGGATGTAGGTATTACAGGTATGACGGTAAGCGAAGTTAAAGGCTTTGGACGTCAAAAAGGTCACACTGAGTTATATCGTGGCGCAGAGTATATGGTTGATTTTTTACCTAAAGTAAAACTTGATATTGTATTGACTGATGAAGATGTAGACCGTGCAATTGAAGTTATTGTAAAAACGGCACAAACAGGAAAAATTGGTGACGGTAAAATATTTGTCACTGATGTTGAGCGTGTAATACGTATTCGTACTGCTGAGGAAGATGAAGAAGCTATTTAAGATTTTCTTCTACGCAGTAAAAAGGCGCTTACTAAGCGCCTTTTTGTTTATTTAGTTCTTTTATTTAGTCTTCGTGTTTGCTTTGCGTGCTCACTAAGCTCAGTTAAACCTAATTGGTCGTAACTTTTTTCCATCATTTCAAGCGCGAGATCCAAGTAACTGCTTTGTGAGTAGTGTTCAACAACAAACTTACCTCTATTAGCAGCAGCTAAATAAGCTTCACGCTCATAATAGTAAGTGGCTACTTTTAATTCATAACGTGCCATACGATTTAAAAGCCATACTAAACGACGCTTAGCTTCAGGCGCGTAATCACTTTTCGGAAAGCGTTTTACTAGTGTCGATAAATCGGTAAATGCAACACGTGTACGGTTTGCATCTCTATCAGCTCTATCTACACCAAAGTACTCTTGGAACGCATTTTTATCTGCTTTAATATTTACTAAACCACGCATGTAATACATGTAATCTAGGTCTTTATGGTTTGGATTTAAGCGAATAAAGCGGTCTATGGTTGCAAGTGCTTGTTCAGTATTACCTGATTGGTAATGTGCATACACTAAGTCCATTTGTACTTGTTTAGAGAATGGGCCAAACGGGTAGCGAGAATCTATTGCACTCAAAAGTTCAATTGCGCGAGCATATAAACCAGAATCTAGTGTTTCTTTTGCGTCTTCATATAAAGCGTGTGCAGACTTATTCGGTACACGTTGAATGTCTTCTTGGTCTGGAGCAGACGAACAAGCGCCTAAACTAAGTACAGAAACTGAAAAAACAATGGCAAATGCACGTTTCCCTATTTTATTTATCATTTTATTTGTTACCTTCGATGTCTTCGGCTAGGCCAAGTCGGTAAAACCGAGTAAACTATGCGTATTATATTATGCTTTTATTAAAAGCGATTCTAACCCAGTCGAGCAAAGCTTGCACTGGTAAATTGGGTAAAGTTACTAATGTCAGAGCAAATTTCTCTTCAAGCCGACGTTCCAACCGAATTAGGTGGTAAACGTCTAGACCAAGTATTAGCACAATTGTTCCCTGATTATTCACGTTCTCGTATAAAAACGTGGATATTGGATGATAAAATCACCGTAGACGGTGAAATTTTCAACACTCCACGCGAAAAGCTACTAGGTGGTGAAGTTGTAAGTGTTGAAACAACAATTGAAGCACCACGCGAATACGAAGCACAAGATATCAAATTAAACATTGTTTATGAAGACGATGATATTTTGGTAATTAATAAACCAATGGGCCTAGTGGTTCACCCTGGTGCGGGTAATCCTAATGGAACAGTGCTAAACGCATTACTACATTACTACCCTGAAATAATTAACGTACCACGCGCGGGTATTGTGCATCGTTTAGATAAAGACACGACCGGTTTAATGGTTGTAGCTAAAACGATTCCAGCACAAACGCATTTAGTAACAGCGCTACAAAAGCGTGAAAACTTCACGCGTGAATATGAAGCACTGTGTAATGGTACTATGACCGCAGGTGGTATGGTTGAAAAAGCGATTGGCCGCCATCCGACTCAGCGTACGCATATGGCAGTACATGAACTGGGTAAACCGGCAATTACACATTACCGTGTTGCTGAAAAATTCCGTGCTCATACTCGTTTACGCCTGCGCTTAGAAACAGGTCGTACGCATCAAATTCGCGTGCACATGGCACATTTAAATCACCCGCTAATTGGCGATCAATCTTATGGCGGCCGTCCGCGTCCACCTAAAGGTGCAACACCTGAGTTATTTGAGTTACTTCGTAGCTTTAGACGCCAAGCACTACATGCTGTAAAATTGAGTATTGCGCATCCAATCACGGGTGAAATGATGACATGGCAAGCACCTATCCCAGACGATATGGTTGCTATGACACTCGCATTACGTGAAGATACTAAAGCTAATCCTGATATCGATAGATAATGCACTTATTGTCAGCGACATGGCAAAACCTTCATAAAGTAGGAACGTTAAGTACTACTTGTGGAGGTGGTGTTTCAAAAATCCCATTTAAAAGTTTTAATTTGGGATTCCATGTTGGTGATAATCAAAATCATGTATCAAAAAACCGCTCATTATTAACAAATCTCCTACCTAAACCTGCCGTGTGGCTAAATCAAATTCATAGCTCTAATGTTGTTATTGTTGATGAACATTTTGATTTTGATGAGTTACACGATGCTGATGCGCTTTATACTCAGTTATTAAATCAGCCTTTGGCTATAATGACCGCCGATTGTTTACCTATTTTATTAGTCAGTGATGATGAAAAAGAAGTTGCAGCTATACATGGCGGCTGGCGAGGACTTGAGCAGGGAGTTATTAAAAATACATTAGAGTGCTTTAGTACAAAATATGAAAATATAAATGCGTGGCTAGGGCCTGCAATTGGGCCAACTCGATTTGAGGTTGGGGCTGAAGTGTTTGAGTTATTTCAAAAAAGGTCCCCTTCATTTATTCACGCATTTACACCACAAGCTAATGGTAAATATCTTGCTGATATCTATGGTATTGCGCGTACTTTACTTACCCAGCAAGGCGTTAAAAATATTACGGGTGGCGACTACTGCACAGTCTCTCAAAGTGACTTATTTTTTTCTTATCGACGAGATGGACAAACTGGACGTATGGCTAGTTTGATCTGGCGCAAGTAATTCACATCTTTAATCATTATATTTCCCCCTACACCTTGAACAAACACCTAAACATACCCATTAATTAAGCAATTAGATTATTTAATAGGTAACACCATGCGTTTAGATAGATTTACAAGTAAATTTCAATCTGCGCTTTCTGATGCGCAATCGCTAGCCCTTGGTCGCGATCATCAATTTATTGAACCCGTACATTTAATGTATTCATTGCTAAAGCAAAGTGGCTCTAGTGTACGTGCATTATTTGCACAAACGGGTGTCAGCGCTGACGAACTCAACACCAAGCTTTCACAAGAAATAGAAAAATTATTTAAAGTAGAAGGTGTAGGTGGCGACGTCCAGCTATCAAACAATATGGCATCACTTATTAATCTATGTGATAAGTACGCGCAAAAACGCAAAGACAAATATATTTCAAGTGAATTATTTGTACTGGCGGCATGCGATGATAAAGGTCCACTTGGCGATATATTTAGGTCGTTAAATATTACCTCGGCTAAAATTGAAACTGCAATTAAAGCGATTCGCGGCGGTCAAAAAGTTGATGACCCAAATGCCGAAGAAACACGTCAAGCGCTTGAAAAATTCACGATTGATCTAACTGAGCGAGCAGAGCAAGGTAAGCTTGACCCCGTTATTGGTCGCGATGACGAAATTCGCCGCACGATTCAGGTACTACAACGCCGCACTAAAAATAACCCTGTATTAATCGGTGAACCAGGTGTTGGTAAAACAGCAATTGCCGAGGGGTTAGCACAGCGTATTATTAATGGTGAAGTACCTGAAGGATTAAAAAATAAACGCGTACTATCGCTTGATTTAGGGGCGTTAGTTGCGGGTGCTAAATACCGTGGCGAATTTGAAGAACGTTTAAAATCAGTATTAAACGAATTGGCTAAAGAAGAAGGCCAAGTCATTTTATTTATTGATGAAATACATACTATTGTAGGTGCAGGAAAAAGTGACGGCGCCATGGATGCAGGCAATATGTTAAAGCCAGCATTAGCACGCGGTGAATTACACTGTGTTGGCGCAACCACGCTTGATGAATACCGTAAATATATAGAAAAAGACGCAGCTCTTGAGCGTCGATTCCAAAAGGTACTTATTGAAGAGCCATCTGTCGAAGATACCATTGCAATATTACGTGGCTTAAAAGAGCGATATGAGTTACATCATTCAGTAGAAATTACTGACCCCGCGATTGTTGCTGCGGCGCAGTTATCTCATCGTTACATTAGTGACCGTCAGTTACCCGATAAAGCGATTGATTTAATAGATGAAGCGGGTTCTTCAATTCGATTACAAATTGATTCAAAACCAGAGTCATTAGATAAACTCGAACGTCGTATTATTCAATTAAAACTTGAAGATAACGCACTAGCGAAAGAAAAAGACGAAGCAAGTCAAAAACGCCGAGCTGAAATGCAAGAGTTGATCACCGACCTTGACGGCCAATACCGCGAGCTAGACGAGATATGGAATGCTGAAAAAGCATCACTTCAAGGCACGCAAGTAATTAAAGCCGAGCTTGAACAAGCAAGATTAGATTTAGATGTAGCGCGAAGAGCAAGTGATTTACAGCGTATGTCAGAGCTGCAATATGGGCGAATTCCAGAACTTGAACGAAAACTTGATTTAGCCTCACAAGCCGAAATGCAAGAAATGACTCTGCTTAAAAACCAAGTAGGTGAGGATGAAATTGCTGAAATACTGTCTCGCTGGACAGGAATTCCTGTTGCAAGAATGCTACAAGGTGAGCGTGAAAAGCTGCTGCAAATGGAAGATAAGTTACACAGTAAAGTAATAGGGCAAGATGAAGCGGTTGTTGCTGTTTCTAACGCAATACGACGCTCACGTGCCGGGCTTGCAGATCCTAATCGTCCTATTGGTTCTTTCTTATTTTTAGGTCCAACTGGTGTGGGTAAAACCGAGCTGACAAAAGCACTGGCTGGTTTTATGTTTGATACCGAAGATGCCATGGTGCGTATCGACATGTCTGAGTTTATGGAAAAACATTCAGTCGCACGTCTAGTAGGGGCTCCTCCAGGTTACGTGGGTTACGAAGAGGGCGGTTATTTAACAGAAGCTGTTCGTCGTAAACCTTACTCAGTGATATTGCTTGATGAAATAGAAAAGGCGCATCCTGATGTGTTTAATATTTTACTGCAAGTATTAGATGATGGCCGATTAACTGACGGGCAGGGTAGAACCGTTGATTTTAAAAATACCGTTATTATCATGACCTCAAATCTAGGCTCAGATATTATCCAAGAGCAAGCGGGTAATAATGATTACACGACCCTTAAAGCTAAAGTAATGGAAGTATTAATTAATGAGTTTAGGCCTGAATTTATTAACCGTATAGACGAGACTGTCGTGTTCCACCCGTTAGCAAACGAGCATATAAAAGAAATAGCTGATATTCAGTTAATGAAATTACGTGAGCGTTTAACAGAGATGGGGTATCTGCTTGAAATAAGCGATGCTGCTCTTGAGCGAATTGCAGCAAGTGGGTTTGATCCTGTCTACGGTGCACGTCCGCTTAAGCGTGCTATTCAACAAACGATTGAAAACCCGCTGGCACAAAAGTTACTTAATGGAGACTACTTACCAGGTTGCGTGATCGTTATTGATGCAAATGACGACTCTCTGGTATTTTCCAAGCGTTAATTGTAAATAATTAAACTCAAAAGCCGCTAAAATAGCGGCTTTTTTATGTTTGTTAAACTTTAAAAGTTAGTAATAAATCGTTCACCCTACGTGAACCTTCAACAAGTTCAGCTGCTCCTTTTGCCACATTAAAGCTTAAGCTTAAGTTGTTATCTCCAAAGTCTTTAATTTGCGAAACATTATTACTAATATCATTACTAACCATTTGTTGCTCTTCTGCAGCAGATGATATTTGTATTGCTAAATGAGATATTTCACTGATTTGGATAAAAATCCCCTCTAATTCAACTTGAGTTTTATCGGTTGTCAGCACACAATTATCGGCTTGTGCTTTAGTGCTTTGCATTACTTTAGACCAGCTAAATAAAGTATCTTGTATTTCTTTAATAGAACTGTGGATTTGTGTTGTAGCATTTTGAGTACGTGACGAAAGGGTCCTTACCTCGTCGGCTACTACAGCAAAGCCTCGACCATGCTCTCCCGCTCTAGCTGCTTCAATCGCTGCATTAAGGGCAAGTAAGTTAGTTTGATCGGCAATTCCCTCTATTTCACTCATTACTTTACCAATCTTATCTGCTTCAGAGGCTAAGCTGGTGGCTGTGGTTGCAGCCTTTTCTACTTGAAAAGCTAAATCAGATACCATTTTACTATTATCTGCAATATGGTCTTTTATTTCAGAGCAACTTTGATGGGTGTTATTCACTTTATCAGCTGTTTGAGCGGTATTTACTGATATTTCACCAATGGTAGAGCTCATTTGAGTCATCGCTGATGCAATTTGTTCTAAACGCTCACCTTGCGAAGCAATACCTTTTTCAGTAAGCGTAGATTGTTTATCTAGATCAGTTGCGATGCCATTAAAGCTTAATGTGGAGTCTTTCATACGGCCAAGAACCGTGCGCAATTTTGCGCTTAGCATTTGCTCTCTATAATCACTTACGCTATGCGGTGTATGGCCGCTGTAAATATAGCGAGAGATTGAATCGGCTTTTGCTTTTTGTTCGCGTAATATTTTAGGGGTAACAATCAGTTCGTCATAATTTAGCGCAATAACTAAGGCGCACATCAATAGGCTAATTACAGCTAAAGAGATTGATCCCGTAACAGCAATAAAAATCAGCCAAAGTAATAGGCATATAAAAGTAATGCCTTGTCTTATTGTGGTGTGTTCTCGTAGTTTAAATGATGACTTATTGGCATTTATTTTGTTGTAAAGAGCGTGTGCACGTTGCTTAAGTTGAGAGCTTGCTTTAGTTCTTACTGATTGATAACCAACAAGTCGGCTATGCTCAAAAATAGGGGTTACAAAGGCATCTACCCAATAATAACGGCCATCTTTACAGCGGTTTTTAACCATGCCGCGCCACGAGTGCTCTTGTTTTAATGTTGCCCACATTTCTTTAAAGGCCGCTTTTGGCATATCAGGGTGACGAACAATATTATGATGCTGACCGATAAGCTCTTGTGCGCTATAACCTGCTACAGAGCAAAACTCTTGATTGACGTATGTTATTACACCCTTGAGGTCGGTAGTAGAAACAAGCTCTTGTGACTCATCAAAGTATACTTCTTCATTTTTTAAGCTTTTATCATTGTGCATTATGTTTATTATCATCCTTTATTGTTGCTGTCATTATATTGGTTACACACTACAAAGCAAAAAATAGCGTCTTTCCTTTTATGCTCATAAGGCAAATAATTGTTTTTATTGATCTAGATCAAATTTAAATATCGAGTAGCTAAATTGAACTCATTTTAAATAAGTTCCGGTCTATTATTTTAGGCTTATATTTTGCGTATTTAATTTATACTTAAATACGCATTTAAAGCATTTGTATAATGCCCAGAGCAATGGCAATATTACGACTTAATATAATGATGTTGGTCATATTGAGCGCATGTATAGAGTGGGTAAATAATTATTAACTTAGAGAAATTATATTGTTCTTAGCAATTTATACCAGTTGCATTAAATAAGTGATCTATTATAGCGCTAAGAAAATAGCACAATAACAAGGCAAAAATTATGACATGTAGTTGTTCTATATGAATAATTTTTAACGCAGTGAGTGCGCTATTTAATGCGATAGAATGATCATATTTTCAATAAAATTGGTATTAATCTTGAGTCTAAGTAATTAGCCCCCATAACCTTATGATTAAGCCACGTGGCCCGAGGAAAGATTTTTTGACAACACATGATTTAGCTAACGCACTTGAAGCGTTATCAGTAAATGAGCACCAACATGCAGTTAAAGGCATTAAACGTGGCATAGAGCGAGAGTCGCTAAGAATACAAGATAATGGTGTTATATCACCTCAAGGTCACCCAAAAGGTGTGGGCAGTGCGTTAACTAACGGCCATATTACAACTGATTTTTCTGAGTCTTTACTTGAATTTATTACTCCAGTTAGTGAATCGTCAACGCAAACGCTTAAGCAATTAAAAGACCTTCAAAAGTTCACTCTAGAAAAAATGGGCGATGAACTACTTTGGCCCATTAGTATGCCGTGTTTTATTGAGCACCAAGACGATATAGTGCTAGCTCAATTTGGTAGTTCAAATACTGGTCAAATGAAAACACTATACCGTGAAGGATTAAAAAATCGCTACGGTAGTATGATGCAAGCAATTGCGGGTGTTCACTTTAATATTTCATTCCCAGATACGCTTTGGCAGTCACTTCATTCTTTACAAAAAAGCAATGCAAGCCTTCAAGACTTTATTTCAGAAGGTTACTTATCCCTTATTCGTAACTTTAAACGCGAACTATGGCTAATAAGTTACATGTTTGGCGCATCGCCAGCATTGTGTAACTCATTTTTGCAAGGTCGAAAAACTGACTTACCATTTAAAAAACTAGGTAAAGGCACGCTTTACTTAGAAGTTGGTACAGCACTGCGTTTAGGTAATTTAGGTTATACAAATAGCGCTCAGTCGTCACTACGCGTAATGTATAACTCGTTAGATGAATATGTAGCGGGCCTTAAAAAAGCAATCAACACACCATCAGAAATTTATGGTGATCTTGATGACTACAAGAGTGAAAACCCTAAGCAGTTAAATAAAAATATTCTACAGATTGAAAACGAATTTTACTCGCCAATTCGTCCTAAGCGCAATGCGAAAAGTGGCGAAACGCCAACGGATGCATTGCTTCGAGCAGGCATTGAATACGTAGAAATTCGCGCATTAGACGTTAACCCGTTTAGCGAAGTTGGTATTGATATTGAGCAAATTCACTTTTTAGATGTGTTTTTAACGTATTGTTTATTAAAAGATTCAGCTCCAATGGATTGGAAAGAACAAGCACGTAGTACTGAAAATCTCGACACAGTAGTAAACCAAGGTCGAGAAGAAGGGCTAATGCTTAACTTTAATAACACACAGCGTAGCCTTCAGTCGTGGGGCGATGAAATATTTACCCAGCTTACAGATGTCGCTAAATGGATGGATAATGCTTATGGTGTTAACTATTACTCAGATACTATAAAGCGCATGGCAACGTGGATACATAATCCAGAGCTTACTTACTCTGGACGTTACGTGTCACAATTAAAAGAGTCTGGTTTAGACAACGGCCACTTTGCACTAGCATTGGCTAGTAAATATAAGCAAAGCCACGCAGATACTGACTACAGCGAGTTTTTAAAGCCTTGGCTGGAACAACAAGTTGTAGAGTCTAACGAAGCACAAGCTGCAATTGAGCAAGCAGATACCCAGTCATTTACCGCGTTTTTAGATGCGTATTTTGACGGTAAATAACCTTGGTATTTAGCAACATTTAAGCAAAAAAAACGCAGCCTAAGTTGGCTGCGTAAATATATTCAGGGATGAATTAATGCTGTACTGCTGCATTCATTGAGTCAGACCCACACTTTATAAAAAAGTTCTGTGAGATCTTAGAAAAATGAAAAAAAATGCAATTATCCTATCTCTCGCCATTACTTTAGCCGGTTGTGCTACAGCACCTCCAAAGCAACCTAACGATTTATGTAAAATCTTTGAAGAAAAGCCAGATTGGTATTTCGACGCAAAAGATGCACAAGAAAAATGGGGTTCTCCCAAGCATGTACTCATGAGTATGATGTACCAAGAAAGCTCATTTAAGCATGATGCCGCTCCGCCTATGGAGTACTTCTTATGGATAATTCCTACCGGTCGCGCAAGTGATGCCTATGGTTACTCGCAAGCTAAAACACCAACATGGTCTGATTATATTCGTGAAACAGGCAACAACGGTGCTGATAGAGACGACTTTGACGATGCAATCGACTTTATGGCGTGGTTTGTTTATAAAACGCATAAAGTAAATAAAATATCTAAATGGGATGCTTACGCACAATACCTTAATTATCATGAAGGTTGGGGTGGGTATAAGCGTGGCACGTACAAAAAGAAAAAGTGGCTAATGGGTGTTGCGAACAAAGTTAAGCACAGAGCAAGCCGTTATGGTGCGCAATTAAAACACTGCGAAGAAGAGCTTGATAAAGGTTGGTTTGAACGTCTTATATTTGGCTAGATAGTTATTAATGGATATAAAAAAGGAGCCAATTGGCTCCTTTTTTATTTAGCGAGAACGCTTATTCGGCAGTATCTTCACTTGTTTTATCATATTTTCTTTTACTTCGAGTACTTCAATAGGATATCCCGCGATACGCAGACTAATATTTGCATCAGGAATATTCTCCAAGTATTCAACAATTAAACCACTCAAAGTTTTAGGTCCATCGAGCGGGAAATCCCAACCCATTTCTTTATTTAAATCGCGTACGTTAGCGCCGCCATCCACAATACATGAGCCATCAGTTTGTGTTTCTACTTCTTCGCTCGGCGTACGAGTTTGCGTAGTTGTGAAATCGCCAACAACTTCTTCTAAAATATCTTCAAGCGTTACTAAGCCTTGAATATCACCATACTCATCTACCACTAAGCCTATGCGTTCTTTAGATTGCTGAAACTTTAATAGCTGAGTATTTAGTGATGTTCCTTCAGGGATAAAGTAAATTTCACGTACAGCTCGTAGCAAAGATGGTTTATCAAATTGCTCTTTTGTAAGTAGACGAAGCGCATCACGTGAGTGAATAAAACCTACTGCATCATCTATATTATCGCGATACAACAACACACGAGTATGTTGTGCATGAGTAAGCTGGCGACTAATTAGTTTCCAATCGTCATTAATATCAATGGCCACAATTTCGTTTCGTGGGATCATAATATCTTCAACGGTTACTTGTTCTAAATCTAAAATTGAAGTCAGCATACTTTGATGACGAGCAGGAATAAGTGCGCCTGACTCATTGAGTACTGTTTTTAATTCTTCTTTACTCATGCTGTGTTCGTCGATTTGTGCGGCACTAATACCAAATAACCGCAGTATACCGTTTGTCATCCAGTTAATAACCACGACAAAAGGAAACATTATTTTAAGTAGCCCTTTTAAAATAATAGAGCTTGGAAAGGCAACTTTTTCAGGATAAAGAGCAGCAAGGGTTTTAGGGGTTACTTCAGCAAATATAAGCACGACTAAAGTTAACACACCTGTAGCTATTGCAATACCGAGGTCACCATAAAGACGAATACCTATAATGGTTGCAACTTGGGCTGCTGCAATATTAACAAGGTTATTACCGATTAAGATTAAACCGATGAGCCTATCTGGACGGCTAAGTAATTTACTGACTCGTTTAGCTGCACGATGATCCTCTTTAGCAAGGTGTCGCAGGCGTATACGATTGATTGACATAATTCCGGTTTCTGAACCAGAAAAATAAGCAGAAAAAAGCACCAAAAAACCTAAAATGATAAATAGGGTACTTGTCGATATGTCGTCCAACGATGGATCCTTTTCTTATAAATCAATGCGTATTAAGCTAGAGTGAGCAAGCAGAGTCAAGTTAAAACTTATTTAGTATCACTTCTTGTATGAAACGGCTGCCAAAATAAGCGAGTGTGAGGACAAATGCAGCGACCATGATTGTAATAACCACCGGTTTACCGCGCCAACCCTTTTTCATATGACCAATAGCAACAACGGCAAAAATAGCCCACGCAACTAACGACAATATTGTTTTATGAATGAACTCTTTAGCGAACATTCCATCAAGAAATACAAACCCTGAAAGTAATGCAAATGTGAGTAATATAGTGCCTAAATTAAGAAGTTGGTAAAGCTGGCGCTCCACAACCATTAAAGGCGGAAGATGGCTATGCACAATTGCTAAATCTTTACGTTTTAAACGTTTATCAATAAAGTAAAACTGTACACCATATAAAGTAGCGATAATTAAAATACAGTAGGCTAACAAAGATAAAGAGATGTGCGTTACTAAACCCACCTCAATATTAATACTTTGCAATAAAATATGATGAGGTATAAATAAACTGGCAATGGTTAGTAAGGCACCAAAACCATAAACAACGGGCAACAATAAAGTAGCAGGGAATTTTAGCGAGACAGTCGTCACCGAGACCACAATCACCCAGCACGTCAAAAGAGCGACGTTTACGATACTTAAATCTTGACCGTCGGCTCTAAAAACAGAGTTAACTAACAGCAGCATGTGCGCCACTATAGCAACCGTGCTTAAAATAACGGTTACTTTTTGGCTTGGGCCTTGTTGATGAAACAGGCGTGAAAGCACGTGAGACGTTGCTAACACATAAAATAAACTGGCAATAATAGTTAAACTAATAATCAGCATTGTGCTTGGGCCACTTAATTTGAGACAAAATAATCCTTGTTGTTATATAGCCATTGTATTTTATAGCAAAGCAAATGCATAGACCTTAAAAAAAGAAACTCATCAAGGTGCACTTGAACACTATATTGTAAGACGCCATATACGGTATACTACTTTTAATTGAAACTTAATAAGTCAATCTAGGTTAATTGAAAAATCAAATTAATCGTAAAATTTAAATGGATTGATATAAACGTCTTATCGGAACCGTTACATGTTTGAGAACCTCCAAGAACGATTAGGTAAAACCTTAAAAAATATCAGTGGCCGTGGCCGTCTGACGGAAGACAACATAAAAGACACACTTCGCGAAGTGCGTATGGCATTTTTAGAAGCCGATGTGGCATTGCCTGTTGTTCGCGACTTTGTAAAACAAGTTAAAGAACGTGCAGTTGGGGTTGAAGTTACAAAAAGCTTAAGCCCAGGCCAAGTATTTATAAAAATAGTGCGTGAAGAACTAGAAAAAGCAATGGGCGAGGCTAATGAAGAGCTAAGTCTAAATGCGCAACCGCCAGCCGTTGTAATGGTAGCGGGTCTACAAGGTGCGGGTAAAACCACCAGTGTAGCTAAGCTTGCTAAGTTTTTAAAAGAGCGAAAAAAGAAATCAGTACTTGTAGTAAGTGCCGATGTTTATCGCCCTGCGGCTATTAAACAGCTAGAAACGCTTGCAGCAGAAGTTGATGTTGATTTCTTCCCAAGTGATATTTCACAAAAGCCAGTTGATATTGCAACCGCTGCAATTTCTCATGCTAAAAAGAAATTTATAGATGTAGTACTTGTTGATACTGCAGGTCGTCTACATGTTGATAGCAACATGATGGATGAAATTAAAGATCTTCATAAAGCAATCAATCCAATTGAAACCTTGTTCGTTGTTGATGCAATGACAGGTCAAGATGCGGCGAATACAGCTAAAGCATTCGACGAAGCATTACCACTTACCGGTGTTATATTAACAAAAACCGATGGTGATGCGCGTGGTGGTGCTGCTTTATCTATTCGTCACATCACTGGCAAGCCTATTAAGTTTATGGGTGTGGGTGAGCGCACTGACGCACTTGAACCTTTCCACCCAGACCGTATAGCGTCGCGTATTTTAGGTATGGGTGACGTACTTTCATTAATCGAAGAAGTCGAGATGAAAGTAGATAAAGAGCAAGCTGCTAGAGTTGCTGAAAAAGTATTTAAAGGCGCAGGTTTTACTCTTGATGATTTTGCTGACCAATTAAAGCAAATGAAAAGCATGGGTGGCATGATGTCAATGCTTGATAAGCTCCCTGGTATGTCTAACTTACCAGATGCTGTTAAAGGTCAAATGGGTGATAAAACATTTATCCAAATGGAAGCTATTATTAGCTCTATGACTAAAAAAGAGCGTGCGCGCCCAGAAATCATTAAAGGTTCGCGTAAAAAACGCATAGCAGCTGGCTCTGGTACACAAGTGCAAGAGATTAATAAGTTGCTTAAGCAGTTTACGCAAATGCAAAAAATGATGAAAAAAATGAAAGGTAAAGGCGGCATGACTAAAATGATGCGCGGTATGAAAGGCATGTTACCACCTGGAATGATGGGCGGCGGCGGTCCTAAATTTTAAAAAGTACCATTAAGTTACTTTTTAAAATAATAGCGAATCATATTTAAAGGAGCAAATAGCTCCTTTTTTGTTGAATAAATTATGCATGTAATACACCTTTAACTCTTATTTGTCGTTGAGATCACGGTTTAACCTACTAAACTGCCTTTTTGGTTCACTTCTTACTTGCGTTATTGCCAAAAACTCGTACAATTCCCCAGCTCCCCATTCTGGGGAGTAAATCTTATTAATGAAAACAGTCAATCTTTATAGAGGACGGTATGGTAACTATTCGTTTGCAACGTGGTGGCGCTAAAAAACGCCCTTTCTATCAAATTGTGGTTGCGGATAGCCGTTTCTCGCGTGACGGTCGCTTCATCGAGAAAGTAGGCTTTTTTAACCCAATTGCTTCAGGTCAAGAAGAAAAAATTCGTTTAGATTTACCACGTGTTGAACACTGGGTAGGTCAGGGCGCATCTCTTTCAGATCGCGTAGCTAAGTTAGTAAAAGACGCTCGTAAAGCGGCTTAATAGGCGTAAGTGTAACCATGAGTCAAGAGAACACCTCATCAATAATTGTCGTAGGAAAGCTCGGTGCCCCATATGGTATAAAGGGCTGGCTTAAGGTACATTCATTTACTGATGATCCCGTAGGGATCTTCGATTTCAGCCCGTGGTTGATAGGGCAGCAAGGTAAATGGCAGTCCTTAGAAGTGGTCGACTGGCGTCGCCACAACAAAGGCTTTATCGCTAAATTTGCGCAGGTAAACGACCGAGACGAAGCAATGGCTTATACCCATGCTGAAATCTCAATGGATGCAGCGCATTTACCAGAACTCCCGCAAGGTGAGTTTTATTGGCGAGATCTCATTGGCATGTCTGTTGTAACCGATAAAGGTTATAGCTTAGGCATTGTTGATGACCTGATGGAGACAGGATCAAATGACGTACTGGTTGTTAAAGCAAACAGTAAAGACGCATTTGGTCAAGCTGAGCGTTTGATTCCTTTTTTAACTGATTCAGTTATTAAAGACGTTAAATACGACGCAAGAGAAATTACCGTAGACTGGGATCCTGGTTTTTAATGACGCAAACTAGTTCATTATGGGTAGGGGTGATAAGCCTTTTTCCAGACATGTTTGACGCTATTACAGACCAAGGTGTTACCGGTCGCGCAGTAAAAAATGGCTTAATTGATTTTAACTGCTGGAATCCGCGAGACTACGCTTTAGATAAGCATAGAACCGTAGATGACCGTCCTTACGGGGGCGGACCTGGTATGTTAATGATGGTTGAGCCATTAAAAAAAGCGATTGCCGAAGCTAAAAAAGCAGCTGGTGATGGTGCTAAAGTAATTTATATGTCCCCGCAAGGGCGCAAACTTGATCAGCAAGGTGCTAGCGAACTCGCTAACTCTAAAAAACTGATTTTGATTGCCGGTCGCTATGAAGGTATAGATGAGAGAATAATAGAATCATATGTTGACGAAGAATGGTCAATTGGTGATTTTATTTTGAGTGGTGGTGAACTACCTGCCATGACATTAATTGACGCAGTAGCGCGATTAGTGCCAGGTGTGTTAGGTCATAACCAGTCAGCAGAACAAGATTCGTTTTCGGATGGCTTGTTAGATTGTCCACACTATACACGACCAGAAACATTGGACGACAAACAGGTTCCTGCTGTATTACTCAGTGGTAACCACCAAGAGATAGCAAAATGGCGGCTTATGCAGTCATTAGGCAGAACTTGGTTACGACGTCCTGACTTGTTGCATAACCTAGCTCTGACTGAGGAGCAAGCGGTATTACTCGCGAAATTTCAGCAAGAGTACCAAAAAGCTTGTGGCTAGAAGACAGTTACACCTAGGAAAGTGAGAAACATAATGGCAAAAGTAAACCAAAATATTATTAAAGCGCTTGAAGATGAGCAGCTTAAAACAGACGTACCTGCATTTGGCCCTGGTGATACAGTGGTTGTACAGGTAAAAGTAAAAGAAGGTGCTAAAGAGCGTCTACAGGCCTTTGAAGGTGTTGTAATCGCTAAGCGTAATCGTGGTCTTCACTCAGCATTCACAGTTCGTAAAATCTCGAACGGTGAAGGCGTTGAGCGTGTATTCCAAACGCACAGCCCTCTTATTGATAGCGTAACAGTTAAGCGTCGCGGTGCAGTTCGCCGTGCTAAGCTTTACTATCTACGTGAGCGTTCTGGTAAATCTGCACGTATTAGAGAAAAACTTAACTAATACGCGCTGTTTATCAACGCAAAAAAACGGGTTGCATCCTTCGGGTTGCAACCCGTTTTGGTTTTAGAATATTATTTTCTCAATTCTCAATTCTCAATTCTCAATTCTCAATTCTCAATTCCTCATTAGTAAAATTTCCTCTTTAGCCTTTTCTCAGTTAGCTGATCCTGTTAGTATTTATCGTATTGATTAGTTTACTTTTATGTAAATTTATATTTACGTTATTTGGTTTTTTAAGGTGGGACGAACGTGGCTGACATAAGTGATTTAGCACAGCTAAGAGAAGGTATAGATGAATGCGATGCACAACTTGTTGCCTTACTCGCTAAACGTAATGGTATTACGCAAAAAATTGGTGAGATAAAACAACAAACAGGCGCGCCTTTACATGCACCTGTCCGTGAAGCAGAGCTATTAGCGGCAAGACGACAAGAAGCAAAAAATCAAAATGTAAGCCCAGATCTCGTTGAAGATATACTAAGACGCATGATGCGAGAAGCCTATCAAAACCAACAAGCAAAACTTGCATGCGCAGCGCCAGAGCTTTCGCCAATTGTGATTGTGGGTGGTCAAGGTGCCATGGGCCAGTTATTTGCACAGCAGTTTATTCGCTCAGGTTACGAAGTTAAAATTTTAGATAAAGATCAGCAAAACGATGCTAAAAGTATTTTAAAAGGTGCCAAGCTGGTAATGATTAGCGTACCTATTAATGCATTGGACGCTGTCGTTGCTAAGTTACCTAAACTAGATGATGACTGTTTACTAGTTGATATTACATCGGTAAAGCAATCGCCTATTAAAGCACTAAAAGCTGCGCACAGTGGCCCTGTGGTTGGTTTACATCCTATGTTTGGGCCTGATATATCACACTGGGTAAAACAAACAGTTGTTGTATGTGAAGGGCGAGAACACCAAGCGGCAAAAGGTTTGTTACAGCAGTTACAAGTATGGGGTTGTCAGCTTGTTGAGCTTGATGCTAAAAAGCATGATGAAGCAATGCAAATTATTCAGGTAATGCGCCATTTAACGACATTTGTGTACGGACAATTTCTAGCAAAACAAAGTCATACACTAGAAGAATTACGTAGCTGCTCGTCACCTATATATCAATTAGAACTGATGATGGTAGGGCGTTTATTTGCGCAGTCGCCTGAGCTTTACTCAGATATTATGCTAGCACAATTCGATGATGTCGAAACCTTACTTGCACAGTACCAAGATACCTTCGCAAGTACATTAGCAAAATTAAAAGCGGGAGATAAAGCAGCGCTTATTGACTCTTTTGCTGAGGCTAAAGTTTACTTTTCTGACTCGACAGAACACTTTTTAACGCAAAGCAGAAGCTTATTAAATAAAGCGAATGATTCAAAAGTTTTAGATTAATATTTGTTATACCGTTTGCTTAAGTATGGGGATTTAATTCGTTAAATTGCTAAAATATTTATGCAGACTGGTACTAGTTAACGAAAAAGGGCCGATATCGGCCCTTTTTGATTTGTAAAATTGCTTATTAAGTATTAACGCTTACTGCCTGTAGTGACTCGCTTTGGTAGCATCCTAAAATACGTACATATTGGGTGTACTCTTTAAGTTCTTCTAGCGCTTCTTTTACTTGGCTTTCAGCTAAGTTTGCTTCTAGGTCAACATAAAAAACTTCTTCCCACGGATTGCCCGGAGTAGGGCGAGATTCAAGTTTTACTAAATTAATCTTATGCTGCTTAAAAATCATTAACGCATCGGCTAGTGAGCCCGCTTGTTGTTTTGTCGACATGATCAAACTAGTTTTAGTTGGAATTTGGTTAGACACTTGTAGAGGCTTACGTGCAACAACAATAAAGCGGCTATGGTTTTCGCTTTGATTAGCTAGGTTTGATTTAATAACCTCAAGCCCTACGTTTTTCCCCGCTTGTGCAGAGCCAATTGCAGCACTGTATGGTGTGTTCAGAGCTGATTGTAGCGCGCTTGATGTTGAGTCACATGTTTCGTGTTGTAAATCACCTAAGCCCTGTAAAAAGCGGCTGCACTGCGCAAATGGTTGTGGGTGTGCAAATATTTTTGTTAGTTGACTAAGTTCAGTATCAGGGTTGGCGAGTAAGCAATGCTCTACACTGTGAGTTACTTCTCCAACAATAGATACTTGCGCGTGCTGTAATAAGTCAAACACCTCGTTAATACTGCCAGAGCTTGTGTTTTCAATGGGTAATAAACCAAAATCAGCTTGGCCGTTTTCTACTTTACCTGTTATTTCGTCAAACGATGTACAGCCAATTTCAACTAATTTACCCGGGCGGCGGCTAAAATATTTATGGCATGCTAGTTGGCTATAAGAACCCTGACCACCTAAGTAAGTTACACGGTGTGTTTCACTAAGGGCATCTGGATTCAGGTTTTTTTGTAGCATTGCTTGTTGGTGTAAAACAGAGTCTTCCAAAATAGTTTGAAAAACATTATTCACGTAGTAAGCATCTAAACCTAGTGATTTACCATAACCAATCAGTTTCTCTAAAAGTGCGAGTTCACGTGCTTCATCGCGAATTGGCTTGTTGTTAGCAATTTTATACTCAACCACACCGTGGCTAATACGACGACGTTTAGCTAATAACACGAGTAAATCGGAGTCTATTTCATTTATATCGTGTCTTAGTGCATTTAATACATCATTTGTCATTTTGGTATCCTCATTCCAAAAGTAGGCTGTTATTACACAGCAAAAACAAAAAAGCCTCCCGGTTGGGAGGCTTTACTATTCGATTGATTTTATCTCACAAACAGGGAAGCCTCTTCTATATAAAGAAGCTAAAAAACGAAAAAAAAGTGCGAGAGATAAATATGTTCATGCAGTTAATGTATGGAGAGTTGCTACCAATGTCAATAAAGATCTAAATAAGCTTAGAGTACTATTTATTTCCCTATATTAGTTTTTATAGAAAGTTTACAAATAATTTATAAATATGAATGCGGATCTGGTATATTTCGTTAACTGGTTCAAATAATAACAATTATTAATAATTAAGGTTGACCCGTGGTTTACAGACGCCCTCCATCGCGTTTTGGATTGAATTCTTTAAGTGTAAAACTATCGCTACTCATATCTGCTATTTGCTTAATAGCTGGGGTATGTGCGGCTGCCTTAATGCTTAAATCTGAAGAGAAACAACTCGTTTTTGAAGAACACGAAGTTTTAAAAAGCTCGACAGATTTATTAGTGAAGCAATTTAATGAGCGCATTAAAACAAAAGTAAATATTGCTCAGCAAGCTAATAACGTAGTAACACAACAACTTTTTCAACCCAATTCACCAATTAATTTAAGCAATAAATCACAGTTACAATTTAATAGTGACGGTACGATTCGAAGTGCCTCTGCTGATGGTTTATCAGCAGCATTTTTACCACAGCAAAATTACTCTCCTTTTTATAAACGCCTATTTAATGATTCTGAGATGCTGTGGCGCATAATTTCTCCTACACTGGTACACGACTTTTTTAACTTTTATTTAATAACAGATGATGATTTTATTCGTGTTTCTCCCCCTAATTGGGCATTAAACGCACCTGCCGACTTTAGAGCAACGAATGGCTCAACCTATAAATCGATTAAAAGCACGCTTGAAACAGTAAGAGAGCCTGCATGGTCAAAAGTCTATTACGATACAGTATGGCGCAAATGGGTTATTAGCTTACTAGTGCCAGTTTATGTCGATAATGAGTTTTTAGGTGTGACGGGGAGCGATATTTCCCTCAACAAACTTATTTCGTTTTTACCTGTTGGTGATAAAGAAAAACACCTACTTGTGTTTGATAGTAAAGGGCAATTGTTAGCACACCCAGATCTAAATCCGACCTTACTAGCCGACTATGGTAGTGATAATAAAGCACTCGCTACTAATGAATTTGTAAACCCAGCACTGCAGTCGATTATTGATGATGTAATTGCGGTGAAATTACCTGAATACGCAAATTCGTTTGAAAAAAATGACGAAGCTCATATTATCAATATTCGTAAGATTGATGACTTAGATTGGTACATAGGGGTATATAAAAAGCGTTCATCGACGTTATCTGCATTACAAGATTTAAAACTGAAGTTTTTTGGTCTCTTTATTTTATACGCAATATTAGTTGCCTTATTGCTGCATCAAGCGCTTTATCAACTAGTCCTTCGCCGTTTACATACTTTGGTTTATGCAGTTACAAGTTTTGGCAAAGGTCAATTAACTACAGAATTTCCACCAGAAAACAAAGATGAAATTGGTACGCTTAATGGCTCATTTAGAGACATGACGGTAGAAATTCGCAAACTTATCGATGGCTTAAACCAGAGAATTACAGAAAAAGAAATTGCTGAAAAAGCAGCTAACCGTTTATCTAAAGCGGTAGCATTCTCGGGCACTGGCGTTGTGATCACCGATGAGAATTTTGTAATTGAATACGTAAATCCAAAAATGCTCGAAATGACAGGCTACCCAGAAAGTCATTTTAATAGAGCACCATTACTTAATATTATTGCCTCAGAAATGTCTATTTTAGTTGAAGATATAGACATAGATTTACGCAGCCGTAATTACTGGCGCGGTGATACATTAATTCAAGGCTTGAATAAAGAGCCAATTTGGGTGTCTTTAAGTGTTTCGCCAATTCGTGAAGAGGGCGGTGAAATAACCAGCTATGTAGCATCTGCACAAGACATTTCGTTTGTAAAAGAAAGCCAGCGTAAAATGGAGCAGCTTGCTTACTTTGACACCCTTACTGGCCTTGCCAACAGAACGTTTTTTAGAATGCAATTGCGTAAATCAATGGCATTAGCAGAACGCGGGCATTATGCATTTGCTTTGTTTTACTTTGATTTAGACGAATTTAAACGTATTAACGATACATTAGGCCACGATGCCGGCGATCAATTATTAATTGAAGTGGCAAACAGACTTAAAAAACGTTTACGAGCCGAGGACACCATAGCGCGCTTAGGTGGTGATGAATTTGCAGTATTACTCAGTGGTATAGAAAGCCAAGCTCACGCGACTGATGTTGCCAATACAATTCAAAAAACACTGAATGTGCCTATAAAACTAGGTAGTAATGAAGTTATTGTGAGCGCGAGTATTGGTATTACAATGGCTCCGTACGATAGCCTAGAAGAGGATCAGTTATTAAAACATGCTGACTTAGCAATGTATGAGGCAAAAGCAAAAGGGCGTAATACATTCCATTTTTATAGCCAAGAATTGAACGCAGCTGCTAATGAGCGTTTATTTATTGAAAATGAGCTACGTATAGGACTAAAAGAAAAACAGTTTGTAGTTTACTACCAACCTCAAGTTGATAGTCGTACTCATCAGGTCATTGGCTATGAAGCGTTATTAAGATGGTTCCACCCAACTGAAGGCGCAATCCCTCCAGATAAATTTATTCCTATTGCAGAAGCGACAGGCCTTATAGTTGAATTAGGCGAATGGGTGCTTCAAGAGTCTTGTGATTTTGCCGTAAGATTAACAAAGCAAGGCTTAGAAAATAATATATCGATAAACTTATCGGCTCGCCAGTTCAAAGACTCAAGCTTAGTCTCAACACTGAGTAAAATGATAATTAGGACGGGTGTTTCGGCTAAGCGCCTTCATTTAGAGCTGACTGAAAGTATGCTAATGGGAAATGTAGAAGCTGCAATTACACAACTCCACGAGCTTAAAGCCTTAGGTATATCTATTTCTATTGATGATTTTGGTACTGGCTATTCTTCACTCAGTTACTTAAAGCGATTCCCGGTTGATATATTGAAAATTGACCGTTCATTTGTAAAAGATATCCCTGAGGATACAAATGATATGGAAATCACCGCAGCTATTATTGCCATGGCGCAAAAGTTAAAGCTAGACGTGGTCGCAGAAGGGGTTGAGACAATAGAGCAGATGCAGTTTTTACAAAATAATAACTGCTTCATTGTACAAGGCTATTATTTTAGTAAACCAATTGCTGAGCACGAACTGCCAAAATTGTATGAAAGGTTAAATGAACTCTCAAATAGCGAAGTAAGTAGTTAATAAAATAGCGGGTTAACCACCCGCAATTTTAACTTTAAATTTTAACGCTTCTAAAATGGCTTTTAGTTTATCGCGGTCATCACCTTGCACTTCAATAATGCCTTCTTTTACTGCGCCGCCTTGGCCCATTTTGCTTTTTATAGTTTTAGCTAACTTTTTTAAATCATGATCTTTTGGATCAATGCCTACAACTAACATTACGCCTTTGCCTTTACGTCCTTTTGTTTGACGCTCAATGCGAATAAAACCATCTTTAAAAAGCTTAGCTTCTAACTCTTTTTCTGGTTTTGGCTGGTCAATGCGCCCCGTACTTGTTGAATATACTAAGTGACTATCACTCATACCTTACCTTTATGGATAAAAATTAATTAAATATTGGCGTAAATGATAGCAAATTTGAAGTTGTGTGTTTTTCTTTTTGCTAAATACTTTTAACAGGTTATATTTAGTTCAAAGGAAATATTATTGGAGTTTAATATGAGTTTAACTAAGAATGAATCAGTCGATGGCACTACATTAACAATACAAATCAAAGGTAAATTTGACTTTAATTTAGTGCAATCTTTTCGCCAAGCTTATGCTCAAATGAGCGAAAAAACAGTAAAGGTTATTATCGATTTAAGAGAGACTGACTACATGGATAGCTCAGCACTTGGCATGTTACTTAACATGAAAAAAACAATTGATAGCCAAGTGAAAACTATTGAAATAAGCAATTGCCAACCTCAGCTTAGAAAAATTCTACAAATTTCACGTTTTGATAAAAAGTTTGATATTAGCTAATGATACATGTGTTAATTGTAGATGATCAGGCGCTCAATCGCATTTTACTAAGTAAAATGCTTGAGCAAGAGGGTTATAAAATATCAGTGGCTTATAACGGGCTAGATGCACTTAATGTACTTAAAAAAGAGCAAATAGACGTTGTTTTACTTGATGTTTTAATGCCTGTAATGGATGGTTTTGAAGCTGCTGAAAAAATAAAGCAGCAGTATAGTGAAGTTTACTTACCGATTATTTTTATAACCTCCTTAGAAGATCAAGCAAGTTTTGAGCGGTGCCTCGAAGTGGGTGGCGATGACTTTATTCATAAACCATTTGAAAAAGTTATTCTGCATGCAAAAATTAAAGCACATATTCGCACCAGAGAGCTGAGTAAAAAAGCAAACCAACAAAAGAAACTACTTGAATATCATCACAACCAAATTGAACGTGAACACGAAATAATTGAGCATATTTTTAATAACTCATTAGAAAACCAAGGTAAGTTTAAAGAGTATTTAGATTTTAATTTATCACCGGCCTCTATGTTTAACGGCGATATGTTTTTAGTAGCGCAAAGCCCAATCGGTAATTTGTATTGCATGTTGGGAGATTTTACGGGCCATGGCCTTGCTGCAGCTATTGGTGCATTACCAACTTCTCGTGTGTTTTATACTATGGTACAAAAAGGGATGGCGGTTAACGATATTGCCTGTGAGCTAAATACACTACTGTACAACCTACTACCTGGGCATATGTTTTGTGCTGCAACCATTATAGAGCTTAGTGCATCAGGTAAAAGTGTTTCTGCATGGATGGGCGGCTTACCCGATGCCTACCTAATAGATAAAGACGGTAATGTAAAACAAACATTAGAATCGCAGCATATGGCGCTGGGGATTTTAGATGAACAAGAATTTGAATATGAAGTTATTCATTTTGAAACAAATAGTAATACACGCCTAGTATTAGCAACCGACGGTATTATAGAAACCGCAAACAAAGAAGATATATTTTTTGGGGAAGAGCGTTTTTTACAAACCTTAAAAAGTAAATCGATGATTAGTAGTGAAGACATAGTTGCTAATGTTACTAAGTTTGCAGATGGTACTAAGCAGCAAGACGATTTAAGCATTGTTTTACTAAACTGCCTGCCTTTAATTCCTGAGGAACAAGAGCGAGAAGCATTTTCTACTTTAGCTTTTAATTTGTCTTTGAGCTTAAACTCAGAGCAAATAAAAAAAACAGACCCCGTTTACGACGTCGTTAATATTTTAAGCAGTGTTGAGGGTCTAAATACTCATCGTTCTAATATATTTTTACTGTTGTCTGAGGCTTATAACAATGCGCTTGATCATGGTGTATTAGGACTTAACTCAGAAATTAAAAAACAAGAAGACGGCTTTTTTCGATATTACGAGTTGAGAGAGGCAGCCCTTGCTAAACTTACAGATGCCATGATTATTATTGATATGCGCTATTGCCCCGACACGCTCAGTTTATATTTTATTATTTGTGATTCAGGCCGAGGGTTTAGTAGTAAGCACGATGAGTTGGCAAAGGCTAATAACGAATTTGGCAGAGGGGTGTCTTTATTAGAAGAAATAGCCGAAAAAGTCACTTATAACGCCAGTGGTAACCAAGTTGAAATGTGCTACAAGTTGAGCTAGCTCTGTAAAAATATCCATGCTATTATTCTCGAAACTTTAGATGTATGGATGGCCAAATGATTTCTTCTTACTTAAAACAAGCACAACTTAGTGCTAATCCAGCTTTGATTTTAACAGAGCTTGAAAAGCTTGATCTACATTTAGCAAACACTGCTTTGCCTGATGTGTGTTGGGAGTATCAAATACCTGAGCTTGGCGAGGGCGGTGCATGTAGTTTATTTGGTTACTTACAAGATGAGCCATTCAAATTAACTGACTATATTAAAAATGATGAGCAAACACAGTTTAAGCTGGCTACTTTACAAAGTATTGTAAGCTACATTGAGCAGCAAACGGGCGTTGATTGGTATGGTATTTATCAATCAACTAATACCCCTGAAGGTAATCAACTATTAAAATTGGCTTATCATGGTGCGCCTAGTCGTCCGTTGTTTCCTTTAACGCAAGCATTTGCGGCTGGCAGTAACAACGTACAGGTTGCGCTATCTCACAAGGGCCGCATTATTAATAACGTTGAGGCGTATTTATCACAAGGTGGTGAATACTATACATGCGATCCTAAAGTTAAATCAGAAACCTGCCTACCTTTATTTAATGCACAAAATGAATGCGTTGGTATTGTAGATGCAGAAGCCTTTAAAAATGATTTTTTTGATGAAAAGACGCTTGCCGTTTTAATTGCATGTTGTATTAAAATTCCTCACTTTCTAGTGTAAATAACGCTAGTCAATATGATGTGCTTTTATGTTAAGCTTAGCTTAACAGCTAACCCCTAAATAACGATAAGAGATAGCCAATGTTCTCAGTATTAAAACCATTACCAACAGATCCTATTCTTGGCCTTATGGCGGCCTATAAACAAGATACAAACCCTAATAAAATTGATTTAGGTGTAGGTGTCTACAAAGATGAGCAAGGCAATACACCGGTTCTTAAAGCGGTTAAAAAAGCTGAAGCGTTTCGTCTTGAAAACGAAATGAGCAAATCTTACATTGGTTTAGCGGGTAATTTAGATTACTGCCAAAAAATGGAGCAGTTACTATTAGGTGAGCATCAAGTATTACTAGCTAACCGCGTACGTACCGCGCAAGCTCCTGGTGGTACGGGTGCACTTCGTGTTGCAGCTGAATTTATTAAGCGTTGTAATACAGACGCGACTGTTTGGGTAACTAACCCAACATGGGCTAACCATATTAGCTTGTTTGAAGCTGCAGGCTTAACAGTAAAAGAATACCCATATTACGATTACGAAAATAAAGATTTATTATTTGATGAAATGATCAACACACTTAAACAAGTGCCTAAAGGTGATGTGGTTTTACTGCATGCATGTTGTCATAACCCAAGCGGTATGGATTTAAACGAAACACAGTGGAACACGGTTGCCGAACTGGCAAAAGAAGTTGGCTTTACACCACTTGTTGATATTGCATACCAAGGCTTTGGTGCCTCACTTGAAGAAGATGCACGTGGCTTACGTATTTTAGCCGATGCAGTAGAAGAGCTAATTATTTGTTCTTCATGTTCTAAAAACTTTGGCTTATACCGCGAGCGTATTGGTGCATGTTCACTAATTGCAAAAGACAGCGCAACAGCAGATATTTCAAACTCTGTAATGCTAAGCGTTGTACGTAGTATTTACTCAATGCCGCCAGCGCATGGTGCTGACATTGTTAATACTATTTTAAGCAGTACAGAGCTTACACAATTGTGGCACTCTGAGCTTGATGAAATGCGTAGTCGTATAAATGGCTTACGTAGCTTAATTAAAGAAAGCTTAGCAACTAAAGATATTGCTCAAGACTTCTCATTTATTGAACGCCAAAACGGTATGTTTTCTTTCTTAGGTATTAATAAAGAGCAAATTGCTCGCCTACAAAAAGAATACGGCATTTACATTGTTGGCTCTAGCCGCGTAAATGTTGCAGGTGTTAGTCATTCAAATATTGAATACTTTTCAAATGCTGTAGCTGACGTTTGTAAATAAACGCAGTTAATATAAAAAACCGCACATCATTACTAATGATGTGCGGTTTTTTATTATCTAAATTTAAACAAAAAGCAGCAATCTTTAACCGATAGCAGGAATAAGCCCCGCCATTTGCATAAACTGCGCAGCAATAATAGTTATGCCACATATAGCTGCTATACCAAGCCCAACATTCCCACTTTTAACTTGGTAGCCTGTTTTATTTGATGTTGTACGCTGTTTATAAACCATTGCTACAGGCAAAAATATTGCCAGTACAACAAGTGCTATTGCAGCGTACCCTAAGGCCATAATAAAGCCTTGAGGATAAAACAATGCAAAGCCAAGTGGCGGAATAAACGTAATTAAGGCCGTTTTAATTCGGTCTGTTTTATTGTCACCCTTTTTAAATGCATCAGCAAAAAAATCAAATAACCCTAAACTTACCCCTAAAAATGATGTCGCAAGTGCTAAATCAGCAAATAACTTAACGGCCGTTGCCACACTTGGGTTATGCGCAATACTTGCCACGCTAGATACAAACCCATTAAGACCTTGGCTGTTGAGTAAATCAGCTTGACTCATAATACCTTGGCTAAGTAGTTGCCAAAAAATATAAATGACTAAAGGTAGGGCGGCTCCAGCAATCATTACTTTGCGCAGTACTTTTATTTCAACACCAACATATTTAACAATAGAGGGGATAGAACCATGAAAGCCAAACGAAGTAAATATAACCGGTATAGCTGAAAGGATTAATCCTTGCTCTACAGGCATCTCTAATAAGTGTTTACCCTGCACATAAGGGGTAAGCATGTAAAACAAACTAGCTAATACAATAATTTTTATTGTAAATAACACTCTGTTTAGTTTATCTACCTTGCTAGTGCCTAGCGTTACCACACTTGCAATAATAACAGCGAGGATTACAGAGCCAAACTGTGGGGCTATATTTACATCAAAGCCTATATTTATACGCGCTTGGAGTTGTGCACCACCACCTGCAATATAAGCAGCGCATAAAGCGTAAAATAAAAAAACCATCGAAAAATTCGCAATATATTGTCCGCGTTTTCCAAGCCATAATTTAGCCAATGTATTTAATGTAGCATCGCGTGGTGCATATTGGTGTAGCTCTAACATGAGTAGTGCGGTGTAGGTCATTAGTAACCAGCTAGCAATTATTAATGCAAGTGCAGTACTAAACCCAAGCCCGGCAGATGCAATTGGCAATGCCAACATACCCGCACCAATAGTGGTGCCTGCAACAATTAACATGCTTCCAGTTGTTTTATTTTTAAGCACTTAATTACCTTAATTATTATTAATATTGATGCACCATATAACTAGTTGCTCAAATCTCAAATAGTTTTGTAATAAAAGAGCGGTATTAAAATGTAACTTACAATTTACAACTGTATTTATTAAGGACTTTAGTATTTAAAAAGTACTAAAACACAGTAGTGAGCGTATAATTTATTCTTTGTTTTATTGATTCATATAAAGCGTAGGGATGGCACGTGCCAGTTAAAGTATCGTATTTTTTAATGGTTCTTATATGGTCCACTACACCACTGGGTATCGTGTGGAGTAGTGAAACTGTATCGCCAACACTTGCTGTGTTAATGCGGATGCTGGTGGGACTATTGTTAGGTGGCTTAATTGTTGCCATTACAAATATTAGAGTGCCTTGGAACAAAAATGCATGCTTACTTTATTTTTATTCGAGTATAGGTATTTTTGGCGGTATGTTGTTGAGCTATATGGCAGCTAAAACAGTCCCTTCTGGTATTATTTCGCTTATGTTTGGCCTTGCACCTATTTTGTCGGGGTTGCTTGCTCAGCAATTATTAAATGAACCTAAATTTAGCCCGATTAAATTAGTTGCGTTAGCGTGCGCCTTAATTGGCTTATATTTTGTTAGTTATAACCAAGTACAAAACTCGCAAACTCAAGGGCTCGGGTTGCTTTATGTGTTTATGGCTGTCTGCTTTTTTAGTTTAAGTGGTGTGATGATCAAACGTGTACAGATTGCGATTCATCCTATGGCAACAACATTTGGTGCCTTAGTTTTTGTAACCCCACTCTTTTTTATTGCTTGGTGGTTATTAGATGGTGAGTTGCATATACAAAACTGGAGTGCAAAATCATTGTGGGCTATTGGTTATCTAGGAATATTTGGATCTTTAGTAGGGGCTTTGGCGTATTTTCATGTGCTGCAAAACCTAAATGCAAGCACGGTATCACTTACTACACTTATAACTCCTAGCTTTGCGTTAGGCTTGGGAGCTTGGCTAAATAATGAGTCATTAAGCCAAGAACTAATAATTGGTGCGGTTATTATTTTAATTAGTCTAGGTTTTTTCCAATTTGGTGATAAGTTTTTAAGGCGAAAGAAAGTAAACACAAATTAGCTTTACTACATTTTTTCAATTTAGTGATAAGTTTTAAAGCGAAAGAAAGTAAGCGCAAATTAGCTTTACTACATTTTTTCTATTTGAATAATTAAACGACGGTTTTTGTCTCGGCTTAAAATGTTATCGTTATTATCAACAAAGCGTTTTTCGCCGAAACCGGTGGTTTGTACTTTGGCTTCATCAACACCCAAGCTCACCATATAATCTTTTATAGTTTTGGCGCGCTTGCGCGATAAATCTAAGTTATTCCAGCGTCCGCCATAACTATCGGTGTATGAGTCAATACTAATGGACTCTATGCTTGCATCATTTTTTAAATACTCAGCAATCTTATCAAGACGTTGTTGCGAGGATTTAGTTAATTTACTGCTGTTAGATTGATAGTTCATTACAGTAAACGAAATATCTTCAAAGCTGTAAGGGAGTAGCTCATCACGGCATTGTAAAAAAGCCCAGTAAGCTTGTTTAAAGTTTACGCTCGATATACCAATGGCAATTTTATCGGCACTGTTTTGCCAGTCTTGATAATAAAAAGTAGGGTAGTAGCCTTTTTCAAGCTCGGTAAGCATTTCCCATGCGGTTTTATTGCCTAGCTCGCCATCAAACTTTTTAAGTAATTTCATATTTGCAATATCGCGAGCGGGCAATCCTGCACGCCATGTAGGTGGCACTGCTTTTAAACCTGCAATTGCGTAGTTATCTGGGCGTACAACCATATCTAAATTAAATGTTAAGTTTTTATTTTTACTTGCAGAAGCTTTAAATATAGCTTCACCGTAATAAGGAACTTCATGATTTAATTGGCATTGTAAGCGTGTTGTTTTAACGACTTCCCAGTTGGAGTTGTCTTGGGTTGCTGTGTATTGGCGCATAGCAGCTTGCGAGTGAGTACTGCAAAACACCGCACTTATACTAAGGCTAATAAATAACAACTTATACTTCATGGTGCTCTCCAGCTATCCGGGAATGCCAATAATTTGGCAAATTAACGACTGCAATGATTAGTTTGTTCTCTGTATAACTAACTTATAAGTTAAAGCAAGTTATGTGCCTACAATTTTAAAGCAATAAATACTTAAATCCCCTAGCCTAGGGGGCATCAATTTTGACATAATAGTCAGCTTACACGTATAAACAAAGAAGACTATGGCAAATACTGAGCAAACACCTTTCGCAAAACGCTTTCGTGGATTTTTTCCTGTTGTTATTGATGTTGAAACTGCAGGTTTTAACAAAGAAACAGATGCCTTGTTAGAAATAGCAGCCTCTGTTTTAAAAATGGATGACGAAGGACTGCTCAGCATAGATCATACTGTTCATTTTCATGTTCAGCCATTCGAAGGCGCTAATATAGAACAAGCAGCCATCGACTTTAACGGTATAGACCCGTTTTCACCATTACGTGGCGCAGTACCTGAAGATGAAGTAATTAAAGAAATATGTAAAGTAGTACGCAAAGCGCAAAAGGCTGCTGGGTGTCAACGCTCAGTTATTGTGGCGCATAATGCCGCATTCGATCATGGCTTTTTAAATGCAGCAATAGAGCGTAATAACATTAAGCGTACGCCATTTCACCCGTTCGTAAGCTTTGATACAACATCTTTAGCGGGTTTAGCGTTAGGGCAAACTGTATTAGCAAAAGCATGTAGAGCGGCTGGTATAGAGTTTGATAACAGCCAAGCGCACTCAGCACTTTACGACACAGAACGTACAGCTGAGCTTTATTGTTTAATAGTAAACCGCTGGCAGCAATTAGGTGGTTGGCCATTAGCGCCACTAGATGACGCTGATGCTGAAGTTGAAACTGAAAATGACGAAGAAACTAAAACGTCTGAGTAATTTTACCCTCAGTTAGCTTAACTAGGTGGGGCGGGTAAATACGCGAAAATTGTTTAGAATCTTTCGCTATTTTAAGCTCCACACCAGGGTGCATTAATTCATTTACTTTTAAGCGGCTACTGGCAAGTAATTGCACTATTTTTTGCTTAATAAGTAGTTTTTGACGATGAATATGCGCAGAGCGTATTTTTATATGCTTTTCATTTTCAGTTATTTTATTCATGAATTGCTGGCGCTGAGCAGCCCCCGCAATTTTACTCGCTTTTTCGCGAGCTTGTTGTAAAGCGGTTACTTTAGTCGCAAGTACTTTTTCAAAATCGGTGATTTGCATTTGCTTTTGGCGAAGCTCAAACCAGAGCTGCGCTAAAAATACGCGTGTTTTAGTACCGGCTGGCGCGCCGAGCTCACCCGTTTCAATGCGCATAGCATCTAAAATATTACCGCCAATAATTTTACCTCGCGGGTCATTTGCTTTGCCTACACGTATTAATCGCCTAGCACTTAAATCACAATGCAGAGCTTGGCGTTCAATAAATAAATCTTGTTCGGATTTAATGTTGCAGTACTGGGCATAACCAATAGAAATAGTTCGCTGAGCGGTTATACAGCATGTAAATGCTTCCTCGCCTTCACGTTTTCGGCCAATTGCGCCAAGCATAATGGTTACCGCACTTTTACTTTCAACAGTTCCTGATTCTACAAAACCAAGTACCGTAATATCACCGTTAGCTTTTACACGCATGCCGTCTTTAATATCGCCAGTAATAATTACGCTACCATCAAAATCAACGTGGCCGGTGCTTACATCTACGTTATCAAAGCATAAAACATCATCTACACGCATACCACGGGGTAGGGCAACGGGCACACCTTTGCAGTCGGCAATAAGCATATTAGGATTATTAGGATCTACTTTTGTACCTTCGAAAGGCTGGAGTTGGTGATCTTTACCTGGTTTTGCACTAATTGAATCGCCAAATACCGTATAGCCTTCTTCTCCAGGGGTAGCTGCAATACGCTGCATTAAGGGAGTGCCAGGTTTTACGGTGATAATAGCGCCAAGGTTTTTCATATCAACCTTACCGCCTTCTTTAGCTTGTGGGCTAAGTACTCGGTCTTGAGCTGTTGAGCATAAACGCACAAATTTGGCATCGCTGCCTTCTTTTGGATTGCGCCCATGTGCAATTATGGCACTGTAAGAGCTTCCTGCTGGTTGCTCAAACTGCTGGCCCAAAAAGGTATCAAGCGCACGAGGACTTATTCCTTTTTTAACACCTGCATCAGCAAGTGCTTTTTGCGCGCCTTCCATAGACAAAAGTGCGCCACCTTTAGCGGTAGTTAATGTTGCTTCTGCGACCATGTTTTTTTCATCAATATTAATGATAAGCGACGCATCTACAGCTCTAGCAACGACAAGCGATACTTCCTGATAATTTTTAGTGGGCGCAAAAAGCTTTCCAATATTGGCAATGACAGCTTCGTACTCACTAAACTCAGATTGCTCTAGCATTTGCGTTAACTGAGTACTTGTAACAGGAAAACCACTATCAATAGGGTGACTTTCTAAAGAGACAAACCCTGTACTTTTATCAAATGAAAAAACCGACATTTATTAATTCCCTACTCTATGCCTGTTATTATTTTTATTTTTTACAACTAAAGGTTTAGAAATAGCAAAAACCTTAACTCCTCATTTGAACACAGGTTAAACACATTGTTAAGTAAATGTTTATATAGGCTTGCATAAACTAAATTTTGGTTACTTAACACGCGATTGGCACATACAATTAAAATAAAGCGTTACTAGGCCTTGAGTATCAGTACTTTACTCAGTTATACTGTTTGCACGCTCTGAATTGAGTTACTAATTCAGGGGCTGATTAGGATTCGACGGAATTCAAGAAGCCCAAGGTGCATGTCGAGGTGCGGTTTGCCTCGTTAAACAGCCGCAACCTAAAGTAATCGCAAACGACGATAACTACTCTCTAGCAGCTTAGGCTGGCTAGCGCTCCTTCCATGTATTCTTGTGGACTGGATTTTGGAGTGTCACCCTAACACCTGATCGCGACGGAAACCCTGGCCGGGGTTGAAGCGCTAAAACTAAGCGGCCTCGCCTTTATTTACCGTGTTTGTCCGGGACTTAAAGGTTAATTAAATGACAATACTAAACATGTAGTACCGACGGTCGAGGCTTTTCGGACGGGGGTTCAAATCCCCCCAGCTCCACCATTTCAAAGAACTAAGACGCCAATAGGCGTCTTTTTTTTGCCTAAAATTCTTCACATAGCTCACTTTCCAGTAGGTTTAGATTCCAAATAGGTTTTTTAACGAACAGTGACATCCAAAACATTAAGTAGTACATTTAGTAGTACCACATGAATCGTTAATTATCGGGTACTACATAATGGCAAAAACAACGCCTTTAACTAACACGGAAGTAAAACAGGCCAAGGCTAAAGATAAAGTTTATAAATTGTCTGATGGCAATGGATTACAATTAAGGGTAAAGCCAAGTGGTAATAAATCATGGCTACTTGATTATGTTAAGCCACATACTAAAAAACGTACAGCTATCGGTTTAGGCGGGTATCCTGATGTATCGTTAGCTGATGCGCGCAAGTTAAGAAGTACCCATAGAGAGCTATTAGCAAAAGGTATCGATCCTAAAGAATACAAAGACGAACAAGGTCGGATCAATGCGGAAGCTGCTTCAAATACTTTTAAACATGTGGCTATGGCTTGGTTTGAAATAAAAAGCACTCAAGTCAGTGAGGATTATGGTATCGATTTATGGCGTTCGCTTGATAATCATCTTCTGCCTTCGTTAGGTAAATTGCCTATCAGCAAAATCACAGCACCAAAGGTTATTGAAATACTTAAGCCTATTGCGGCAAAAGGGAGCTTAGAAACTGTTAAGCGTTTATGCCAAAGGTTAAATGAGATAATGATCTTTGCTGTTAATACGGGACTAATACATGCAAACCCGCTTGCAGGTCTTAGAGCTGCTTTTCAAAAACCAGTTAAAGAAAATATGCCTACTATTACACCTGGAGAGCTACCACAGTTAATGAGAGATATTAGCTATGCCAGTATTAAGCTAGTAACTCGTTTTTTAATTGAATGGCAGCTACATACTATGGTTAGACCTAGTGAAGCGGCTGGCGCTAAGTGGTCTGAGATCGACTTAGAAAATAAAGTATGGATTATTCCTGTTGAACGAATGAAGAAAAAGCGCGAGCATCTAGTTCCTCTAACGGAGCAAACATTAGAAATACTAAATAGCTTAAAACCTATTAGTGGGCATAGGGAGCATGTGTTCCCAGCTGATAGAAACCCTAGACATCATATAAATGAGCAAACAGCTAATATGGCCTTAAAGCGTATGGGCTATGAAAAACGTTTAGTTGCTCATGGTTTAAGAGCTCTAGCTAGTACAACACTAAATCAGCAAGGTTTTGATGGTGATGTGGTTGAAGCCGCATTGGCCCACGTAGATAAAAATGAAGTCAGGCGAGCTTATAATCGTGCAGACTACTTAGATCGTAGACGAGTGATGATGAGCTGGTGGTCTGAGCATATAGCACAAGCACAGTTTGGTCAGGTTAGAAGAACGTGTACGAATTTAAAGGTAGTAAGTTGAAATTTTATGGATAATACGGAAAGAGCCAAATATGGAAAATAACTTTAAGGATAGCTTTCGAACAAGGGTTGAGCTACTAGCGCTTACTCATATAGATATAAGTTTTGTTATTGCGAAACTTGATGAATACATTTATTACGATGGTCTTCTAGTTAGCTCCGATTCAAGTGGTGATTTTAAAGGTGCATATGTAACCGGCTATATAAAGAGCAAAAGTGTTTACGTTGATACCATTATTAATGATTATGGTGATGAAGAGGGAATATTTTTTAGTTTTTATGAATGTGGGGAGTATTGTTCAAGGCCTGACTTGAGCTCTCATAAAGATTTGAGCCGTGATGGAGCTGGTAATAAAATATATGGGGAGACTTATTACCTTTATCAGGACTTTATAAGTTACTGCGCCGAGCTTGGAGTTCCATTGGAAAGTCCCTACATAGATGATTTTGAGAATGAATTTTGGGACTATAAAGAATTTACGGATCTAGATAATAAAAGTAATTCCAATATAGAGCTCGATTTTCATTCTGACAAACAGTATCCACCTGAGCTTCAACTAGCTATTGATGCATACGAACAGCTTTGTATGGGCAGAAGAACTTTACCCTTGAACAAAGAAATAGATGATTGGTTAAAAGAAGAGAGTAAGCTTCGCGGAGTTAAGCATCAAGATAATGGGCGTACTTTCCCAGGTATAAGTAATAAAAAAGCCACAGCGATTGCTTCAATAATAAAATCTAAGTAAAGATTTAGGGGGGTCACCTAGGTAACCCCCTAAATTAATCAGCGAACCCCTCTAGCCTAACCCCCTGGTTAATAGTTTTTAATGTGCCTGAACCATTCCATAACATACAAAGGCAGTTAAAAATGAACATTAAAAGTTTCTCTAAAATCATCCGCAGACCCGAAGTTTTAAACAAAACAGGCTGGTCAAAATCCACACTCTATAATCGCATTAATGATGGTCTATTTCCTACATCAATAAGCTTGGGTGTCAGAGCTGTTGGCTTTGTTGAAAGTGAATGCAATGAAGTAATTCAATCGATGATTGCAGGTTACACAGAACAGCAATTAAGAGCTTTGGTGCAAAGTATGATCGATAAACGCAGCTATAAGGGGTGAGGTAATGATACGTCAAAATAAATGTTTAGAACTAGGTTTACCAGAGCCTCATCCTTGCCAAAAAGAGGCCAATTATGTGCTTAGTGTTATTGCTTTAGGAATAAAAGCAGACACTAATATGGCGACCTCTATTGGCATTGATAGCTTACAAAGTGTTGCCTCAGCGCTTGAAAGAAAAGGCTATGTATTCACGCTGGGGTATGAGGATATTAAATGTCCTCTAACAGGAAGACTAGCAAGGCGCTCGGCTAATTTGTCTATGACAAAAGAGCAGCAAGAGTTATTTAAGAACGAGGAAAGCCGCAAAGAAAGTTAATTTCAATGCGACTTGTCAATGGTGTGCTGGTGGCGCAATGTGGAAGTTAAACCACCAGCATGTTAAGCATAACGTTAATGACCTACCTAAACAATGTTAGTGTTCGCTTACTCTGAGTGCTTTGTATGGATTTAAAAGATTTCTACTGGTCGCTATTTATAGGTTTTTGACCCCATAAATTATTAGCAAAACCCTGACGCTTTAAATTCATACTTATTGAATAGCGATAGTAGCGACTAACAGGCTACTAGGTAATTAATAATATCTCTTGAGTGTTGTATGTCTTATAAGGTTAAGGTTAGGGCTATTGAGGTAAATGATCAGGTATTCTGGGTGAACGGTCAGCACAGTGGTATTTACTTAACTATGGCTAAGAAAATGATAAACCAAGTTGATATGATATTAAAGCACCATAGCAAAGTACACCTAATTCGCTTTGATCTTCGCCTATACGAGTACTCGCCGGATAATCAAGTAATTACTAAATTTAATCGCATCTTGTTTAAGTGGCTTAAACGAGTATATACCTTAAAACGAGTAGGTTTTATTTGGTGTCGTGAGATTGAAACTGCAAGCCAACAGCACTACCACTATGTATTGATGCTTGATGGTCATAAAGTACGTCATCCTCATGATATTTTACTAAAAGTAAAAGCTATCTGGGAGTATCAGCTACAAGGTTCACAATATACCCCTAAGCACTGTTACTACAATATTATGCGAGGTGATTATGATTCACTTCAAGAGGCCGTATGGCGTATTTCTTATTTGGCTAAAGTAAGAAGCAAAAGCAACAAGCCACCACAGACAAAAAACTATGGAACAAGCCGTATTAAGGATAAATTAGTTTCATAATAGAGTAATAAACATGCTAATAAAAACGGAACAACGCGGAACAATTCGGAACAAGCCTAAAAATTTAACCTTATGAAAATAATAGTTTATTGTTATTTTTAGGAACATATTAAAGGAGTTCAAAACGATTTGATTTTTTATAAAAACGTTAAACTTTACTCACAGATTAAAGTTCCTTATTTTGATGTGAGCAATTTATATTGATTCTTTAAATAACACTAAAAATCAAAACTTTTCAAAACACTACCTCATAATGTTTTATATACTTTTTCATTACCGTTGATTGAACAATAATAAAAATAAAACTAAGTGTGAAAGGGAGGGTATTACCCTAAAATATAAGCAATAATAGCTAATATTTTATTTTATACAGTAGTGGTATTTTTTGTTAGTATCATACTTATTAACGGGTTATAAAACGTAATGTGGATTACTACCCGTAGCGCATCAACAAGGAGTTGTTAATGAATATACCTACCCCAGGGATTAGCTCATGCATAGCTATAATCGCAAAACTAAATAATAACTCCAAACGCAAGCTATAGACCATTTGGCTAAACCCAGCTAACAACTAATTTTTTAGTATTAACGGCAAAGAGATAATAATGAATAACGCAGAACAACAGTTTCTAAAATGCTTAGGAAATAAGCTCTGGACCTTAACTGACAAGCTTCGTATATCATTTTATGTTTGTATGGGATGAATCTGAGTCGAGTTAAATCAAGAATACAACTAAAAATATAATCAAAGTACAATCCCATAGTGCACCAGTGCTAAAGGGTATGTGAATAATTAAAAGAGAAATTAAATGGCTATTACCTATACGGAAGTTCAAGAAAACTTAGCAGCTCTATCAAAAAACATTAAACCTGAAAGTTACATATATGATCTTCTTTTGTGTTTTGGAACGGCTAAGGCTTCAATCACACGATTAAAAAAGAAGTTTGAAACCACTGCTGAAATAACTTCTAACGGACAACTTCTCTTTAAAGAAGGCAGTGGTAATTTAGAGCAAATATTGAATGATTCCTTGTCATTAAAGTCACTCAAAAAAAATAAAATTCGTTTTGTAATAGTAACTGACTACAAAACAATATTTGCTCATGATATTAAATCTAGTGACACAATTGAAATTGGCATAGATGAGCTACATTACGAGTTTGAGTATTTCTTGCCACTGGCTGGTATGGAAAGAGCTAGTTTAGCAACTGAGTCCGTTGCTGATGCAAAAGCTGCTGAAAAAATGGCGAAACTGTTCGATTTGCTTAAAGTGGATAATGAAATACAAACGGAGGAACAGATTCACTCTATGAATGTGTTCCTATCCCGAGTTTTATTTTGTTTTTTTGCTGAAGATACTGGGATATTCCAAAAGGATCAGTTCACAAAAACAATAGGTTCATTATCACAAGAAAATGGTTCAGATGTTCATGATGTTTTAAAAGAACTTTTTGATATTTTAAATACAACCGATAGAGATAACTGTTCAAATAACTTTAAAACTTTTCCTTACGTAAATGGTGGCTTGTTCGCAGATGACCTAGTTATACCTAAGTTTACAGTGCGTTCACGTAGAGCCTTAATAGAATCAGGTTCATTAGATTGGTCACAAATAAATCCTGATATCTTTGGTTCAATGATTCAAGCTGTCATGGATACTAAAAAACGCTCCGAAATGGGGATGCATTACACTTCTGTGCAAAATATAATGAAAGTATTAAGTCCTTTATTTTTAGATAAATTGACAGAGGAATATCTAAAAATACTTGGTTCTGATGTTAAAGATACTACCAAAATAAGTAATTTGAAGGCCTTATGTACACGCTTATCAAAGATTAAAGTTGGTGATATGGCGTGTGGCTCAGGTAACTTTTTAATTATTGCTTTTAAAGAGCTGCGGAAGTTAGAAATGACCATTCTAAAGGAGGTTCGTCGCTTAGAGGGTTCCGGAGGGCAAATTAACTTATTACTAGGAGCACCTAACTCCGGTATTTCGTTAGGGCAGTTTTATGGTATCGAGTACGATGATTTTGCAAGTGGTATAGCTGAACTTTCGCTATGGCTCGTTGAGCATCAAATGAATCAGGAATTTAACGATGAGTTTGGTGCAAACGAAGCTACCTTACCGCTGAAATCTTACAATAATATAGTTCATGGGAATGCGCTTAGAATTGATTGGAATAGCGTAATGCCAAATGAGGGCGAAGTATTCTTGGTTGGTAATCCACCATTTTTGGGAGCAAGGCTGCAAAATTCTGAGCAAAAAAATGATATAGAACTTGTTTGTTCTGAAATTATTGGCGCGAATAATTTAGATTACGTCTCTTGTTGGTTCGTGAAGGCTAAACAGTATATTACAAAGTCAAAAGCTGAGTGCGCTTTAGTATCAACCAACTCAATAAATCAAGGCGATTCGGTATCCATATTATGGCCCACTCTTTTGGATAATGATGTAGAAATTGGTTTTGCTCATAAGCCATTCAAGTGGGAAAATAATGCCAAAGGGAAAGCTGCGGTTATTTGCGTTATTGTTTCATTAAGAAATAAGAATAGCGAAAAGAAATACCTCTTTGAAAGTGTCTTAAGGCGAGAGGTTAAAAATATAAATGCTTATTTAATACCCGCTGAAAATATTTTTGTAGCAGCAGAGAAAAAACCTCTTAATGGTTTACCACCTGCTTCATTTGGCAGTATGGCTAATGATGGAGGGCATCTCATTCTTTCATCTGAAGAAAGAGAAGAAGTGATAGAAGGGTCCGATCATGTTAGTAAATATATCAAAAAATTAATCGGTTCAAATGAATTAATAAAGGGCTTAACTCGTTGGTGTATATGGGTTGATAAAGAGGAATATGAAATAGCTAAAAAGAATGTATTTTTAAATGATAGGTTCCAAAACGTACATAATTATAGAAGCCAAAGTAAAAGGGCGGCTACAAACAAACTTAGTAATATTCCGTATGCTTTTGGAGAAAATAGACACCGGATGGCAACTCAACTGGTTATACCAAGAGTGTCCTCTGAAAATAGAAAATATATTCCAATGGGTTTTTTTGATGAAAATTCGATAGCTGCAGATTCTTGTACAGTATGTTTTAACCCAGAGGTTTATGTTTTTACTTTACTTTCCAGTCGCTTGCATACCCTGTGGGTTGCAACTGTTGGAGGTAGATTAAAATCAGACTATCGTTATTCAAATACTCTCTGTTATAACACTTTTCCTGTTCCTGATTTTACAGAGGATGAAATCGCTCAGCTTGAGCAATACGCAAATATGTTAATAAGAGAGAGAGTCATAGATGGTCAATCATTATCTGTCCAGTACAGCCCAAAAACTATGCCCGAAAGACTAAAAACTCTTCACGAAGAAATTGATTCTTTTGTTGAAAACATTTACCTGAAGTCGGCAAATATAACAAAGAAACTAACAATGGATAGTGACCGGTTAGAAGTCCTATTTAATCTTTATAAACTAAGCAAGGAGGCAATATAATGACTACCAATTTTGTTGAAGTAAATTACCAAAGGAATTCATCAAGTGTAAATATAAATAACATGGGTATGAGAGATATGCAGGCTCGTGCCTATGAGAACCGGCACTCTCAATATTTGTTATTAAAATCACCTCCGGCATCGGGTAAATCAAGAGCGTTAATGTTTATTGCATTAGATAAGCTCAAACATCAAAATTTGAAAAAAGTCATCGTAGCCGTTCCTGAAAAATCTATTGGCGGCTCCTTCTCCAACACTAAGTTAACTAATGGTGGCTTCTTTGAGGATTGGTCTGTTAAACCTGAAAACAACTTATGTATTGATGCAAATGATACGTCCGGTTCGTTTAAGAAGTTTATGGCGTCGGACGAACAAGTTTTAGTATGTACTCATGCGACATTAAGGAACTCTTTTAAATCACTAACGGCAAGCGATTTTGATAACTGTTTAGTTTCTATAGACGAGTTTCACCACCTATCTTCTAATGAAGATAATATACTTGGCGGTGTATTACAGTCACTTATGGATGAGTCTAATGCACATATTGTTGCAATGACAGGCTCATACTTTCGTGGTGATGCTGAGCCTATTTTACCACCAGAATATGAAACTCTATTTGATAAAGTAACATACAATTATTATGAACAACTTAATGGTTACCAACACTTAAAGTCTTTAGGTATAGGCTATCACTTCTATCAAGGCTCCTACCTTTCAGAATTTGTAAATGATCCAGAAAATAATCGAAAGTCAATTTTAGACACAGATAAGAAAACAATACTTCATATTCCTAATGTTAATTCAATTGAGTCGACAGGGAATAAGTATCAAGAAGTTGGTCTTATTATTGATAGTATTGGCGAGGTAATAGATGGTCATACAATTGACCCTGTTGCTTATGACGCTGGTGTTATTTTCGTTAAGCGTGAAAGTGATGAAAAAATAATAAAAGTTGCAGACCTTGTTAACGACAACGCAAAAGAAAGGGATAAGATTCAAGGTTATTTACGAGATATAAATGATGTTGATGATATGGATTTAATTATCGCACTCGGAACTGCAAAAGAAGGGTTTGACTGGTCTTACTGTGAACATTCTTTAACGATTGGATATAGAGGGTCATTAACAGAAATAATTCAAATTATTGGACGTTGTACACGTGATTCTGATAATAAAACTCATGCACAATTTACCAATTTAATTGTTAACCCAGATGTTACAGATACAGTAATCAAAGACTCTGTAAATAATATGCTTAAAGCAATTACTTGTTCGTTATTAATGGAACAAATTCTAGAACCTAGATTAAGCTTCCGCTCCCCAAAATCTAAAGAGAATTCAGATAGCGATATTAACAAAAACGAATTTGATCCTGAATACAATAAAGAGCAAGCGGATCTTAAAAAGAAAACCGAAAGCAATAAAGCAGGTACGGTTGAAATTAAAGGGTTCTCTGAGCCTAGCACGGACCGGGTTAGGAAAATAATTCAAGAGGATATGACAGAGCTTCAGGCTGCTGTAGTTCAAGACAATGTTATGCAAAAAGCTATGGTAGGTTCTATAGATCCTGAAGTAGCTAACAAAGTACATTTACCAAGAATTATCGAAGAAAAATTTAAAGGTTTAGGATTAACAGAGCAAGAGATTGAAGAGGTGCGTCAGCATTTTATAGCTGAAGCCCTAATCAAACCATCACGGATCGAAGAGAAGCAAGGCGCTGACGGTAGGAATTCTCGTTTTATAGTTATGGCTAATACTCAATTTGATTTGGATAACCTTAGCGTTGATTTGATTGACACTATGAATATATATGAAACCGCGTTTGATGTTCTGTCTAAGTCAGTTGATGGACCTATATTAAAAGCAATTAAAAATGAAATAGACTCACAAAAGATAACAATTACTAAAGAAGAAGTTTTAATACTATTTCAAGAACGAAAAGTTGAAAGTTTTATGGCGCAGCACAAGCGTAAGCCTTCTATGGATTCATCAGATCCTATGGAAAGAAGGTTAGCAGAGGCTATTCTATTTGTTGAAAAAATGCGTCAACAACACGGGAGGTAAGTATGGATGACATGGATTTTCTTAATGTAGTACTAAGTGCTGATAAATTTGGATGGATTTCAAAACCAAAGCCTAAAAACAGGGCTGTGAGAGCAACCGATTTAGACGACTTTATGGAAATAAACGACTTTTATAGAGATCATGGTAAGTTACCGTCAGATGAAGGTGATATGGTTGAGCTGAAGTTGTTTTATAAACTGGAAAAAATAAAAGAGGATAAACAGTTAATTAATAAGCTAAAAGATCATGATGAATTTAGTATGTTGGATATTATTGAGGCCCCTACTGTAGGAATCCCCAAGGAAGAAGAGTTCCAATCACTAGATGATATAATTAACTCTGATTTATTGGAGTTTATCTCACCAAAATCAGAGGTTTCTGACATATTAAGTATCAAAAATGTGACAGATCCTGAAATTGTAAAAGCAAGAAATCAAGCTGAGTCTATTGGTAAGACTACACAGTGTAGTAACTTTTTAGTCTTTGAACCGCTATTTAAAAATGTACACAAGGAATTAGCTGCAAAAACTAAGCTACTAGGTCCAATTGCTGATACTGAGCTTTCTGTTTTTGAGTTTGCCGAAGGTAACTTTTATCTTCTAAAAGGTATGCTGTTATTTGTTGATTACATGAGTGAGGTATTTAGAGGGACGGACCGTGAAGATAGGCGATTACTAATTGTTTATGAAAACGGTACTCAATCAACCATGCTACTTCGTTCACTTACAAAGCGAATTCGCGAAGATAATAGTGCTCGGCGAATATTAACAACCGACGGGACACCCTTCAATGCTAAACGCATTAAGGGCGAATCTGAACTTGATCCACGCCTTCAAGTATTAAAGCAAACAAAAGCTACCGGGTATATTTATATTGCTAGAACTTTAAAACCAGATCTTAAAGAAACATATAAACATTTATATAAAATAGGGTTAACAAAGAGAGATGTTAGTACTAGGTTCAAAGAAGCAGCTAAAGACCCTGCATTTCTAATGCACGAAGCAGAGCAAGTTAAAGTAATACCACTGAATGGCTTAAATCTAAACTCTGTTGAGAGTGCTATTCATGCTTTGTTTGGTCGAGTAAGGTTAAACGTTGAAGTCACTGGAAATGATGGCAGGTTACACAAAGCGAAAGAGTGGTTTAATTTACCTTTGGAAACAATTAATGATGCTGTTACTTTGATTCAAGATAATACAATTCACATGTATAGATATGATTCAGAGGAACAGAAGTTGGTTAGAAGGGTTTAATTGATACAGATGTTTTGAATTTGCGTGCGTACTTGGGGGAAATTAAAACTCTCTAGTAATAAAAGGAATTATTATATGCATCATCGACGTGGTGGAGTGGTAAAAAATCATTTTAGAAATGGCTCTTGGGTTAGCTCGCATTATCGCTCTGGAAGCGACATCAATAATGAATCAGCTTCCAGTACACCTAGTGTCACTTACTATTCTGGAATAGCTAAAATAGAGCAAAATTATTACTCTTTTGTTAACCCTAATGCCAGCTGCCCAGTTTGTGGGAAGCCGGTCTATTTTTATCAATCTGAGTTTGATGGAAGAGTTTTCTTTGATGAATTAGGCCCTCCCTGGTCAAAACATCCATGCACAGACTCTAGCTCAATTCCGCAAAGGTTAGTATTCAAGGTTAGCGTGGATATAGAATATAATTGGCAATCTGAAAATTGGATTCCTTTATTTATTAAGCGTATTCAAATTATTGACAAAGTAACTATCCAAATACTTGTTGAGTTTAGTGATAGGAACATAACTATATATGCTGAAAATAATGAAAACTGCCGGCAAATATCGTTAAAGGATATAGCTCAAATTCGTGAAGAGAAAAACTTTTTTATAATCTCAATACCTAAACTAGAAAGGAGTTTAGATATAAGGGTGTTTAGATATAAATGGGAGCTTGTTAGTTATTGTACGAATAGGATTTCGCTAAAAAGATAAGCGCAGTACTGTGGCAATTTATAAAAAGAGTCTGAATTGTGGAGGCCTGGGATGAAAAATATTAAATGTGGAATGTGTGAGAGGTATATAAACATAACAGATTTAGCTTCCCATATGCATAAAAAACATGGGTGGATTTTCGTTGATGACAGCCCTGAGGCTAAAGCCGTTAATGCACTTGAGGCTGAAAAAATATCAAGACCTAAGTATAGAGCTATACCGAAAACAAAAAGAAAGAAAGTTCTTCCTGAAAGTTTGAGGACGTGCCCTCATTGTGCTTTAGTTTTAGAATCAAAACCAAAGCTTGTGGTGCATATTAAAAAGTGTCCGAAAAAGGGAGTTGTAGTAGGCAAATTAGGCAACGCGAGTAATAGTAAGTCTCATACTTACGAATGGGCTCTTATACAAAAGCTACCAAAAGGTAGTCAAACATTGGTTGAAGAGTTATCGGTAACTAAAGAGCTCAGTGCACTAGAAAAAGAAATTACTTTTTTAGCTAATAAAACTATCAAGGACACTAAATCTATAAATACTCCAGTTTTAGAAAGGCTTATTGTTTTTGCTCATGCTAAGCGAAGGACTCTCCAAAGAAATAACTCAGAGAAAGCAAAAAATAAAAAACAGGCTGCCAAAGGTAAAGATATATTTAATATGCGAGGCGTTGTGCTTTCCGGTGGTGGAGGGCCTGGTACAGGTAAAAGAAGATAATAGGTATTTTTAGTTAATGCATTTATTTAAGTAATATCTATTTATAGCTTATCTAAATAACATTAATTGAAAATTACTGATAAAATCTATCGCATATAAAATATGTGACTATGCTAAAAGTAAGCCTCCATCTTCGTTGAGTTTTGATTTAAGTAGTACCGTTAGTAGTACCTTCAGGGTTTGAGTTTTACTTATTTCATTTAGTTCAGTTGGTTATAGTCTAGGTTAAGATGACCCCAGCACCAATAAAGGTTTTTTGAACTCGTTATTCGAAAACCATAAGAAACCCGCAAATTTGTTAATCCAAATTTGCGGGTTTTTTTATGGAATTTATAAAATAAAGTTTAAGTATTTATAATTGCGCGTAACTTCATTTTTATCGCAATTATAAAAATACTGAATAACGACAACATACTTATTAACAACGTTAGATTAAGTATTGGGTTGCTGCTTTGCTCATCCGCATTGGCTGGGGAGGTGTTTGTAGTTTGCGAGTTTTGATGTTGCCTAATATAGCTTTGGCTGATCCAATCTACCGCGTTTATCCATTGTACTTTGGCGGGGTCAGTATTGTTTAGCATCCCTATTGCGTGCTTATCGTTATCTAAGCTTTTTGAAAGTTGTATCAGTTGCTGCCAAAATTCATTTTTAGGGCCTAGGTCATCTATTTCTTGTAGGTGCTGTTGTAATTTATCACCCCCCATCGTTTTTATATCAGCTTGTCCTGTACTTTGCGCGTAGCTATTTATTAGTGATGAAAAGCGACTAAAGTACTCATTACTTTTTTGCTGTGTAGGGTTAGCTGTTCGCTCGTTTGTTACTTTTTGTGTTGGTTGATTTAGGCTATTTTGATCAATCAAATATTGTTTATAGTTTTGGTAACTTAAGTTGTTTGTAGTTGTGTTATTTAGAGTGTCAAAGTTGTTTTTAAGTGCATTAACACTGATCACTACACCTACTAAGGTAATAATACAAAGTGCGCAATAGCAAAAGTACAATGCGCTTTTTAAAGTGTTACGCAGTAGTTTATATTTATTATAACTTTGCTTAATAGCTGCAGCTGTATTTGGGGCTTCGTCTGTATCTAGGCGTTCGTTTTGTATTGAGGTACTTTTGTCGTTAGTACTTTCACTAATGTGTTTATCTGTATTTTTACTGTGCTCAGTGAGTGCTATTTGATTATTTTGAGATTGAGAGATTACAGTAATGAGTTGAGGTTCTACTTTAGTAATCAAACCTAGCTTTTTAAGTGAGGATTCTGTTTTAACAGCATCAATACTCGATAAGTCTTTTTTTAAAGCGTAAGCTTTTCCATCAAACAACTGAATAACAATATTATGAGGAATATTAAGAAGTTGGCTGAGTTGTTCTTGGGCAGAGGTAAGGTCAGTATTTTGATATAACTGACCATTAAAAACAATTTTAAATGTAGCGCTCACGTTAGTACCTTGCTTGTGTAATTCCATTTTTGGAATTTTATTTTTATTATTTGATACACAAAACTAACTTAACAGATAAAGGGTATGCTTTCTAATGATTTGCGATTAAAAAAGCCTTAACAAACAGCGTTAAGGCTTTGGCGTGTAGCTGTTACTTTATCGTTTAGCGAGTGATTTTACAGATTGCTTTTGATCACTTGCTGGTTGGGCTGCTTTGTCTATTAATGTTTCAAGTGGTTTATTTCGAACGCACATAAGTACTTTGTTCATTGCTTGGCATGTGCCTGTCGCTTTTTTATCATGGCCTGTGTAGCTGCAATCTTCATTAATGGCTTTTGCTTCACATGCTTCCCAAGGCGCGTTTGAACCATGACCTGCATGGCTTAGCGCTGAGCATGAGGCAGCAAGTAAAAAGCCAGTGGTTAGTGCTTTTATCACGTTAAATATTTTCATTAGTATCTCAGTTAATTATTTGGCCAGAATGCGAGTTATCTTGCGGTAGCACCTTTAAAACAACCAATAAACATGTTTTCAGATACATCGGCTGCATGGTAGTGGTATCCGCGTGTATCGTCGGTGTGGCCTCTACATTCGTCTAAATCAGTGGGTTCTAATCCATCTTCGTTAAGCATGCCAAATATACCAAATCCATCGAGTGCATAACCCATCATGGCGGCATGACCGTCTGATTGAATTTGTGTTTGGCTACAACCTGCTTCACCGTGGTAGTGATAACCTGCTACTAAGTTAATATGGCCAGCGCAATCATCAAAGGCTGCAATAGTGTATGCGCCTAAAATAGCCTCAACAGGCGCGGGTGCAGCAAGTACAACACCATTGAGAGCAACACCTACATTGGCGTTACCAATACTGCTATTTTGAGTTGTTGCAACAGGCGTTATTGGAATTAAAAATGATTCTGATATACCGCCATCAACATAATCAATAGAGCATTCTACGCAGTGGTTTTGGTATTGTTCTTCTACGTTTGGACGTGCAGCGCCATCACACGATTCTTGTGTGTCGGTTACATTTACAAGGCCTGTACCTTCGTCGTATAGCTGCCAATGACTATCGTTATATAATGTAGGTAGATTTAAAATAAAGTCTCCGGTTATATCGTAAACCTCACCGGTGCCATCAAACCAAATACCGGCTTCGTCAGCTGTTGAGGTGATATTTTGAGGGCAAAATACACCAATCTCGTAATTTGAAGGCGCACCGGCAATATCAATTTTGTAGCATGAGGCTTCATCGCCATTACTTAGCGTACATGTTTGAGTGGTAATTGATGAAATGAGCGCATCGCTTTCAAAGTTAAAAGGGTCAACTTCTACAACAAAATCGGTTGAAGTATCTGTTGTAGTTCCCTCATCGGTGGTTGTTTCAGTTACGACGGTACTTTCAGCATCGCTACCGTTACAGGCAGCTAAACCCAGTGCGAGTATGCACACTGCAAGCGGTGTCAAAATTGGTGTGTTAAATCTTCTCATCAAAAATATCCGGTAATGAAGTTGAATGTATAATATTTGTTAAATGTGCAAACAAAGTGCAAAAACAACGCAACATAGTACATAGCACGAGATAGAAGCTGATAAAGTTTCTCTAAATGTGTTTAGTACCTTTTTTACTATTTAAATACTGCGACTTAAAAGTACTTAAAAGTACTTAAAAGTACTTAAAAGTACTTAAAAGTACTTAAAAGTACTTAAAAGTACTTAAAAGTACTTAAAAGTACTTAAAAGTACTTAAAAGTACTTAAAAGTACTTAAAAGTACTTAAAAGTACTTAAAAGTACTTAAAAGTACTTAAAAGTACTTAAAAGTACTTAAAAGTACTTAAAAGTACTTAAAAGTACTTAAAAGTACTTAAAAGTACTTAAAAGTACTTAAAAGTACTTAAAAGTACTTAAAAGTACTTAAAAGTACTTAAAAGTACTTAAAAGTACTTAAAAGTACTTAAAAGTACTTAAAAGTACTTAAAAGTACTTAAAAGTACTTAAAAGTACTTAAAAGTACTTAAAAGTACTTAAAAGTACTTAAAAGTACTTAAAAGTACTTAAAAGTACTTAAAAGTACTTAAAAGTACTTAAAAGTACTTAAAAGTACTTAAAAGTACTTAAAAGTACTTAAAAGTACTTAAATAGGCAGTGGAGTTTTATGGATTTTTTATTTCCCGACAGCATGTCTTTATTTTTGTTTTTATTGTTAATGATCACCGCTGGCTTTACTTCTTTTATATCTGCTGCATTTGGTGCTGGTGGCGGATTAATGCTGCTTGTTGTTATGGCGTCGTTTATGCCAATGGCAGTTGTTGTGCCTGTGCATGGTTTAGTACAGCTTGGCTCTAATGCAAATAGGTTTTTACTCAGCTTTAAGCATATTGATAAAAGCATGTTTGTATATTTTGCGTTAGGCGGCTTAGTAGGGGCGGGGTTATCAAGTTTTGTTATTGATGATATATCGCTTGATGCTATGAAGTTAGTGGTCGCTATTTTTGTTATTTATTTACTGTGGGGTAAAACGCCACCTATAAAATTAACCTCTAAGGTGTGGCGTATGGTCGCCGGTGGAATAACTACTTTTATTTCTATGTTTGTGGGGGCAAGTTGCCCATTAGTTGGTAGCTGTTTATATATAAATAATTACGAAAAGTTAAAATTTACGGCAACGTTTTCGAGCATTATGAGTGTGCAGCATTTATTAAAAGCGATAATTTATGGCGCTGTTGGTTTTAGTTTTTGGCAATGGATACCGCTTGTAATTGCCATGGTAATAAGTGGCGCTGTAGGAACTTGGTTCGGAATTAAATTACTTAAAAGGATGTCTGGGGATAAATTTAAGCATATTTTTAGGATAGTTTTAACATTATTAACGCTACAACTTGGTTGGCAAGGTATAAAAATATTACTCCACTAATTTGCTTAGTGGAGTAAATTTAATTTTATTAAACATAAATTATTTAAGAGGATTAAATAATTCATTGCGCCAAAAAGTTACTGATATAGAGCGACTATACTGTAATTTTTGCCTTATCGATGAATTACATATTCTTTGTAATAATTGTTCATACGTTTAATTAAATTGGTATTAAAGCTTATTTAACAGCGGCTTTAATTGGTTTGTCGCCATCAAACAACTTAAAAATGCGGTTACTAATAAATGAGTTGGTCGCAATATGTAATAATGCATTAGCTACGTTTTCGCGGCTAATTTTAGCTTCTGAACGATCACTTGGTTGCTGCGTAGTTACTTGCATTGAAGCACTATCGTCAGTCAATGTACCAGGGCGAACAATGGTATAATTTAAACCACTGTTTATTAGGTGCTCGTCAGCCATGTGCTTAGCAACCAAGTAAGGTTTTAAATCACCTTGAATCGAATCTGGATCGTCAGCACCAATTGAACTGACCATAATAAAGTGGTTAACACCGTGCTCTTTAGCGAATGTAGCTGCTTTTGTTGCAGCCCATAAATCAATGAGTACAGTTTTATCATCGCCTGTACTTCCACCAGAACCAGCAGCAAAAATCACTTGGTCACAGCCTTTCATTGCATCACCAAAATCGCCTTCAAGATCTTGCTCAACAATAGTTAAAAAAGAGCTGTTTAAATCGCTTAACTTATTTTTGTCACGCACTAATGCCACAACATTTTGCTCATTTTCTAAAAGTAGCTCAGTTGTCATTTTACCTATTTGTCCGCTTGCGCCAATAATTAGGGTCTTACTCATAATTAACTCCTTCCAATAAATAGTAAAAGTAATGTGCTTACAAACAGACCTTGGGGTAGGGGATTATTTTTAAAGGGTAAAAAAGAGTTTAAATGAGCTAATTTCAAAAAATACTTTAATTAAAATTCAATACTTAACTGAGCATTAAAATTAGCTGCTTTTGGCGTGTTTTTTTAGACCTTTTTATTCAACCATTATACTCACTTCGGTCACATAACTACGGCGGTATAGACTAATACGGACTTTATGTTCTTGGTAATTATAAAACAAAGTGCGATATGTACTATTGCCATTTGTTTTTGAAGGTTCACCTAATTTTTGCTGATAAAAGCGAGTGATATCAGAAATTGAATCGGTTAAATAACCAGTACGTACCATTGGGTATTCGCTTGCTACATCCATCGTTGTAACAAACTCTTCAGGAAGTGGGATTTCAGTGACGTTTTGGCTGAGTACGTTAAACGATAGAGTGCATAGCAATATTATTAAAAATGCTAAATTTTTCATTAGAGTCCTTTGAGTAATAAATTCCTTTTATTGGTACTTATTTTACCTCAATAAGCACCTTTGTCATTTAAATTTTATTACGAATTAAATCTCGCACTATAAACCGAGCAGGGTGAATCGCTTGGCTTACACGTTCGCTTAATGGGCGGGGTTCGTTATTTAAACAACTTACGAGGTGGTCTGCACTTAGCGGTGCGCTGCATAAAGCGCGTGCACCAAAACCGGTAAAAATATGCAGACCTTGTTGTGGTTTATTAAGTTGCTCATATTGGTAGCGTTTACCTAAACGTAGATTAGCAAAGGCCATTATATAATCACTTTGCTCGCACCATTGCCCTGCCATTGGTAGGTGATCTATAAATGTGCAGCGAACAGCCGCTTTTGCCGAGGTTATATTGCCAAGGGTAGAGGCAAATTCACTTTGCTGATAAAAGCTAAGTAGTTGCTCTTGGTTTAATTGGTTGTCGAGCGCTGTAACTTGGCGGCTTTTAGTGTTTTTTTCAAATGTGGCACCCATACAGTGATGATCTAAATAAGCCGGAGTAAAATACCCTTTATGGCATAGCACTGTTTTAAGTTTGCGTGATTGCTCACTTGCCTCAATATGTGAAACCTGACCACGCACGCCTACTATAGGTAGCGCTTTTGTTTGCTTAAATGCATCGCTGTGCTCGCCTGCACAAATAATTACATCGCTAAAAGGGCCTAGCTGCTCATCATTTGTTAATAAAAACCAACCGCTATCAGTTTTTTTAAGCTGCTTTATATTGCAGTTAAATAGGCTTTTAAATGGGTTTATGCTATTTGCAGCGCTTAGCATAGCGTTTACTAATTGCGGCGGGTTAACCCAGCCGCCTTGTTCAAAAAACACGCCTGAATAACCTGTCGTTACGCCGGCTATTTCATCGCCTTGCTCTGCGGTTACGTTACGCATTAGCTGGGTTGGCCACAGTTGTTTTTGTGCTAAGTTTTCGTGCTTATCAGCGAGAGGTTTTTTCACTGCGTGTTGTAATACGCCGCACCAATCGTAATCAAAGCTAAAGCCGTTTTTGAGTAACTGGTTATACAAACGTTTTGCGTATAAAAAGCTATGTGCAAACAATTCACTGTGTGGCGAGTTTTTAGCTTGTAGGTGAGGGTAAATAGCGCCTTGCACATTGTGCGATGCCCCCATTGCAGGCTTTTCATCTTGGCAGAATAATTGGCTGGTTATGCCTCGTTTAGCCAAGCTGTATAAAATACAGCTACTGGCAATACCACCGCCAATGACCGCTACACTTTTTAAAGTACTGCTATCTTGATTAAAATAAGCGGGGGTTGATTGAGCGTTATTAACATGTTTAAGTTGGCCAGTAAGCATATCTCCTTTTTGATTAAAATCTTTGGCTTTTTTAGTACTAAAGCCAGCCTCTATTAATCCTCGTTGAACAAAGTCAGCGGCAGTAAAAGTCGATAAGGTTGCATTAGCTCTTGTTATATCAGCCATGGAGTTAAATAAACTTTGCTGCCACATATCAGGATTTTTACTTGGCTCAAGCCCATTTAAATACCAAGCATCAACAATTCCTGTTTGCGGGTAGCTCATTGCTTGTATTGATTCAAGCGCATCACCAAAGTATAAATCGAGAACAACATTGCCATTATTAAATTCGAGCCGGTGGCATCCTTCTAAATTAATTGGGTAGTTTACTGTTAATTGCTCACTAAAATAGCTTAAGGTAGGCCAAGCGGTTAATGCTTGTTTTAAGTCTGTTAATGTTAAGGGATACTTTTCAAACGAAATATAGTGAAGGCGTTTTACGCTTTTTTCACATTCATTTTGAACTTGCATCCGCTCAAGGTGGTCTTTAAAGCGTTGCCACGTATTTAAAAAGTTTAAACCGGTGCCAAAACCGGTTTCGGCAATAACAAAATGTGATTGGTCATGATTTTGTAATCGTACATCTATATTATTTTGCTCATAGTACACATAATGCGATTGAGCTAAGCCATCGTCATTAGAAAAATAAATATCACCGGAGTTATTAGTCAAAGGTGTACCTAAATTATTAATGTGACTATGTGTGTTTTTAATCATAATTTTTTAAATTTATAGATATATTTTTAATTATTTTACGGGTTTTCTTTGTAATAGTCTGGCGTTATTTATAAGCTAGCAGTTCAGAGTACAAGTGTACGCTAGAAAGCTGACCACTTAGGTGATTAAATTCGCGTAAAATAGAATGCAATTAAGTATTAAGCTAAGGGAATTACCCATGAGAAGAGCTGTAATTACAGGTATCGGTGTTGTATCAAGCATTGGTAACAACAAAGAAGAAGTATTAGAATCGTTAAAAACGGGCAAAAGCGGCATCGCTTTTAACCAAGAATTTGCCGATTATAAGTTACGTAGTAACGTATCGGGTAAAATTGATATTGACGTTAAAGCACATGTTGACCGCAAAGCAATGCGCTTTATGGGCGATGCTGCTGCATATTCTTATATTTCGATGACTCAAGCAATTGAAGACTCAGGTTTGTCTGACGACCAAGTATCAAATGAGCGCACGGGTATTATTGTTGGCTCTGGCGGTGGTTCGTCTAAATGGCAGGTAGAAGCTGCTGATATTTTACGTGAAAAAGGCGTAAAACGTGTAGGGCCTTATATGGTTCCACGTACTATGGCGAGCACTACATCTGCTTGTTTAGCAACACCCTTTAAAATTAAAGGTGTTAACTACTCAATTAGCTCTGCATGTGCAACATCTGCGCATTGTATTGGTAATGCAGTAGAACAAATTCAATTAGGTAAGCAAGATGTTGTATTTGCTGGTGGCGGTGAAGAACTACACTGGACATTGGCAATGGAATTTGACGCTATGGGCGCACTTTCTACTAAGTACAACGAAACACCAGAAAAAGCGTCTCGTACATACGATGCAAATCGCGATGGTTTTGTTATATCTGGCGGCGGCGGTATTGTTGTAGTTGAAGAACTTGAACATGCACTTGCACGTGGCGCGCACATTTACGCTGAAATTGTTGGTTACGGTGCAACATCAGATGGCTACGACATGGTTGCTCCATCTGGCGAAGGTGCAGCACGTTGTATGCGCCAAGCTATGCAAGATGTAGACAGTATTGATTACTTAAACACGCATGGTACATCTACACCTGTAGGCGACGTTAAAGAGCTTGGTGCGATTCAAGAAGTGTTTGGTGGTAAGTCACCAATGATCAGCGCAACTAAAGCAATGACGGGTCATGCCCTCGGTGCTGCAGGTGTTCACGAAGCTATCTTCTCATTATTGATGCTAGAGCACAGCTTTGTAGCGCCTTCAATTAATATTGATGAGCTAGATGAGCAAGCGGCAGGTTTAGATATTATTACTGAACGTCGTGATGTTCAGTTAAATACTGTAATGTCTAATAGCTTTGGCTTTGGTGGCACAAACGCGACTTTAGTTATGAGTAAGTACAAAGGTTAATTTGAGCTTATAAGCCCTAAATATGTAAACACATATCTGGGCTAAACTGCTTAAAACAAAAAAGGAAAGCCGAGGCTTTCCTTTTTTATTATCGAAAGTTAAATTAACCTTCATTATGTTCTTTACGCGCTTGCTCAATTTCGTCAGCAATTTCTTGCGCTTTCTGCTTGGTTTTTTCAGTTAACTCGCCAGCAGCTTCTTTGCTTTTAATCCATGCATCAACCGCAATCTCTTTGCCGTCGTCGTACATGTCTAAGCCCATTGTTTTACTTTGCTCTAATAGCTCGTTTAAAGACTCATCATTTTTAAGATCGTTAGTTGTCTCTTTAACGTCGTTCCATGCATCACCAAGCTTTTCTTGCATTTGTGCGCTTTTATCTTTTGCATCTTCTTTTACTTCGTTGGCATCTTCACAACCAGTTAATGTAATTAAAGTGCCTAATAAAGCTAAACCTGCTAATTTATTCATGTGCTATCTCCTTTAGAGACTGATAATTAATTCGAGGCAGACTATACAACAATGAAAATGAACGCCCCCGTAACAAAACGATTAAATTTTAAATTAATGAGTGAGCACGATTGGCCTCAATTATTTGAACTCGACCAAGACCCCGCCGTAATGCAGTATTTAACGCGAGGTGTACCTACCTCTTTAGAGCAAATAAAAAATGAGGGAGTGCCTCGTATGCTCGCATATAGAAATGAGCTAAAAGGCTGGGGGCTGTGGAGTATCACTATAAAGCAAACCAATATATTTATTGGCTGGGTATTAATAAGACCTATGGATTTCTTTAGTGATGCACCAAATTACAGCGATATTGAAATAGGTTGGCGCTTTAAACAAGCGAGTTGGGGGCATGGTTATGCAACCGAGGCGGCTTTAGCATTATGTGATGAACTCATTAAGCAAGATGACGTTAAGGCGATAAGCGCAACTGCACTAAAAGATAATACGGCCTCTATAACAATAATGAAAAAGTTAGGCCTGCAATTTATAAATAATTATACACATACAGATGAGCAAGGCGACTTACCCGCGGTACTTTATTCAAAAAACGTTTGAAGATGATTAAATATCAACAGTATAAAGATTGACCTGTCCTTAAATGACGTGCATTAATATGGGCAACAAAAATAATAAATTAAGGATGTTGTATGGGATTGTTTTTTTCACCACGTAAATTAATCGTCAAAAGTGTACTGGTTTTACAGTTCACTACTTTTAGTGTTTTGGCGCAGCCTTTAGCGCAAAGCGCGGTCGCAATGCCTGACTCGTTCAGTGCCGATGCTGCTAAAAGTATATTAGAGCAAGGCGGTAATGCTGTTGATGCGGCTATTACGGCACAATTTGTACTTGCAGTGACGCTTCCTGAAGCCGGAAATATTGGCGGCGGGGGATTTATGCTTATTCAAAAAGATGGCAAAGGCGATTTTATAGATTATCGCGAGACAGCACCAACAGCGGCTCATCGTGATATGTATTTAGATGAGCAAGGTAATGTTATTGCAAACAAATCAATATATGGCATTCACGCAAGCGGTGTACCTGGCAGTGTAGCGGGTATGTGGCTTGCCCATCAAAAGCATGGCACTTTAAAGTGGGAAACACTAGTACAGCCTGCTGTAACGTTGGCTGAGCAAGGGTTTGTAGTTCCGCCTAAGTTAGCAAAAGGTGTTAGCCATTATATAGCCCATCTAAAAGAGCAAAAAATAAATGTAAACTTTGAAAAATATTTTGCTGATGTAAAAGCCAATAAAGTCTTTAAGCAACCCGAGCTAGCGGCAACGCTAAAGCGTATTCGTGATAACGGCCAAGATGGATTTTATAAAGGCGAAACTGCAAATATTATTGCTAAATTTATGCACCAGCATGGTGGTATTATTAATCAAGATGATTTAAAAAATTATACAGCTAAATCACGTACGCCTATTAAAGCTAGTTGGAATGGTTATGAAGTACTTACTTCGCCACCGCCAAGTTCAGGTGGTATTGCTATTTTACAGTGGCTCAAAATGTATGAGTTACAAAAACCAAATGCAGGCTTAGCGCATAACTCGACTCAGTATGTGCACTTACTTTCTGAAATAGGTAAACGTGTATTTGCAGATAGAGCAGAGTATTTAGGCGACCCTGATTTTTTTGATGTTCCAGTAAACGCGTTAACTAATATTAACTACCTCAAAGAGCGCAGTAATGGCATTTCGTTAACCGCTATCTCGACTACCGAAAATATTAAACCGGGCCTTAAAGAAAGTGAGCAAACTACGCACTTTTCAATCGTTGATAAAATGGGTAACGCTGTAGCAAATACCACCACAATAAACCTAGGGTTTGGTAGTGGTGTCGTTGTTGAAGGTGCGGGATTTATTTTAAATGATGAAATGGACGACTTTAGCGCCAAACCAGGCGTTATGAATGTGTTTGGTGCAATAGGCGGTAAAGCTAATGAAATACAGCCACACAAGCGTATGTTGAGTTCTATGACACCTACAATATTACTTAAAAACAACACCGTTAAAATGGTGACAGGCTCGCCTGGTGGCACAACCATTATTAGCACTGTGTACGAATCTATCTTAAATGCAGTAGAGTTTGATATGAGTGCAGAGCAGGTTGTAAATAGCCCTCGTTTTCATCATCAATTGTGGCCTAAAAATATAATTAGAACGCACATTGGTTTAACCGATAGCGTAAAAGCAGAGCTTACAAAAATGGGTTACACCATAGACGAGAGACACTTTGGTGACTTACACGTTATTATTAATAAAGAGGGTCAATTAGATGCCGCTTCTGAAGCATCAGGGCGCGGTAAATCAATTGTTTTTTAAATAAAAAAACACCGCGCTAAAAAGCGCGGTGTTTAAAATAATAAAAGCTTATTGAGTATCAATTAAATCTTCAACACCCACTATTAGCCATGGAGCATCGTCTGAAATTAGACGCTCTAAGTGCCAAATTTCTAAAATAGGCTGTTCTTTTTTATCGCCTAAATCACGGTACTTACCTTTAAAGCGAACACTAGCCTGCCACGATTGCGCGTTTGTATCTGCGCGCACAAGTTCGGCATCAATAAACATCACTTCTGTTTCTACGCTTTGTATAGCTTCACGTTCAGCTTTAAATTCGGCAACAAGTGCAGGGCTTAAGTATTCAGCCATTGTGGTGTAATCGGCATTATTCCATGCAGTTTGTAGCGTATGGTAATGACTACGGGCACCTTGCAAAAAGCCATTAACGTCAAAGTTAGGTGGTAAATTAAAAGGGACACTTTCACCTTGTGGGGCGCTGTTAGCAAAGCCTGTACTCATTGGCTGCTCGATTGGTGCTTGTTTAAAAGCATTTTGCTGAGCACTTGTATCCGCACTGGCATTTGCAAGTTGTGGGGCACGATTAGCACGTAAAAAGCCTGTTACTAGCTTAAATAAAATAAAGAGTCCGCCAGCTAATAAAATCATTTCTAATAGCTGAAAACCTTCAAAATCGTCGCCTAACATCGCTGCAATTAAGCCACCCGCTAAAAGACCACCCAAAACGCCAGCCATAATGCCTTTTTTATTTGATGTGGCTTTAGGTGCTGCTGTTGGGGTTGTTGTATCTGCTTTTTGTTTTTGTGCTGTTTGTTGTGTTGCAGGAGTTTGTCCACGTTTACTACTGCCAAACTTTTTACGTGCGTGTGCATCAAAACTGGCAGTACATAATAATGCCAATAATGAAAAAATAACGATGATGTTCTTCATGAAATTCCCTAATTAAAATCGAGCCGCGATTATAATTTACTTTCTTTAGGAATTTAATTAATTACTTTAAAAATCAGAGGTTTTGGGTATAAAAGAAAAGGTTTGTTGGTGAGTATACAATCAAAAAACCGCTCAGTAGAAACTAAGCGGTAAATTTGTTTATTTTAAAGCCAACGAATAGCGCCAGTAACGCGTTCGTTATAAGTATTTAGAGGTGCTCCAACACTTGCCACTAAAATAGTATCTGCTTGTGAGCCTCGGTTAATATGACCTTCAAAGCGCTCGTCTTTGAAATTATCATCGCCAAAACCAAATGATTTATTTTCAGAAGGTACTATAAATACCGTCATAGGACCAAAGTCAGACTCAAATATCAAATGTAGCCCTTTTTCGCCTTTAAAATCACAAAACATAGCGTAAGTTACATCACCAGGAAGCTCATCAAGATGACCACCTAATACTGCAAGCTTGTCGTTAACGCTTTGTAGGCTAATGGGCTCTTTTTTATCAAGCGCACTAATTTCGTAGTACACATGGGCAAGCGCATGCTCACCCGCTTCGTGTGCAATATTTTGCTCTGTACTAAAAAAGAAGGCACTAATAGCCACTACAAAAGATGCAGCTAATGCAAGATGCACGCGGTCAAGCTTAAAGCGCGAGCGGGCATCAACTACATTTTTTCCTGTTGCTTGCTCTTCTTGTAGTGCTTTTTCTTTTAACGATGTGTTTAAAAGAATGCGGTCTGCAAGGTTTTCAGGCACAGGTATATCTAAAGAGTCTTGAATAAATTTATCAAAATCTTTCATATCATTAATAAAACTTTGTCGCTCTGGGTTATTGTTAGCAAACTCCATGAGCTCCTTGTCAATGTCGTTTGGCTGCGCAATAGTGCGGCGACGAAACTCAAGTTCATCCATTATTTTGATGCCCCTTTAAGTTGTTCATCATCACGGCTTAAAGCCTCTTTAAGTTGATTTCGGGCACGGTATAAACGAGTCATTACCGTGTTTTTATTTAAATTAAGTATGCCTGCGATCTCTTCGCCAGAGCAGCCCATTACAACTTGTAGTAATAATGGCTCTCGGTATTCATCAGATAGCAGGGCAATCTGGCGTTGGATAACCGTTTGCTCCATTTCATCATCTAATGAGTGGCTGGTTTCATCAACAAGCGTATCGTTTTCTACGTCGCTGTAATCAAACTGTTTACGTTCAAATCGGCGCGCATTTTCTCTTCGTAATATAGTAAGCAGCCAAGGTTTAGCTGCCTTTTGATCAAGTAAAGAGTCGAGAGAACGCCACGCGCGTAAAAACGTTTCTTGTACTAAATCATCTGCTATGTGCGGATCACGGCATAACCAATAAGCAAAGCGATAAAGCTCTTTATTGTAAACGTGGACCAAGGCTTCATAACGCTTTTGTTTCTCTGCCATATCGATTAAGACCTGATTGTTTGATTTTTTCTTTCCAAGCATAAGCACTTTTTTAATTAAAAAATTATTATTTATTGCAAAAAAAGACCTGAGTATCGTAGTTATTAATCATAAAGGTCTTTTAATACAGCTTGTTGCGACTTTGATGCTTGAGTTTGATAGTTCTCAAGAATTTTAATAATAGCATTAAGATCCGTGTTTGCGCCTTTATTACTATAAAGTTGTGCCTGCAATTGGCTAATAAGGCCATTAAGCTCGCTGCTCTTTACGCGATAGCAAAGCTCATCAATAGCGCCAACATTTTTGTGAGTCACCTTTACAGAAAAACTATTTAATGCGGTGTAAAAGGCTTTCACATCATGTGTTTTAGCGAGCGTTTTAAGCTCATTTAAGCTCGGCTGAGAAATATCACGGTTGTTTGGTTGTAATTTCTCAGTCGTATTTTTAGTAGAACGGGTCATTAAGTAAAAAATTACAGTACCAATCCATAAAATATACCCTAAAGCGGCAACAACTATTAACCAAAGAGGAGTATCACTTTTAGTTTCAATACGTTGTGTGCCTGTCGCTTCATTCGAAATATTTTCAATAGCAGGTAAATTGTTTGGGTTTGATTGTGGGTTTGCCACGGCGGTATTAGGTGCGGTACTACTTGGCGTTACCGTTATAGTGCGCTTTGGCAATGTAGCTACGCTAATACGGTTCATTTTAGTATTAAACCAAGGCAGCTGTATTTCAGGTAAAGTGTAAGTACCTGGTTTTTGCGGCAGTAATGCATACGATGCAGTTTGCTGCGATACAACGCGTCCGTCACGTACTGCATTGTTATTTTCTTTTTTATCAGGGTAGCTGCGTATGCCATCAATGGTAGGCATAGAGATTTCAGGTAATTGCTCTTTTGTAACCCCAAGCGCAGTAAGTGTAATAGTACGTGTTATAGGCGTACCGACTTCTACGGTGTTGTCGTTAGGTTGCCATTCTTCATCAAGACTAACCAGCTCGCTTGGTAACCATGCACCTTTATAATCACTCGGAATTGGTTTGATTTCTACTTGCTGATCGTCGCCAAGAGCTGATACTTCTAATTGACGATAATTTTGTTGTACTCGTCCTTGAAAAGCGGGGCCTGCAATAGTGTACGCACCACTTTTTTGTGGCTGAATCAAATACTCGCGAGTAATAACAAGGTAGCGTTTACCATCAACAAGCTCATAGCTTTCAGTTTGTTTACCCAATTGGGTTAGCTGAGCATCTTCCATACTTGGTGTGCTTAAGCTGCCATCAAGTAGTTCTTTCGCAAGGTAAAGCTTAATAGTGTAAACACCGGCTTCTTGCACAAATAATGAATTACTCGAGAGCGACGTTTTTAAAAATATTTCGTTATTTTTATCTGCATCAACTGAGCGTTTTGCCACTTTTAATTTAATAGGCTGTGAGGTTAACCCTGCAACGCTAAATGCCGGAATAGTATAATCGCCCTCTGCACGGGTCATTAATTTAACTGACCACGTGGTTTGTTTATTAATGCTGCCATTAATAATGTTGGTACGAGAGCTTAAGCTTGTTGGGCCTACCACAAAGTCTTTTAACAGCGATGAGGTGTCTGGTTGCTCGCCTTTAACTGTATCGTCTACGGATATATTAAGCATAAAAAATTCACCCGCTAAAACAGGGTTTTTATCTACGCTGGCTTCTAATTTGGTGGCAGCCCACGAAGGCATCGCACTTAATAGCAATAAACAGCAAAATAATCGCATTACCATGATTTTTCGACTCCTGTAGGGCGACGTTTATATTGTCTTTTTTGGGCTTCTAATTGCATTTTATTCCGTAATAAAATAGCCGGATCGTCCGGGACTTTTCTAAGTAGTTGATTAAGCTGTTGTGCTTTTTCTTTTTCTTCATTAGTGAGCTCACTTGCTTGGGCTTGCATAGCTTGTTGCTGAGCATTTTGTTTTTGCTCATCAGTGGCTGGTTGCTCACTCATTGTTTGTGGCTTACTTTGTTGCTGCTCGTCTTTAGGTTGGTCAGCGTCTTTATTTTGCCCTTGCTCACTTTGTGGCTGGGCTTGCATATCAGGTTCATTTTGCTTGTCTGATTGCTCGCCAGGCTCACCTTGTTGATCTTTTGATTGTTCAGACTCTTTATCTGATTTTTTATCAGATTTTTCATCGCTTGAGCTTTGACTTTCGTTTTCGCCTTTTTCAGAATCGCTTTTATCACCATTTTGTTGCTTATCCTGTTTTGACTCATCAGAATTTTGCCCTTGGTTTTGCTCATCTTTTTTCTGGCTATCATCTTGGTCTTGAGAGTCGTCGCCGTCGCTTTGCTGATCTTGCTGGTTTTGTTGCTCTTGTTGATTGAGTAATTGTTCAACTAAAGCTTGGTTGTCAGTTGCTTGTGTAAAGTCGTCTTGTAAGGTTTGGGCTTGTTTGTAGGCTTCAATGGCGTCCTCAAGCTTGCCAGCTTTGGCGAGGGCATTACCGTAGTTGTATAAACCGGTAGCCGACTTATCATTACTAAACTCATTAAGTGCAGCATCAAAATTACCTTGCTGGTAAAGCGCCGCGCCTTTTAATTCACTCGATTGCGCCTGTGTTGCTGCATCGTATTCTTTATTATTGTAAGCCTCTAATGCACGTTGATCTGCATTTTGCAAAAGAGTAGGGAGCTCTACGGCATACGCATTTTGCTGCGGTAAAGAACCAAAAGCTAAAAAAGCCCCCAGCAAGGCAGCGCGTCTAAATAAATACAAGCCAAATGGCAGTAATAACAAGAGTCCGTATATACCTGCATCTATTCGCCAAAGTGCGTGGCTTTGTTTTTCGTCTTTCAATAATTCACTCTGTGCATTTGGGGCAAACGTATTTATGTCGTTATTACTAGGCTGGTAACTAGCAAATTTACCACCACTGCTCGATGCTAAATTTTTAAGCTGACTGGCATTGAGAGTAGGTACTACAATTTGGCCGTATCTGTCTTTCAAAAAACCACCTTCAGGTAACTTAATTGGAGCGCCTTGAGCGGTACCCACGCCATATATATTTAATCTATATTGGGTGTTACTGGTAAAGCTACTCACGTCGCTTTGTTCTTGCTGGTCAATACCGTCGGTCACTAAAATAATGTCGCCATCAATATAACCCGCTTGCGTTAATAGCTCTTTGGCCATATCAAGACCGGCTAAAACGTTTGAGCCTTTGTCTGGCATTATTTCAGGGCTTAAGCTTGGAATTAAATTACTGAGTGTTGTGGCGTCGTTTGTTAGCGGCGATATTATATAGGCTGTGCCTGCGTAAGCGACAAGCGCGGTATCACCTTCTCTAAATAGCTCAATCATATCAAGCGCTTTAAAGCGTGATTGCATTAAACGATTTGGTAAAATATCGGTGCTGTACATTGAGTACGACATATCCATAACAATTACACGGGCACTTTTACTTTGAAATACAGGAACTTGTTTTTTCTCAAAGCTAGGCCCAGCACTAAATAAAATGCCAAGGCTGCAAAACAAAGCAACTAACCAAAGTGGCTGGCTGGCTTTAGTGTTTGCTTCGCTCATTATAAATTGTGCTAAATGCGGTGCAATTAGCTGCTCACTAGTCGTTTTTTTATGCTTAATTAAGGCGACAAAAAATAATGCCACAGCAGGTATGAGTAACCATAAAAGAGCGGGGCGAATAAATTCAAAATCCATTAGTTTGGCTCCTTTAATGCACGCAGTGTACTCAGCATTACTTTTAAGCTAATAAGTAAAATAGCGATAAGTAACGGGTAGTAAAATAATGAGCTTTGTGGGCGAAATGTTTGTTCATCAGCGCTAATAGGTTCAAGTTTATCAAGCTCTGCGTAAATTTGTTGAAGGCCTGCTACATCTTTAGCTCTAAAGTATAATCCGCCAGTTTGATCGGCAATCTTTTTAAGTAAGCTTTCATCTAAATTACTGCCACTAGAGCCACCCATGTTAAAGAGGCTAAAGCCGCGCGGATTATCTGAGCCAACGCCAATGGTGTACACTTTAATACCTTCTTCGCGAGCTAACAGTAGTGCATCTTCTGGGTTTAAATTGCCCGCTGTATTTTGTCCGTCAGTTAATAGCACCACAATACGGTTACTTTCATCTTTATTGGCAAAGCGTTTTACCGAAAGACCCAATGCATCACCAATGGCTGTTGCGCGTCCCACTAAACCAATTTGCGCTTCACTGAGCATTTTACTTACTGTTTTAACGTCGCGCGTGAGGGGGGTTTGTAAAAATGCGGTGTCGCCAAATAATATCAGCCCAAGCCTGTCGCCTTGACGCTGCTCTATAAAATCACTGAGTACGGCTTTTACCATGGTAAGGCGGTCAACATATTGGCCATTGTAAGCCATGTCTTGTTCGGTCATCGAGCCTGATAAGTCAACTGCTAACATTATATCGCGCCCTTCATTTGGTAATGAGATTGGCTCATCTAACCATGTTGGATTGGCAGCGGCAGTAACAAGTAATAACCAAATTATCCATTCGAAAGGATTTAAACGTCGTGCGTGTGGCTCAATGCTTTGGCTGGTTAAATTGTGCTTTGCAAAACTGGGTATACGTAAACGCGTACTGGCATTACTTGCCGCGGGTTTTAATAGTAAAAGTAATAAAGGCAAGGGCAGTAATAAAAATAACCATGGCCAGCTAAATTCAAACATTTACTGACTCCTTTATTTTAAATTGCTTAATACCTTGGCGAAATTTTTCGCACAGTGTTGTATCTTTTTGGCTGGGGTTATACAAGCTTAATATTTCTTGTTCTGTAAAGCTCAAACCGGTAAGCGTATTAAGTGTTGTGCACCATTTAGAGGTAGATTGCGCAGCAAGGCGCTTGTCGTAATATTCAATCACTAAACGTTTTAAAATAATATGCAGTTGCTGAGGATTTTGCTCACTTTGGCTCAATTGTATTGCGTAGCGTTTAGGCTTTTTAAATTTATGTTTTTTGTAAAATATATAAATAGCTGCGCACAATGCTAAAAACAGCAGTGCAATAATAACCCACCAAGCAGGGGCGAGTGGCCACCAATTAACTTGGCTTGGCGCTATTATATCGTGCAGGCCATCGAGTGGATTGGTTTGCATGGTTATTTTCTCACTAATTGCAGCTCAAGCGGTGTTGCTGCATTGAATGATATTAAATTAAGACCCGATTTAGTTAAGCGATTAAAGCGCGTACTAAATGCTTGCTCAGCATTTTTAGCAAAGCGTTCTCTAAAGCTGTTATCCATTAATGGTAGGGCAAAGTCTTGACCATTTGCATTAACAGTAACGGCTTGCTTAAACGCAGGTAACTGATGCTCAAACGGATCGCTTATGTGGCAACCAATCAGCTCGCAGTGGCGGCTTAATATTTCGAGTTGCTTAAAGCTGGCATCATCGAGAGCATTAAAATCAGACACCAAATACACTAAGCTGCCTGGTTTTGCTAAATGATTAAGGCGCTTTAGGTTATCGCTAAAGTTGTTAGTGGCTGTTTTATCAATATTGTTGAGCGCTTGCTGGTGGTTGTCGCATAAATTATGACAAAGCTTAAGCACGGCTTTTTCACGGGCGCTGGGCTTTAGCTCCAAATGCGAGTGCTGATTAAACACAATACCGCCAATTCTATCGCCGCGCTGACACGCCGACCATGCAACAAGAGCGCTTATATGCGCAGCTTGCACCGACTTTAATAGTAACTTTGAACCAAACAGCATTGAGTTAGAAAAATCAGTAAATACAAACACAGGGCGCTCTTTTTCTTCTTGAAAGAGCTTTGTGTGAGTCTCGCCGGTACGCGCAGTAACTCGCCAATCAATAGAGCGAATATCGTCACCTTGCTGATAATGTCGCACTTCGGCAAATTCCATTCCTCGGCCTTTGTGCGGTGCAAGGTATTGCCCTGTTAAGGTGTTTTTTATTTTCACCTTAGGGGCAAGTTCAAGCAATTGCGCTTTGGCTTTGTAATACATCAGCTCTTTGAGTGCTAAATTAACACCGTGGCTATGGCTCTGTTTGAGCCATGCTTGGGATTCTAATTGTTTTTGCATAACTTATGGTACGGCTACAAGTTCAACTATACGGCTTATTACTTGATCTTTAGTAATGCCATCGGCTTGGGCTTCGTAACTTAAAATAATGCGGTGACGCAGTACGTTATGCACAACAGCTTGAATGTCATCAGGTGCTACAAAGTCACGCCCTTGAAGCCATGCATGAGCACGAGCACATTTATCAAGTGCTATTGTTGCACGCGGACTTGCACCAAACTCAATCCAGCTACCTAGTTGCGCATCTAATTTAGCGCCTTCACGGGTGGCAATAATAAGTTGTACTAAATATTGCTCAAGCGGCTCTGCTAAATAAAGGCCTAATATTTCTTTACGAGCTGCAAATAAATCGCTTTGACTAATTTTTTGCATTACTGGTTGTTGCTCGTTAAGCGCTTCGCCACGTGTTAAACGTAGTATATCAAGCTCATGCTCAGCGCCAGGGTAGCCAATACTTAGGTGCAGTAAAAAGCGATCCAGCTGGGCTTCTGGTAACGGGTAAGTCCCTTCTTGCTCTAGCGGGTTTTGTGTTGCCATAACTAAAAATAGTTCGCTAAGCGGATAAGTGTTTTTACCCACGGTCACTTGTCGCTCTGCCATGGCTTCTAATAGTGCTGATTGTACTTTGGCTGGTGCACGGTTAATTTCGTCAGCTAAAATTAGGTTGTGAAAAAGAGGGCCTTTTTCAAATACAAACTCGCTAGTTTGTTGGCGATAAATATCGGTACCTGTTACATCAGCCGGTAATAAGTCTGGCGTAAACTGTACGCGCTGAAACGATCCTTCAATACCTTTAGCAAGTGCATTAACTGCACGTGTTTTTGCAAGCCCAGGAGGGCCTTCTACTAATAAGTGACCATCAGCTAAAATAGCAATAAGTAGCGCTTGTGTAAGCTCTGGCTGGCCAATGATTTGTGTATCTAAGTACGTTTTTAATTGTGAAAATGCGTTAGCTGCCATAATAAGTGGACTGTCCTCGTCAGCTGGGTTTGTACCTAATAGTGTTAGGTGATAAATACTGACCTATTTATAAGGTTTATAATTGGGTAACTCAAGAGTTAGACTGTATTTTTTAAAATAGTTCGTTATTTTTTAACGATTTTTAGCGTACCACAAAACTTTGTAAATGCGTCTAAAAAAGCCTATTGTGATAGTCGTAATTAAACACTATTTATATAAATTTGTGTTTATCTATTGGCTTTAGTACACGGGTTGTTTAGAATCGAGGAAAACAAACAGGTCAGACCTGTCAGCGGGAGAGCATAAATGTCTGAGCAAAACATACTAAAAACACCAAAGGGCGACCGTATTGCCATAGTTAGCGGCTTACGCACACCTTTTGCAAAGCAAGCAACAGCGTTTCACCATGTACCTGCACTTGATATGGGTAAATTGGTGGTTAACGAAATGCTTGAACGATTAAATTTCAACAAGTCAGAAATTGATCAACTTGTATTTGGTCAAGTAGTACAAATGCCAGAAGCGCCAAATATTGCACGTGAAATTGTATTGGGCACAGGTATGCCGGTATCGGTTGATGCATATTCTGTATCGCGCGCATGTGCTACCAGCTTTCAGGCTATTGCTAATGTAGCTGAGTCTATTATGGCGGGATCTGTAAGTGTAGGTATTGCAGGTGGCGCAGATTCGTCATCAGTATTGCCAATTGGTGTTAGTAAAAAGCTAGCAGGCAGCTTAGTTGATTTAAATAAAGCGCGTACGCTTGGTCAACGCTTAAAAATATTTTCAAAACTGCGTTTAAAAGACTTATTACCAGTGCCTCCTGCAGTTGCAGAGTACTCAACAGGCCTTTCAATGGGGCAAACTGCTGAGCAAATGGCTAAAACACATAATATTAGCCGTGAAGATCAAGATGCGTTAGCGCATCGTTCTCACTCACTTGCAACGCAAGCATGGGCTGATGGAAAGTTAAAAGATGAAGTAATGACGGCGCATTTACCGCCATATAAAAGCTTTATTTCAGAAGATAACAACATTCGTAAAAACTCAACGGTTGAAGGCTACGCCAAGCTTAAACCTGTTTTTGACCGTCAGCACGGTACTGTTACTGCCGCAAATGCCACACCATTAACTGATGGTGCAGCGGCCGTACTTATGATGAGCGAAAGCAAAGCAAAAGCACTTGGTTACGAAATACTAGGTTACGTACGTAGCTTTGCATTTTCGGCAATTGGCGTAGAAAAAGACATGTTAATGGGCCCAGCTCATTCAACGCCTATTGCACTAGATAGAGCGGGTATTACGCTTGCTGATTTAGATTTAATTGAAATGCACGAAGCGTTTGCATCGCAAACACTTGCCAATATGAAAATGTTTGCTTCAGACAAATTTGCACAAGAGCATTTAGGTCGCAGCAAAGCAATTGGCGAAATTAACATGGATAAGTTTAACGTTAACGGCGGCTCTTTAGCATATGGTCACCCATTTGCAGCAACAGGTGCACGCTTAATTACGCAAAGCTTACACGAGCTTAAACGTCGTGGTGGCGGTTTAGCATTAACAACAGCGTGTGCTGCTGGTGGTTTAGGTGCAGCCTTTGTATTGGAGAGCGCGTAATGACAGATTCAGTATTTAATTTAGCGGTAGATGAAAATAAAATCGCCGTGGTAACGATTGATGTGCCGGGTGAGAAAATGAATACCCTGCGCAGCAGTTTTGCCGATGATTTAAAAGCGTTACTAGAAGACGCTAAGTCGCAAAATGTAAAAGGCATGGTATTTATAAGCGGAAAAAGCGATAACTTTATTGCTGGCGCCGATGTGAAAATGCTCGATAGCGTTCAAAAGCGTGAAGATGCTTTAGCTATTAGCGAGCTATGTCATCAAGCGTTTTTTGATATGACAAAACTGCCATACACAACAGTAAGTGCGATTCATGGCGCTGCATTAGGGGGTGGTTTAGAGTTTGCTTTAGCATGTGATTACCGTGTTGGTACCGACAGTGATTTAACAAAAATTGGCTTACCAGAAGTACAACTTGGTTTACTTCCTGGTGGCGGTGGCACCCAGCGCTTAACTAAAATTGTTGGTATTCAAAAAGCACTAGAGTGGATGCTAACAGGTAAACAAATTCGTCCTACGCAAGCTAAAAAAGCAGGCGTGCTTGATGATTGTGTACCGCACAGTGTGCTGCTAAAAGTTGCAAAAGAATTTGCGACTAAGAAAAAGCCACAAGCAAAAGAGCCAAAGCTCGACAATATTAGTAAATTACTAGAGTCAAACCCGTTTGGTCGTAACTTTATCTTTAAAAAAGCAAAAGAAAACGTACTTAAAAAAACGGGCGGGCACTACCCAGCACCACTCGCTATTATTAAAGCAGTGCGAGCTAGTGTAGAGCTTGATGAGCTAAAAGCGTATAAAACAGAAGCTGAAAGCTTTGCAACACTTGTAATGAGTGACGAATCTAAAGCGCTTCGCGGTATTTTCTTTGCAACCACTGAAATGAAAAAAGAGTGGCGCAATGATGACGCACCCGCAATAAGCAAAACTGCTGTTTTAGGTGGTGGACTAATGGGCGCAGGCATTGCGCACGTAAGTGCTGTTAAAGCTAAAGTACCGGTACGTATTAAAGATGTAGCAGAGCAGGGCATTAGTAATGCAATGAGCTACACCTATAAAATTTTAGATAAGCGCCTTAAGCGTCGTATTATGTCTAAAGCTGATGTGCAGTTAACAATGAACCGTATTACAGGTACAACTGACTACAGTGGCTTTAAACACATTGATTTAGTAATAGAAGCGGTGTTTGAAGATCTTGCGCTTAAGCAAGGTATGGTTGCAGACGTAGAGCAGCAATGCCAAGCAAATACAATTTTTGCAAGTAACACGTCATCATTACCAATATCGCAAATTGCAGCGCAGGCAGCACGTCCTGAAAATGTAATTGGCTTGCATTACTTTTCACCAGTGGAAAAAATGCCATTAGTGGAAATTATTCCACACGAAGGTACATCTCAAGAGACCATTGCCCGCGTTGTTAACTTTGCACGTAAGCAAGGCAAAACGCCAATTGTTGTAAAAGACATGGCCGGTTTTTACGTCAACCGTATTTTAGCGCCTTACTTAAACGAAGCTGCTAATTTGATGCTTGCAGGCGAGCCAATTGAAAAGATTGATGCAGCGCTTGTTGAGTTTGGTTTTCCGGTAGGCCCGCTGGCTCTACTTGATGAAGTAGGTATTGATATTGGCTCTAAAATTGCCCCAATTCTTGAAAAAGAATTAGGTGAGCGTTTTAAAGGCCCTGATGCATTTATGCGTATGATTGATTCAAAACGCCTTGGCCGTAAGTCTGGTCGTGGTTTTTATGAATACGATAAAAAAGGCAAAAAGGTTGATGAGTCAGTTTACGAACTATTGGGTGTTACCCCGGCTCCACGTTTAAACAAGAGCGAAATTGCTAAGCGTTGTGTATCGCAAATGCTTAACGAAGCAGTACGCTGTTTAGATGATGGCATTATTGCCAGCCCACGTGATGGCGACATCGGTGCAATATTTGGTATTGGTTTTCCACCATTTTTAGGTGGCCCGTTTAGCTATATGGATAAATTAGGCGCGAGTAAAATAAGCTCTGATATGTCTACATTAGCTAACAGCGATGCTAACTTTGCACCATGTGAATCACTGGTAACAATGGCAAGCTCTGGTGCTACTTTTTATAACGCAACACATGTTGAGGTTGTAGCTCCTGAAGTACAAAGCACTGAGTCACAAGAGCAAAGTGTAACTGAGCCTGAAGTTACCAAAGAGATTGAAACGAAAGAATAAAGTTTCTGCTATCTAAAAAAACCGCATTTAAATGCGGTTTTTTTATAGTTTTTATAAATAAATGAGGAGCTTAATGACATTATTTACACAAAGATTGAGCATGTACCAAATGGAAGAATCTGATTGGCCTCTTTTTCTAGCGCTTCATCGCGATCCTCAAGTCCTTAAGTATTGTTTTGATATGCCAATGGAGTCACTGGTAAGAAACCGCTTTGAGATACGCTTGCCTAAGTGGAATGCTAAATCACGTCATCCCCTGTGTTTACTCATTATTAATAATCAAACAAAACAACCTGTGGGTGTTACAGGCTTTGCCTATGACGGAAAAACCGCAGAGCTTGGTTATTTATTATTGCCAGAGTATTTTAATAAAGGCTACGCGACAGAATCCCTAAGAGCTGTGATTGACTGGGCTTGGAAAGAATGTGGTATTAGGCAGTTTAAAGCTGTCGTAACGCGTGGCAATATTGGTTCTGAAAAGGTGCTTGGTAAGTGCGGTTTAACCCATACCGATACACTTTTTAAAGTGCATACAATAGGCGATAAATTATATGACGATTTAATTTATACGCTTAAGGTGTAGGGTTTTAATGGGCTAGTAGCCTAGCCCAAAAAGTGTTTACAAGTGAAGTGAAATAGCTTTTCGGTCTTTTTCTGGCATGTTTTCTACGACTAAATTAAATGAGTTATCAATCATTCTCTCAATTTCACCTTGTGGAATTGTGCCGTCTAAAATTACAGTGTTCCATAAGCGTTTATTCATATGGTAACCAGGGATCACTGCCGGGAAAATATCACGCAATGATATTGCTTCATCAGGATCGCACTTTAAGTTAAGCCACCAAATAACCTCACCATCATCATTAGTTTGACCGTCATTGCCAATAGCAAGAGTCGCAAACATTTTATGATTCACTTTATATACATCAACCTCTTGCGCAAATGGTTTTGTAACCTGAACAAGTGGTTTTTTAACTAAATACTCATGTACTTTTTTCTGGTCCATGATCCATTCCTTGAAGTCATACTCGGTAAAGCTACCATAGCAGTTTTTTTCACATTTGATTATATGTATTTTAGTATAAATTAAAATTTTACAAGCTAATACAACATGTAGCGTAAAACCAACGTAATTTTAGTTGAACAAAATCCAGTTCGTGGTATGTTTCTGGCAATCAAAAAAATAATAGGAATTCACACATGCCAAAGGCGAGTGATGTTAAAAAAGGTACTGCTATTGACTTCAATGGCCGCGTTTTAGTTGTAAAAGATATTGTGCGCTCTGTGCCGCAAGGTCGTGCTGGTGGTAGTTTATACCGTATGCGTTTATACGATGTGGTAACCGGTGGTAAAGTTGACGAAACATTCAAAGACAGTGACATGCTAACGCTGGCTGATTTAACACGCCGTGAAGTAATGCTATCGTACATTGATGGTGACGAGTATGTGTTCATGGATAATGAAGATTACACGCCTTATAACTTAAGCAAAGATGCTATTAGCGAAGAAATTTTATTTGTTAATGAAGAAACACAAGGCGTACACGTAATTGTTATTGATGGCGCGCCAGTAGGGCTTGATTTACCGTCAAGTGTTGAACTTGTTGTTGAAGAAACAGACCCATCTATCAAAGGTGCATCTGCGAGTGCTCGTTCAAAACCTGCACGTATGTCTACTGGCTTAAATATTTCTGTGCCAGAGCATATTTCAACAGGTGACCGTATCCGTATTAATACTGTTGAACACAAATTTATGGGTCGTGCTGAAAAGTAACCCTTAAATTATAATTTTAAAAGCCGAATCTGTGTTTAACAGGTTCGGCTTTTTTGTGCGCGCGGGGGATTTGTTGCTTTAAATTTAATCACGTTAGCGTTAGAATAACCGCCGTATTTTTGAGCAACTTTAAAGGGTGATTTTGTTTATAGTTTTACTAAGCAGTATATTTATAGCTTTAATGTATTTAGAAGCCATTAAAAAAGGTATGCCAATTAAGCGATGGCTTATTTTAGGCGGTTTACTTGGGCCTGTGGCCTGGTGCTTGTTTAATCTACATTATCGTCGTGCTTTAGCTAGAAATGTAGGAATAAATGCATGTATATGGCGCCCTTAATTTATTGACGCCACACTTTTATTTTTTCTAATTAAGCTTGGGGCTGCTTTAGTTTGTTGCTGCTTTAAAAATTCAGTAAATTCACTTTTTGATAGTGGCTTAGAATAGTAATAACCTTGTACTGTTTCGCAATTAAGCTTTTTAAGTATATCAATTTGATGAGCTTGTTCTACACCTTCAGCAACTACATGCAAATCAAGGTTATGTGCAATAGTGACTATTGAGTCGACCATATTACGCCCACGTTCGTTGGTCATGTCATCTATAAATGCTTTATCTACTTTAAGTGTATTAAGCGGAAATTGCTTTAAATACGCTAATGATGAATAACCAGTACCAAAATCATCCATTGCTAAATGAATACCTCGGGCACTTAACGAACGCATAATTGCAATGGCTTCTTTAGGGTCGTCCATTACAGTACCTTCTGTTATTTCAAGCTCTAAAAAGTAAGAAGGTAATTCGTTTTTTTGCAAAATAACGTCAATACGAGAAGTTAAATCGGGGAGGCTAAATTGCTTTGCTGATAAGTTAACGGCTACTCGGCCGCTAAATAAACCGCTATCTAGCCATTCTTTTACGTCTCTGCAGGCTTTGTTTAATACAACTTCGCCAATTTCAATTATTTGGCCCGTTTCCTCGGCTATGGGTATAAAAACGCCTGGGCTAATAATGCCCTTTTTGGGTGTAATAAAGCGCACTAATGCTTCCATTCCGGTTAGCTTGCCTGTGCGAATATTCATTTTTGGTTGGTAGTACACTTCAAAATGATCTTCTTTTAAACCAAAGCGCATGAGGTTTTCTATTTGTAGCCGTTTAACGGCTTGGCGGTTCATCGTGTCGTTAAAAAATAGGTAGCTGTTACCTTTCTTTTTAGCATGATACATCGCGGTATCTGCATTTTTTAAGAGCAGTTCAGGCGTATTACCGTCTTCTGGGAATAATACAATGCCTACACTTGAGGTGATTGCCAGTTCATGGCCAGCCATTTTAAATGGTGTAGCAATGGCTGCTAAAAACTGTTTTGCCATACGTGTAATTACATGTATGTCGTTAGTGTCAGACATTACAAGAGCAAACTCATCGCCGCCTAAACGATAAAATACATCATTTTCGCGGGTTAGTTTATTTAAGCGCATTGCTAATTTAGCTAATAAGCTGTCACCTAGTTGATGCCCTAACGAGTCATTTATTTTTTTAAAGTTATCTAAATCGAATACAAGCAAGGCGTGATGCGAGTTGAGCTTTACTAGCTTTTGCAAATCAGTAAAAAATAAATTTCGGTTAGGCAGACTAGTTGTGCGATCTCGATTCGATAAGTTATGTAACTGCGATTCGGCTTTTTTACGCTCTGTTAAATCTGAATAAACAACGACATAATTAGTTATTTGATTTTGATCGTTTTTAATTTCATCTATCGATATTTCTATAGGCAATAAAACACGCTCACTATTACGAAGCTTCACTTCTTGTTGGATATGTTCGCGCTCTTTTACTATTTCAATAATTCTGTTTGTGTAGCTTGGCTCATACCCAGATAGGTTGAAATCTTTTCCTAAGTATTGCTCGCGTACGCCACCAAACAAGGTTAAAAAACTCGGGTTTATATCAACCAGTTTAAAGTTTTTATCGTAAATTGCTAAGGCGTCAGTGAGCGATTCAACACATTTAGCAAAAAGGTTTAAGCGCTCTTCCGTTGATTTTAGCTGTGATATATCACGAACTGTACCTGTCATTCTTAGAGGTGATAAGTTAGCGTCTTTTTCAATTATTTTTCCGCGATCGAGTACCCAGTGCCAACGTCCAAATGTATCTTTGATTCGGTAGGTGGCTTCAAAAAAAGCAGACTGCTCTGCAAAGTGTACTTTTAACAAGTGCTCAACGTTATTAATATCATGAGGATGAATAAGGCCTTTGTTTGGCGGAAACCCCATTAAGGTAGTCGAATCCATTAAGTACTTATCGTTAATACGAATAACTTCGCCTGTTTTTATGTTCCAGTCCCAAAGTGTATCGCCGCTACCTTCTACAGTACTTTTAAGGCGTTTTTCCGAAAGGCGGAGTTGGCGGCGTGAGCGTCTAAGTTTGTGGATTACAAATAACAGGTAGGGCAAAGCAAGCGCTATAATGGCGCTTGCTAGTATAAGTATATTGTCGGAGTTGTAATTAAATGATGACTCAAAGGCAAAAAGCTCAAATGAGTAAGCAAGTACTACAAGCATGCTTAGTTTTATTATTATTTTTATCATTTTTTTATTACTTCTAATTTACAAATGATAATTTAAAACAAGCTAAACCTAGTGTCAAAGAGATTGAGAGTAAACGGGCATATTTTGAGATTTATAGACTTTTGCCGAGCTTAAAAGCTCATATCTTGGTCTATTATCATCAAATAGGCTTAGTGCATAAACTTTTAGTTCTTTTAGGGTTAGCGCATTTAAGGCATCTAAAAGTCGTTGTTGCATATGAAATTCATGATCTCTGTTACCAATAGCAAGCCATAACCGTTGTGAGCGCAGGCGCAGGTTTTTATCTTTTTCTGCAATATGAGTACTAAGGCCGTGTTTTTGCTGTTGCCAATCGTTTTCATCAAGTGCATCAATATTATCAAGGTAGTTTTTAATAAAACGGTTATGTCGATGCAATAATGTTTTTGCATCAAACTTAGGTGACTGCACATAAAATGCTATACCAGCACGCGTGTTAAATGGTGCATAACCAGCGCCTACTAAATAACCAAGTTGCTGTGTAGTTCGTAATTCATTAAAGTAATCTTGATTAATTAAATGATTTAACGCCATCATTTTTACTTTTTCGGCCACGCAATCCGTTTGCGCTTGATAGTAAATAACCATTGCATGGTCGTTACAAGGAAGCTCTAACTCGTAGCGAGTTACTTTTTTAATTTCAAAAAGAGGGCGTCTTAAATCTTCAATTATGGTTGCGTTTTTTAAGTGATTTGCGACCTTTTTTTGAAAGGCTATTGCATCACTTTGCTGCCAGTTACCATGTAAAAATGATTCAACATGTAGTGCTTTAAAAAAGTCTGTTCTGAACTCATTAAATTGCTGAAAACAGGTGTTTTTTAATGCCGATGCAAGCTCCCCAGGTTGTGGGTTCCAAGGCATTATTTTTGCGCCTAAAATGCTAAATAACTCACTGACTGGTTTGTTTTGGTTGCTATTGCGCCAATGCCTTACAAGCTGTTTTTTATATTCAGCAAAGCGTTTTGCACAGATCTCTACATTAAATAAAGCATCTATTAATTGATCAACAAGCTCTAACTGGCTAGATGAAAGCCCCGTGGTATGTAGAGTTAATCCACCTTGATGCGAGGTTAAGTGGTAGCTAAGTCCCGCAAGTTCTGCTGGATAAAATTGCTCGCCCACACTATCCATAAATAAATCTGTAAATAAGCGGGTGAGTGCCATATGTTTTACATCTTTTACGGCAAAATCAGAATCCATGGCCAAATAAAAATGGCCTTTAGCAACGCGAAATGTATTGTCTTGTTTAAACCAAAAATCAAAACCGGGTTCTTTTACTAATAACTCGGGTTTTGTTTGTGGTTTTACGACATCAAATAACACCACTTCTTTTGTTAAATAAGGATTAGCTGTAGGTAGCAGCATTTCGCTCAACGGCTTATTTATCTCGCTAAGGGCATCAAGCCAACTAGGTGAAATATGTTCTACTTTATATGGTGTGTTGTACCATGCCGTTTTATGTTCAGGCTCTACATCTGGATGTATAAGTACGATGCGCATATTATGTGGCGTTAACCACTGCATGGCCATTTCGTGGGTCGCTTTTTTAAAGCCTTCCATTAAATAGTCGCCTTGCACGTAGTTTGCTTCATCGTAATGCTGCATATTAATGCTTAAATTACTGACCCAATCAATCAGGCGTGACTTTTCTTGGTTATCGAATGCTATTTGTAATAGATTTTTTTTATCTTGGTATAAGCGTGGCAATTTTTCGGTGTTATCGTTAATTAAGCAAATGTATTCAAACACCATTTCAATAATGTCTTCGAAGTATTCAATACCTTCATCGGTAAGCGCTAAGCTAATATTAAAATCTTTAAAGTTGCTGCCATTAATACCACCGCCAGCAGAAAGTGCATTGATCCAGCCTTGCTCTTTTAAAATAGAATAAAGAGAACCCGCGCCTTCATAGCCAAGTAAGTGGGCAATAAAACTTACTGTTTTATGGCGATAAAAGTCGTCAATATTAGGCATAGCAAAACTTATAATAAGTTTTTGCATATGCTTATGTGGCTCAATATGGAGTATTTTTCCTATGTCTTGTTTGCGATAAAGTGGCTCACTGATCTCTGGCTTTTTAAGGTTTTTGTTGCCGTTAATTGCGCCAAAGTAAGTTTGAGTCCAGCTTTGTAGTGTATCTAGTGTTTCGTTTGCGCAAATAACTAAAGTCATCCACTGAGCTTGGTACTGGCTATTAAAAAAGTCACGAAGCTCATCACTAATACATCGCTCTCTGTCAGCTAAGGTTTGTAGGTTTCCTACAGAAAATTTAGCAAATGGATGAGCAGGGTTTACCGTTTCTTTGTGGGCTTGATAAATACGGCGACCGTCGTCTTTTATTTTTAGTTTAAACTCGGCTTCAATTGCGTTGCGTTCTTTTTCTGTTTCGGCTGAATTTAAAAGTGGCGCAATAAAAAAACGGCTAAATTGGGTAAGCGCTTGTTCAAATTCTTGATTGTTAATATCAAAAAAGTAACAGGTATGCTCAGTGCCGGTCCACGCATTGGTGTTGCCGCCAGCTTGCGAAACAAAATTATTAAAACTGCCTGAATCTGGATATTGGTCAGTGCCTAAAAAAAGCATGTGCTCTAAAAAGTGTGCTAGGCCTTGCCTATCAAGAGGGTCGTCAAAATGTCCGGCGTTAACTGCCATTGATGCTGCCGCTTTTGTAGAATCTTTATCTTGCACTAATAGTACTTTTAGACCATTGTCCAGTGTAAAGGCGCGGTATGCTCTGTTATCATTGCGGCTGATATTCAAATGATGCTCCTGAAACTAAACGTTTACTTGTTAACAACAGATGATGGCTTCAGGAAAGCGAAGTACAGCTTAAAGATTTACCTGAATCTCATGAAAGAACTATTTTAGAAATAAATAGATTTATATTGTTAATATAGCTGACAAACGGGCAAACTGGCTACTGTTTTATATTCTTTAATCGGTTGATTTTTTATGAAAACAATCCTAATAATGCGCCACGGCGAAGCAACACCCATGCAGGCTGATGATGCAGGTAGAAATTTAACCCAAGCAGGGCACGATGAAGCTGAAAAAATGGGCCTTTGGCTCAGTAAAGCACATTACCCTGATGCACTGTTAGTTAGTCCTTACATTCGAGCACAGCAAACAGCTGCAGGTGTGGCTAAAAATAACGTATTTAAATTTAGCGAAACCACGTCTGATATAATTCCCGAAGGCAAACCTCAAATTGCTGCTGACTACATCGAAACACTTATTGCTACTCACCCCCAATGCAATACATGGCTTGTTGTATCACATATGCCTATTGTAAGTTATTTAGTGGACCAGTTAAGCCCTGGCAATATGCCCATTTTTAATACGGGTGCTGTTGCTGTTATTAGTTACGATGAGCAAACCCAGCGTAGTAGTTATTTAAGTATAAATGCCCCAGAAAACGTTTAAATATAAATAATTGAGTAAAGTAAAATGACAATAGAACGTTTACAAACAGGTGCGCGCATGAGCCGCATTGTAAAACATAACGGCACTGTGTATTTATGTGGGCAGGTATGCGCCGACGCACAAAAAGATATCAAAGAACAAACTCAAACTATGCTTGATAAAGTAGAGGCATTGCTTGATGAAGCGGGAAGTTCAAAAGAACATATGCTTAGCGCGACTATTTATGTAAAGAGCATGGAATACTTTGCTGATATGAATGCAGTATGGGATGCGTGGGTAACCGAGGGTTATGCACCAGCACGTGCCTGCGTAGAAGCTAAAATGGCACGTGATGCACTGCTTGTTGAAATTTCAGTCGTTGCAGCTTTAAAAGAATAACAGCTTTAATGACTTGCTCCCCCGTTGTACTCATCACAGGCTCTAGTCGAGGTATTGGCGCAGCTACCGCATTATATTTTGCAAAGCACGGTTATAATGTTTGCATTAATTATAAAGCAGATTTAGCTAGTGCAATATTGGTGGCAGAAAAAGTAAAGCAATTAGGCGTTGAGGCTGAAGTAATTCAAGGTGACGTGTCACTAGAGGCTGACGTTTTAGCTTTATTTATGCATATAGATAAAGTCTTTGGTCAACTTGATGTACTAATAAATAACGCCGGTATTTTAAAACCACAAATGCCTTTGTTAGAAATGAGTGCTGAGCGCATAAACGAAGTTTTGACTACAAATATTACCAGTGCTTTTTTATGTAGCCGTGAGGCAATAAAGCGAATGGGAAATAGCGGTAGTATTGTTAATGTTTCATCGGGGGCCGCTAAAACGGGCTCTCCTAATGAGTACATTGATTATGCAGCATCTAAAGGTGCAATGGACACATTTACTATTGGCTTGGCAAAAGAGGTGGCAAGTAAAGGTATTCGAGTTAACTCGGTTAGACCTGGGCTTATTTACACTGATATGCATAGCGATGGCGGTGAAAAAAATCGAGTCGATCGTCTTAAAAGTAAATTACCCCTTGGCAGAGGCGGTACACCCGAAGAGGTTGCTGCAGCAATTTACTTTTTAGCTTCAGAGCACGCTTCTTTTACAACGGGTAGCTTTGTTGATGTAGCCGGCGGTTTGTAAGCTAAAGTAATAAAGCTAGCCAAAACGTAAAGCTAATAACACTTAAGATAGTAGAAAGTACGACAGCCCCAGCAAGAGTAGCTTCATGCTGCTTTATTTGAGTCGCAATAAGATAAGCATTTACGCCAACAGGGGACGCACTTAAAAGTACTAATACATTGAGTATTTGCGTGTCTAGCTTAAATACATAAGTGCCTACCAATAAAACTAACGCAGGCAATAAAAATATTTTTAAAATTGATGCTATTAACGCCGGTCGCCAATTTGTAGCTATTTTATAAAAAGCTAAATTTGCACCAAGTACAAATAGCGCACAGGCAATTGCTGGTTTAGCTAATAGCTCCAAACTATTTGCTAAGTCGGTGAACAGTGTTACTCCTAATATGTTTAATATAAGCCCGCACCCAATACTCAGTACTATTGGATTTAACACCATACTTTTCCCAAAATGCGACCACGAAAATTTATCGCTACTGCCTTTAGCGCCTATTAAAAAAGTAAGTGCAAATAACAATGTGCTATGAAAAGTAATGATCATAAACGCAATGGCTATCATCTCTTTGCCAAGCGATGCAATAACAATAGGAATACCCACTAACACCATATTTGAATAGCTAGAAGCAAGTCCAAAGACGCCGTGTTGTTGGTAATTTTTTAAATACTTTTTATTTAAATAAAAGCGATCAATTAAAATACCCACCCCAAACACGCTCAGAACAGGTATGTAAAAACTCAAAAATGCAAAAAGGCTAATGCTTTGCTGTAAGTTAATTTGCGACATATTTAACAATAAAAAAGCAGGCAAACTAATATAAAAAGTAAATTTACTTAAGCCTGCAATATGCTGCTTTTCGAAAAATTTTAATCGGCAACAGCTATAACCAAACGCAACAATAAAAATGAGTGGAAAAATAATCGAAAAAATATGCACGAAGTTACATCCTAGTAATAGCTAAAGTTAGCGTCTAAATTCATCACTTTGCGGTAAATTAATTAGTATGAGTACAGCGCCTCTACCACCATATTCGAGAGGGGCTTGGTGCATCGCTATTACGTCAGGGTGCTGTACTAAGTACTGAGGCACTTTGTGCTTTAGTACGCCGCCGCCAATACCGTGCACTACACATGCACAATAGTAATGCTGCTTTTTACATTCGTGAATGAGTCCAGCGAGTTCATCTTTAGCAAGTTCTTTATTTAAGCCATGTAAATCTAGCGTCAAATCGGGTGCAAAGTCACCACGGCGAAGCTGTTTAGCTAGGAAGGTATCTTGGCCTGGTTTTACATATTTAACCGTGCAGTGGGTGTCTATATCGGGAATATAAACGTCTGAGAAGAAAAATTCAGATTGAGCCTGCTTTTTTTGCTGGGCAAATTGCTTAGCTTGTGACACCTTAGGCTTTGTATCAAAACGATGAGTATCTTGTTTAAATACTTTGGCGCCTGTGATCGTTTGACGAAATAAGCTTATGTCGTCATTGCTTAGGGACGAATGTGATGGAGTGTCTTTTTTCATAACTATTACCTAAACAAAAAAACGTAAAAACGCAGCGCAAAAGGCGGTACAATACTTAAATGAGGGGCAATTGTAATTTGCCCAGCGCAGATAGGCAATGCAATCGTCTTAAAGACTCAAAACAGTCAGTAAGCTAATACAGGTAAAAATATATGAGCGATTTACAAATAGAAGAAGCAACACTCGAAGAAGCCGTTGCAGAACTGTCAACTTTACATGACTGGTTACGTTGGACTACAAGCCAATTTGCAAGTAGTAGTATATTTTTTGGACACGGCACAGATAACGCATGGGATGAAGCTGTAAGCTTATTACTGCCTGCGCTTAGCTTGCCTGTTGATGCGCCAAAAGAATTAATGCACGCGCGTTTAACAAGCACAGAAAAAAACCGACTTGCGGGTCTTATTGCAGAACGTATTAACGACTGCACACCAGTACCTTACTTAACAAATATTGCATGGTTTGCGGGTATGCCATTTTATGTGGATGAACGTGTACTTATACCTCGCTCACCGTTTGCTGAGCTTATCAGCAACCGCTTTACACCCTGGCTTGAAGAGCCACAATCGGTTAACCGCATATTAGATTTATGTACGGGGTCGGGTTGTATCGCAATTGCACTTGCTCAAGCTTTTGAGGAAGCACAAGTTGATGCGGTAGATATATCGTATGAAGCGCTTGAAGTGACAGACATTAACATTAACGATTACATGTTAAGTGATCGTGTGTTACCCATTCAGTCTGATGTATTTAGCGGTGTACCAGGTCAAAAATACGACCTAATAGTTGCAAACCCACCGTATGTTGATGCAGAAGATATGGCTGACCTGCCACGTGAATTTCATCATGAACCAGAGCTTGGGCTTGCATCAGGCCACGATGGTTTAGATGTAACCCGTACTATTTTAAGTGAAGCGAGTGAACACCTAACTGATAACGGTTTGTTATTTGTAGAAGTTGGTAACTCTATGGTACATATGGATGCACTGTATCCGGGCGCGCCGTTTGAATGGATTGAATTTGAACAAGGCGGCTTAGGTGTATTTGTAATTAGCAAAAAGCAGCTAGATGAGTATTTTGCAAAATAAGTAAAAAATGAATAGCCAAGCCGTGTGCTTGGCTATTGGTAGTCATTAGGAATGAGGAAAGTTAATGGCAGGTAATAGCATTGGACAGTTATTTAAAGTGTCCACCTTTGGTGAGAGCCACGGCGTTGCATTAGGCGGCGTTGTTGATGGTACTCCCGCAGGTCTTGAAATCACAGAGGCCGACTTACAAATTGATTTAGATCGCCGAAAACCAGGCCAAAGCCGTTATACAACGCAGCGCCGTGAAAGCGATCAAATAAAAATATTAGCAGGCGTTTTTGAAGGTAAAACCACAGGTACTAGCATTGGTTTATTAATTGAAAACACCGATCAACGTTCGCAAGATTACGGCAAAATTAAAGATGTATTTCGCCCAGGTCATGGCGATTACACGTATTGGCATAAGTACGGCCTGCGCGATTATCGTGGTGGCGGCCGTTCGTCTGCACGTGAAACCGCAATACGCGTAGCGGCAGGCGCTATCGCTAAAAAATACTTAAAGCAATTTCATGGTATTGAAGTTAAAGCATGCTTAAGCCAGCTAGGTCCTATTAAGGCGGAAACGTTTGATTGGGACGAAGTTGAAAATAACTTATTCTTCTTCCCTGATGCAAGTAAGCTTGAAGCGCTTGACGAATATATGCGTGACCTTAAAAAGCAAGGTGACTCAGTTGGCGCTAAAGTAAAAGTAGTGGCAAGCAACGTACCGGTAGGTCTTGGTGAGCCAGTATTTGACCGCCTTGACGCCGAGCTTGCACACTCATTAATGAGTATTAACGCAGTTAAAGGCGTGGAAATTGGTGATGGTTTTGATGTAGTTGAGCAAAAAGGCTCAGAGCATCGCGACGAGCTAACTCCTGAAGGTTTTACATCAAACCATGCAGGTGGCGTACTTGCGGGTATTTCGACAGGGCAAGATATTATTGCTTCTATTGCGCTAAAGCCAACGTCGAGCATTACTATTCCGGGTAACAGTATTAATACAAGCAACGAAGCGGTAGAGATGATCACTAAAGGTCGTCACGATCCGTGTGTGGGTATTCGCGCAATCCCGATTGCTGAGGCAATGATGGCTATTACATTAATGGACCATTTACTGCGTCAACGCGGACAAAATCCACATGTAAATCACGAACACGGACCAATTAACGGCTCAGTGTAAGTATTTATAATTATAAAAAAAACGCGGATTACCGCGTTTTTTTGTGCCTGTAATTTATTTAATGCCTTTCAGGAGTTGTTCAAGTAAGCCCTATATACTGCAAGAAGGAGGGTAGTAATCATGAACGATAATATTAATGAACACTCACAAATGAAAGCCCAAGCTGCAATAGCCCGCTTAGAGCGATTCAGTAAGTTAACTGATAGCAGCATTGGCATTCCTTTTACTAAATTTAATATAGGTTTGGAGGCTGTGATTGGTTTAATTCCCGTTATAGGTGATGCCGCAGGGCTAATTTTATCAAGTTATGTGCTGATAGAAGCCCAGCGTTTAGGTGTGAGTAAACGTATAAAGACTAAGATGATTATCAATATGCTCATAGACTTTGTGGGCGGTTTAGTGCCATTTTTTGGCGATATTTTTGATGCCTTTTTTAAAGCTAACACGCGTAATACACAACTATTAAAAAAGCATTTAAACAAGCAGTTGAGTGAGTAATTAATAGCTTTAAGTAACAGTTAGCAAAGAGACTTTAAACAAAATGTTGTTGGTTGTTAAATCACCTAGTATGGTAGGAGCGTCTATTCACTTTGGTATCTACAATATGCAATTATTTATCGGTAATAAAAACTACTCTAGCTGGTCATTACGCGCATGGTATTTAATGAGTAAATTTGATGTTGAGTTTAGTGAAACCCAGCTGGTACTCGACACCCCCGACTTTTACAATGAACTAAAAAAGACCTTTGCTGTGCAAAAAGTTCCAGCGTTAATTGATGGCGATTTACAGGTATGGGATTCGCTAGCAATTTGTGAATATATTAACGATGCTTACTTATCAGGCGCTGCATGGCCAAAATATATTACCCAAAGAGCTAAAGCGCGTGCACTAAGCGCTGAAATGCATTCAGGCTTTATGGCACTGCGCAGTGAAATGCCAATGAATATAAGAGCAACCCGTAAAGTAGACCTATCGAGCGAAGCACTAAAAGACATAGCCCGTATAGACGAGATATTTGCCCAGCAACAAGATGTGTTTCCAAATGAGTGGTTTTTTGGTGACTTTAGTATTGCTGATGCCATGTATGTGCCTGTTGTACTGCGCTTAAAAACCTATCAAATTACGTTATCGCCAGAGGCACAGCAATATTGTGACTTTGTTATGCGCTGCCCAGTATTGCAAGCATGGATCACTCAGGCATTAATCGAGACCGATATTGTAGAGTGTGATGAAGCAGGAACGCCTGTATAATTATTGTTTTTTTATATGGCATGTTTTATGCCTTAAAATCATAAGTTTAAACTAGGCAGCTCATGTATCTAAATCACCCAAGGTATGGCAATACACCAATAACTACCAATACCCCAGTGACAATAGAGGCGATAGAGAATGCGCACTGGCGTTACTCGAGGCTTAAATACTTCCCTAATACGGTAATATTGGCAGATATAAAAAAGCAAAACTATGCCATTGACCCCCGAACACTCTATGTTGATATTGAAGAGAAGTGCGAAAGTTGCTCTAAGGCATTTATTTTTTTTGCTCAAGAGCAGCAATATTGGTTTGAAACATTAAGATTTTGGGTCGATTCACACTGTACTCATTGCTTTGAATGCCGTAGACATGCCAGATATATACTAACTCTACGTAAACGGTACGATATGTTAACTAGCTTAGCCAATAAAACCTCAGGTGAAAAAACACAGCGTAAAGAACTTGGTAATACTCTTTACTGTTTAGGTATTATTAAAAATATCAATAAAGTGAAAGATTAGTCCGCTTATATTTTACTATCACGCCTTATTTTTACTTTAGTTGTAAAAGCCCGTACAATTCGTCTCGTTTTTACTGCGCAAAATAGCGCTGCAACCGAGAAAAATTAGCCTAATTTTATGCATCAAATAGCTGATCTAATTTCAATTTTTGAACGCACTTTTTATCAAAGTCATAATACATGTCTGATAAAAGGCGATTTTGAACCTGTGTATTTACCAGCAACAGAGCACGTGCCATATCACCAAGTTGTATTTGCGCATGGTTTTTATGCTAGTGCATTACATGAGGTTGCACACTGGTTGGTTGCAGGCGATGAACGTCGTTTATTAGAAGATTACGGCTATTGGTATTGTCCTGATGGGCGCGACAAACAAAAACAAGCTGAGTTTGAAAACGTAGAAGTAAAGCCTCAGGCTATAGAGTGGTTATTAAGCACCGCAGCAGGGTTTAATTTTAATGTGTCGGTGGATAACTTAAACGGCGAGCAAACATGTCGGTTTGATTTTCAGCAGCGAGTACATGCACGCGTATTATCGTTAATCGAAAATGGCTTTAACTCTCGTACAGAGTCACTTTTAAAAGCACTCTCTGATTTTTATAATACACAGTGGCCATTAACAGCGCAGCAATTTAATTGGCAACATCCGAAGGAGCTTTGTAATGGCGTTTAAATTAGGTTTAATTGTAAACCCAGTAGCGGGTTTAGGCGGCACAGTTGCTTTAAAAGGTAGTGATGGCGCGCACACAGCCGCTAAAGCAATCGAATTAGGTGCAGAACCCAAAGCAAATAGCCGCACAAAAGCAGCGCTTGAAGTGCTATTGCCTTATAAAGAACGCTTAATCATTTACACCGTTAACGGTGACATGGGTGAGCAAACAGCAAAAGCCTTGGGCTTTAATGTAGAGGTTGTATACAACTCTGCAGTAATAACAACCCCAGATGACACAGAACAAGCAGCAAAAGTACTTAAAGACTTTGGTGTTGATTTAGTTTTATTTGCTGGAGGCGATGGTACAGCGCGTAATATTTGCCATGCAATCGAAGATACCATTCCTGTACTTGGTATTCCTGCAGGCTGTAAAATTCATTCTGGTGTATACGCTATTACACCAAAAGCTGCAGGGCGCGTAGTCGAAATGCTGGTTAAGGGGGAGTTAGTTACCTTAGCTGATGCAGATGTAATGGATATAGATGAAGATGCCTTTAGACAAGGCACAGTAAAAGCAAAGCGCTACGGCGAAATGCAAACACCTAGCGAAGTACGCTATATGCAAGCGGTTAAAAATGGCGGCAAAGAAACCGACGAACTCGTACTTGCCGACATTGCTGCGCATGTTGTATCGCAAATGGATGAAGACACATTTTATATAATGGGTAGCGGCTCAACGGTTGAGGCCATAATGGAAGAAATGGGACTTGAGAATACGTTGCTTGGCGTTGATTTAATAAAAGATCAAACCTTAGTTGCTCAAGATTTAACGGCTAAGCAATTACTTGAGCTTACTCATGATCAAAGTACTAAGTTAGTCATTACGCTCATTGGCGGGCAAGGGCATATATTTGGCCGTGGTAATCAGCAATTGAGCCCTGCGCTTATACGTGCAATTGGCAAAGAAAACATTATTGTAGTAGCAACAAAAACAAAACTACAAGCGCTTAATAGCCGCCCCCTTATTTGTGACACCGGCGATGGCGAATTAGATGATGAATTAACGGGTTATATTAAAGTAACCACCGGATTTAATGACCATATTATGTATGCAGTAGGGCACCAAAACCTTGAAAATACAGGTGCTTTGCAAAACCAGGAGATTAATAAATGAGTTTAGTGAACTATATCGATGCAGCCCAGCAGTACTTCGATGATTTAGTAATAAAAGCAACTGACGATGAGTTATTTGCAGGCGGCTATTTACGAGGTCATTTTGATCTTGCAGTTGGTTATGCCGAAGTAGAAAAGCTGACAATCAGTATAGATGAACTAAACGAAACTGTAGAGCAAAGCTTAGTTAAAGCATATCGCAACGGCGAGCTTAACGAAGAAGACAAGACATTAGTTGCACGCTTGTGGGAAGAAGTTAAAGCCCTCGCTTAAAAGTAAGTGATACAAAAAACACGATTTGTTTATCACTATCGTGTTTTTTTGTGTCCAAAACTTTTAAAGCAGATTTTTATGTTAATTTACTGTTTTGTTTTTATGCGATATTGTTACTAAAAATAAATTTTAGGAACAATAAAAATGAATAATAATCAAGACGCTTTACCTTCAGGGGTTGTTGCGCGTTTTTTAAATTTTGTTGAGCGGGTTGGCAATAAGCTTCCAGATCCAGCCGTAATATTTCTGTTTGCAATGTTATTAATTTGGTTTTTGTCGTGGTGGTTTTCAGGTGTAAGCTTTGATGCAATAGACCCACGTACCGGTGAAGCGATTATTATTAATAATATGCTGGCAAGTGATTCGCTCGCTACTTTTTTATCCTCTATGGTAAAAACCTTTACTGGCTTTGCTCCCTTAGGTGTCGTTTTAGTAGCTATGTTAGGTGTAGGTGTTGCAGAGCATTCGGGCTTCATTAATACCGGCCTTAAGTTAATGCTTAAAGTTACTCCTAAAAAGCTATTAACGCCTTCAATCATCTTAGTGGCCATTGTGAGCCATACCGCTACTGACGCAGGTTATGTATTAGTTATTCCACTTGCCGGTGTTATATTTTATGCTGCAGGACGCCATCCGCTTGCGGGTATTGCAGCGGCATTTGCAGGAGTCAGTGGTGGTTTTGGGGCTAACTTTATTCCATCAGGGATTGATCCATTGCTACAAAGCTTTACCCAAAGTGCGGCGCAAATAATTAATCCTGCAATGACAATTAACCCGTTAAATAACTGGGCATTTGCTTCAGCATCTAGCTTATTTATTGTGGCATTGGGCTGGTACATCACCGATAAAATTATTGAACCACGTTTACAAAAAACAGCGGTTGATGGTGCTAAAGAGGATTTACCTGTATTTGAAGATGCACGTAGTGATGAAAAACGTGCCTTTTATATAGCCAGTACCGTGATGATTGCAGGGCTTGCGTTATTAGCATTTGTCTCTGCTCCAGACGATTCTGCAATGCGCAGTAGTGACGGATCCCTTACTAATTTTAGCTCTCCTTTAATGCAATCAATTGTACCATTAATATTTTTACTTTTTTGGCTACCTGGCACTGTATATGGTTTTACGGTAGGTACCTTTAAAACTTCAAAAGATATGATTAATGCTATGAGTAAAGCGATGAGCGGCATGGCATATTATATCGTCATGGCGTTTTTCTGTTCGCTATTTATTGCTGCATTTAGTAAATCAAATTTAGGTGCATTACTCGCAATCGAAGGTGCGCAGTTATTAAAGGCGATGGAATTGCCAAGCGCAGTAACGGTTGTGGGCATTATCTTTTTAACTGGCTTTGTTAACTTGTTTGTAGGTTCAAGTTCAGCAAAATGGGCGTTACTTGGCCCTATTTTTGTACCGATGTTAATGCAACTTGGCATTTCACCAGACTTAACTCAAGCCGCTTATCGTGTAGGTGACTCAAGTTCTAATATTATTACACCGTTAATGCCTTATTTCCCATTAGTGGTGGTGTACTGTCAAAAGTATGTGAAAGGCACCGGTATAGGTACTTTAATTGCTATTATGCTACCGTACTCAATCGCCTTTATGATTGGCTGGAGTATCTTTTTATTAGGTTACTGGGCACTTGGTATACCTTTAGGTTTAGATGCAAGCTACATTTATCCAGCATTGCCTTAACCTAAACCTTGATTTATGAACCTCACTCACTTGAGTGAGGTTTTTAAATAAAAGTCCTGTAATGTAAAAGTAAGTTTAAGTTACCTTTCTAAATCACTCACTGTATAGCCAAATAAGTTGGCCTCACCAACAATATACACATAATCGTTTTGTTGTTCATTATTGTAGACTTAGCGTCGTACCACCTAAAATCATGAATTTTATTCGTTTTAGGGTCTTTGAAGTATAAATGAGTACAACTATCTTCATACTCGGTGCCACACTTTTGTACATCGGTCAGTATATATTCCTTATACCAATAGCCGCCTTGCGTGTAGTAAGCCCATAATTTAATGGGATCAGAGATAAAAATATAGAGTATTCCATAGATTAATAAAGGGGATAATGGGTACCAATTTCATTTTTGTATCTGAAAAATTGTATTTAAGTGATTCTCTATATTTACTGCAGCGTTTGTATTTATTGAATATAAGTATATTTAAATAGATAAATAGTGCGCAACAGATAATAGGGAGGGCTATAAAGAAAACAACGTCGTATAGCTCATTTGAGATGAATGGTGGATCTGTAAAGTCCATTAAAATAGGAATAGTGATGCATAATAAAATGGAGAGTATTATTGCTACAAAGAGCAAGTTGTCGTAAATCTTTTTCAATTTTTAATTCGTCTGTGAATTATAGCCTTTGTTTAGTTTACAGAGTTTTGTTGTTTTAAAAATCAAAGAAAACGTATTTATGGGTACAAGCAACCTGAACTCTGGCTAATAAAACTATCTCAAGTCGCTATTGAACTGACTCGAAAGTTTACTTTGTATTCACTGTGGCAGCAGCTTAAAAACAAAAAAACCTTGTCACTTTCGTGGCAAGGTTTTTTTATTAAAGAGTCGTTGCTTATTTAGCTGTGAAGCTTACTGGGCGACGTTCTTTACGAGGGCCAGTACGCTTATCACCGCGTTGGCTATCGTCTTTATCTTTACTAAAAGTGCGCTTTTTGTCACCAGCTGGACGCTCAGAGCGTTCTGCACGTGGCTCAGCAGGGCCTTGATCTTGTGTAATTGTTAAGCCCATAGGACGTTTACAAATAAACACTTTTTGGAAATGATCAAGTACATCTTTAGGCATGTTTTGCGGTAATTGAACCGTACTGTGATTGTCGTGTAAACGAATATCACCAATAAACTTGCTTGAGATGTCAGCTTCGTTAGCGATAGCGCCAACAATATTCTTAACCTGAACACCGTGTTCACGACCTACTTCGATACGGTAAGTATCCATAGGGCCTGCATCACGGCTGTTACGTTCGCGAGGTTTACGCTCAGCGCGTTCACCACCACGTTCGCCGCCACGTTCGTTACGACGTCCACGGTCACCACCGCGATCATTGCGGTCGTTACTACGTGGATTGCGATCGTTACGCTCGTTACGTTCACGAGGTTGAATCTTAACTTCTTCAACTTTAATTGGAGACTGTTGCTGTGCTAAACACAATAACGCACCCGCTAAGCTTTCAAGAGGAAGTTCAAGTTTTTCAGCCATGTTAGTAGCTATCTCGTTAAAGAATGTAATATCTTTGTTTTCAAGCGCAATAGTTAATTTTGCTTGTAACGCTTCAATACGTTTTTCTTCAACGATTTTTGCAGTTGGTAATTCAACTTGTGCAATTTCAGACTTCGTATGACGAATGATATTTTTAAGTAAATAACGTTCGTTATGTTTTACGAATAAAATTGCTTTACCAGTACGACCAGCACGACCTGTACGACCGATACGGTGAACGTAGGCTTCAGAATCTTGTGGTATATCGTAGTTGATAACTAAGCTTAAGCGGTCAACATCTAGACCACGAGCAGCAACGTCTGTTGCAATAACAACATTTAGCATGCCGCTTTTTAAGCGTTCTACAGTGCGTTCACGTGCTTGCTGGTTCATATCACCATTAAGTGGAGCAGCAGAGAAACCTTCGCGCTCTAATAACTCAGCAAGTTGTACTGTATCGTTACGCGTACGTACGAAAACAATAGCACCTTCATACTGTTCAGCTTCTAAGAAGCGAACAATAGCTTTATTTTTATGTACGCTTGCATTCCAAAACACTTGCTCAACAGATGATACTGTAGAGTTACGCGCAGAAATATGAACCTGTTCAGGATTGTTCATATACTTGCTGCTGATGTTTTGAATTTGCTTAGGCATAGTCGCAGAGAAAAGACATGTTTGCTTTTCGCGCGGTGTTTTTTCCATGATGCTTTCTACATCATCGATAAAGCCCATACGTAACATTTCATCGGCTTCATCAAGTACAAGTGCTTGTAGAGCATCAAACTTGATAGTGCCACGGTTAATGTGATCGATTAAACGACCTGGAGTTGCAACAATAACCTGAGCGCCACGACGAAGTGCGCTTAATTGGATACTGTAGCTTTGGCCACCATATAGTGCCAATACTTCAATACCACGAACATGTTTAGCATATTGTTCGAATGCCTCAGCAACTTGGATCGCAAGCTCACGTGTTGGTGTGAGTACAAGGATCTGTGGCTGTTTCACAGACGGGTCAATATTATTTAGTAATGGCAGTGCAAATGCTGCGGTTTTACCTGTACCCGTTTGAGCTAGTCCCAGTACGTCCTTTCTTTCTAGCAATAACGGTATACATTGAGCTTGGATTTCAGATGGTGTCTTGTAACCCAACTCTTCAACTGCCTTCAAAATTGCAGGAGAAAGATTTAGAGATTCAAACGTGACTGGTTCTGACATTAATACGCCTCAACGAATTTAAAGAGGCGCGCATTATATAGGATTCGCGAGGCAAATGCTTGTATAAATTGAAACTAATTTGTATGTGTTTGATGTTGTTCGAAATTTAACCAGCTCAATGTAGGGTTTATTAAACTGGTTAACATATTTAATACAAAGCTTATTTATACAAGCCTAGGTTTTCTTTTGCGTAAGCTTCAAATTCTGTAAATCCACCAATGTGATTTTGGTCTACAAAAATTTGTGGAACAGTAGGGCAAGGCTTACCCGCTGACTTTTCAAGGTCGGCTTTACTAATGCCTTCTTTAATTATGTCAATGTAACGAAATTTAAAGTCATCACGTTCATTTGATAATTGCTCAGCAACATCTTTCGCACGAACACAAAATGGACAGCCTTCACGGCCAAAAATTACGGTTAACATAGCTTTCTCCTCAATTTGATTAATATCAGTTTAAATGAATGGAAAATTATTTAAAGAGAAAAAAATCGATTGCACCATTCTAATAAAAGCATAAATCATATTATGCATAGCAATATGATTTGCAAAATGCGAATGAAAAACCAGAGCCCTGTTTGTCTAATACTTAAGTCTATGAATGCAAGTATGTTTACAAGAATTAATTTATGGCACATAACTTGATGATGTAGAGCTATACATTGGGTTAACGAGAATGCTTTATGAATATTAATAGTCACGTTTTAGAAATTATCCAAGGGGTAATAGGTAAATATTGTGAAACCCAAAGTCAAAAATTCTCTATTACCTTAATCAACAAGTTGCAATGTAACTACGTCTGTTTGCAAATTCCGCCAGAGCAAATGATTGCACAATGCGAGGCGTTTCTTACTCCGGCGCTAGCAGCAGTAAAGCAGTGCTTTTTACTTAACCTCGAAGCAAATATTCAGGGAGTTAGTATTCACTATCAGATTGATGATTCTGAACAAGTAAACACGTTGGATTTTCACGGGCTCTTAGCAACTAAAGAGTCTGTTAGTTTAGCGCTTGATGTTAGACAAAATGTAGACGTTTTAACTGATTGCGAAGCGTTACTCAAAAGCTGTTTAAAAATGTCAGCTAATACTCACGATCGTTTTGGTTTAAATTTTAAATTATTTAATAGCACGCTTAGAGAGTCTGCACAGCTAGAGGATTTACGCCATCTTAGTGGTAACGCATTAATTGATAAATTAAATAGTGACAGCTTAAATACACACATAAAGTTGTGCTCTATTAACGACATTTACGAGCTGAGCCAAGCTCATAAACTATCTAAAAAAATATTAGGCTGGCCATTTTTTGATACCGACTTAATTACTATTTTAACAACATTTCACACACAAACACGTTTATCGGTATTAGTAGCAGACGACAGCTTACCGAGCCAAATTGCTACAAAAGTAATGCTTGAAATGCTGGGCTGCTTAGTAACGTGTGCAGAAAATGGTGCCAGTGCATTAACGCTTGCTCAAAATGAACCATTTGACTTGCTACTTTTAGATGAGCGTATGCCAGGAATGTTTGGTAGCGATGTGGCGCAGCAATTAGTTAGGCAAAATACACCTAATAACAATACTCCTAAAGTTATTTTAACGGGGTTGACAGGCGATGAGCAAATAGCTGAGTTGTTTGATAAAGGAATTACTCACTATTTACAGAAGCCAGTGACAAAAGCGGTACTTGAGAAATTTATTAAACCTTGGCAGTTAGCCTCTTAAATTAATTAATAAGGAGAGAGTTATGGATGATTTCTCTAAGACAGCACCTATTTTAATTGGTTTTCAAAACAATTACTTTTTGCCAAAAGGCATTTTGTATGACGAGGTTGAAGAGTCATCAAGAATTATTGGCGTGGGGGAAAGTACACTCTATTTATTGACCTTCTGCGCAGAGCAATTTGCTTTAGTTATTAATACACCCATTCACTTTACGCAAAACTATAGCGAGCTTAAAAATCCGATTGGTATATTAAAAGTCATTGCGGTGGGGGCATTTAAAGTGGGTTCGTACGGTGCTCAAACCATTAAGCAGCTAGACCTTTTTAGTAATATTATAGAGGTGGTATTTGGGAAAAGAAGTTTAAATGCTTTTACACATATAGGTTTAGCCGAAAACATCAAAAAACATGGGGCCACTAATATAATTTTAGCGGGTACTGTGTCTTCTATCTGTATTGATTCAACTGTGCGCACTGCTGTTGTACTTGGTTCTAATGCCACTATTTTAAGTGACTGCACACCGAGACGCACTCCTTTTGAACAAACATTCTACTGTGAAAAGGTTTCCCTTCTTTATGCACGAGTTTGTCAGAGTAATACTTTTATAAAGTATTGGAGAGATCATGAATAATAATGATGAGCTACAAGTTCAAATCCAATATGCACTAGTTGAAAAACTTTCCAATAGTAATCGACGTCAAGCAAAGCTATTAGCTATTTTAGATGAGTGTATTTTTGAGTGTGATAAACATTTGAATTTTACTTATATTAATGAAGCTTGGGAGAAGAAGTTAGGTTACTCAACCGATTCATTAATTGGCTCCAATATTACTAAGTTAATGAATTGCGATGATATTATGCATTTTGTCGCATACAGCTGTTGTTTACTAGAAGGGAAGCAGGCTCCCAGTGTAGAAATACAAATTAAAAGCAGCATCGGGCTCATGAACTGGTTTGAGTTAAGGTTAGTTTATGATGAAAAAAGCGGCTTTATAGGCTCGTTCTATGACATTCAACGTCATAAAGATTCTCAATTTTTGCTAATGCAACAGCAAAAATATGTTAAACGCTTATCGCTTGTTGCGAGCCATACAAATAACTTAGTGATTATTACAGATAGGTTTGGTGTGATTGAGTGGGTTAACAATAGTTTTGAAGTACTTACAGGCTACACCTGTGATGAGGTTATAGGCACTAGCCCAGGTCAATTGCTACAAGGGCCAAAAACATGTGAAAAAAGCCGTAAGGTTATGTCTCATGCCGTAAAAAATGGACTTCCTTTTCAAGTTGAAACTACAAATTACGATAAAAACGGTAATATTTATTGGGTTGCTATTGATGCAAACCCAGTGCGAGATGATGAAGGTCAAGTAAAGCACTTTATCGCTATAGAAACTAATATCACGCAGCGAGTTAAAGCTGAACAAGCAATGGCAGAGATAGAATATAACTATCACTCTGTCGTAGATAATATTCCTGATATTGTTTTACGCCTTGATACATTTGGCAACCTATTATTTATAAATCAAGCATGGCAACGCGTCTTACACAGCAATGTAGATGAGAGCCTTGGCTTACCTATAATTAAGTTTATAGCAAAAGAAGATGTAGAAAAAATTAGTAGCACTTTGCTTGATTATAAACATGGTAAGCGTGATATACGTCGCTTTGATATACGTTTGATTAATGCACAAGGGATAAATAATTGGGTTGAAATGACACTTACTCCCATTGTGGGTGGCTACGAAAGCGATTTGTTATCTATTGCCGCAACACTTGTTGATATACAAGAACGTATTGAAAGCGAGCAAATATTGCTTGAAGCTAAACATCAGGCAGAAACATTAGCTGAGTCTAAAAGCCGATTTATGGCAAATATTAGCCATGAAATTCGCACGCCATTAAATGCCGTTATTGGCTCTGCAGATATTTTGCATCATACCGGTTTAACTTCTGAGCAAATGCGTTACACACAAATGATTAAAACAAGCTCTGATGCATTACTGAGTGTATTGGATGATGTATTAACGTATTCGCGTTTTGAAGCACAAGCTATAACACTCGATAATCAGCCATTTAGTATTGATACGTGTATTGAAGAAGCAATAGATATAATTTCCCAAAGCGCTTTGCAAAAAGGGCTTGAGGTTGTTTTTGATTTTTATCCTGATGTCCCCGCTCAAGTAATTGGTGATCATGCACGTATAAGGCAAATAGCCATTAATTTATTAGCCAATGCGATTAAGTTTACTCAGCAAGGCGTAATAACGGTGACCGTTAGATGTACTTACATTGGAGCCAATAATTTAAATCTTCATTTATCAGTAAAAGACACTGGAATGGGAATCGCAAAAAATAAAATAGAAAGTATGTTTATGCCTTTTATTCAATCAGATAATTCAATTACCCGAAAACATGGTGGTAGTGGCTTAGGCCTTGCTATATGTAAGCAAATTTGTGATGTAGTAGGGGGAGATATTTCGGTTAACTCTGAGCTCAATAAAGGGAGTGAGTTTATCGTTAATTACCCGTTACAAATAGACACAACCGACTCAATATTGCGAGAGGGGTTTGCAGCACGAAGTAAAAAGCCAAGAGTATGGATTGTAGGACATAACCAAATTTTAAAAACCGCGTTGGAGCACACACTCACTCGGTTTTCTATCGCTTTTGAGCACTATGAAATATGCCCAGATATCCCTGAGTATGATAGTTTTCCTGATGCAATTGTATTAACTGATCCTCCAATGCTAGCCCAAACACGCGAGTGTATAAATACATATAACTCCCTTAATTCACCGTGTTTACTTATCTTAGACTTACTAGGTGAAAGCTTATTACCGCAAAATCTTAACGACAGAGAGCTTAGGTTAAATGGCCCTTTTAAAGTATCGCATGTACCGCGAGCAATTAGTTTATTGGAAGAGCAGTTATTTCATTTAGATATTATATTTACTAATCGTGAACAAAAAGAAGCCTTAGAAAGCTCTTCAGGGTTAACTCAGTTGAATGGGACCAATGTATTGGTTGCTGAAGATAATACTAATAATCAAATAGTAATAAGACAGTTTTTAGAGCAAAAAGGTTGTCGGGTATATGTTGCTAGCGATGGGCAGGAGGCAATAACCAAGGCTAAAAACAATAAACTTGATATTATTTTTATGGATATCCAGATGCCAATACTAGATGGGATCTCTGCAACTAAAGCAATCAGAAAGTTAGGTATAGTCACCCCTATAATAGCGCTCACAGCAAATGCAATTCATGGTGATAAAGAGCGATTTATTGAAGTGGGGATGAATGATTATTTAGCTAAACCAATTGTAAGTGAAACACTTTATTTATTGCTTGATAAATATGCACCAAAGCAGGCTATTGAATCTAAGCATCTAAAGCTTACTCGTTTAGCGCAAGTGTGGGAAAAGCTGAGCTGAGCAATGAAGGTTAGGGTCTGTTGAACTTTCAGGGTTAAATTTGCAGCAGTCTGTTTGGTATTTAGGCCAGGCAGAGCCTATGCAGTGTGGTTATTCCCCATAAATGGGCGATAACGTAGCATTAATGCCAAACAGGCGCTGCCCAAAAGGTTCTTCCTAGGGGCTATTTACTCTTTGTTGCTCGGTTTTTACTTAGCCCGCTAGGTTACAAACCTCGCGCCGCGATTAAACCGCCTCTAGTTTGAACAAATTTTAATCCGCAAAGATCAACAGACCCTAATATAAAAAGTGGGTTTGTGTTGCATAAAACTTGATAAACGAAGAAATTAACCTAGTATTTTAGGAGTAAGTTAAATTTATTTTTTAGTATTTAATGAGTGTTTTTATTATAGTTTTTCAATTTGATTCGCAAATTGCAATTCAAAATAAAAATACAACGTTACGAATTATTTTTGGATTCTAAATTACATTTTTAATTTTTTTAATACTTTGATTTTGTTGTTTATTTTATCTTTCGTTTGTTTTTGTTTAGTTGGCACGGCTTTCGCAACATATTAAATATCAAATCAAGACGAATTTAGTTAAATTTTAAGGGGTGCAAAATGCAAACAAACACAAAAGCTAAACAACAGCCTAAAGGTAACAATTGGGTACTAACACCTGAAATTATGGTTTTGTCTATTTTGCTTGTTGCCACTTTAATAATAGGTATTACAGTTTTACGAGGTAGCGATTCGATTGAACCGTTGGCAGATATACAGCCAATTACTTTTACACAAGCTGATGTTGAAAACGCACAGTTGATGAGTAATACATTTGACTCGCAAAATACTAACTATGCACAACATGTAACTGCTCCTAAAAACGAAAATAACGACACTCTTTCAAACTAGAGACTTTTGCGCAGGTAACTATTTATAGTTGCCTGCGTTTTTTTATGTTCCTACCACCGTTTTAACTTTCTATCCCTCCCTATAAAATTAGCTATATGCTTTTAAATTTAGATTGTGCTTAACCTAAACAGGGTTTTATCAAAGCTTTCTCTTTTCTCACCTACAATTGCTAACACTAGCTTTAGTAGCAGCTATTAACTGGCTTATCTGTGCTTTATAGGCTCGATTAAGCGCTCATTTGCCAATTTAGGTGCATAGCAAACTGAATTGCAAAATGCGAATAAAGTGGGAGAACTAAAATCTTTTAACCTTCCAATTTAACCGCCTGAATCCATTGGTTTTTATTTCTATTTTTCCACATTTAAAATGGCCTGTAAATTGCTACTCATTATAATAAGTCACTAAGAGTGAAAAACGGAGCAAAATCATGAGTGCGTTTAAATACCTAGAATCGGAAAGCCCAGTCAATCTCGCAAGGTGGCATGAGTTAGAAAGAATCATGTCTGATTCAATGCAAAATAATTATTTTAAAATGGTTTATCAACCGCTTGTATCATTAGGAACGGGAAAGTTGGTCGGCTTTGAGTCGTTAGTAAGGTGCCAATCACCGCGCTTTGGTATTGTAGGCCCTGATGAGTTTATCCCTCATGTAGAGCAATCGGGAATGATTTTAGAATTAGGTGACTGGATTTTTGAGCAATGTTTGTCTGATTTAAAGCAGATGCGACATTTTGGTATGACAGATATTGCTGTTTCTTTAAATATTTCACCGGTACAAATTTTAGATGGTGATGTGTTTTCAAAAGTAATGTCTTTGCTAGAAAAGCACCAAATACCACCAGAGGCCATCAAAGTAGAACTAACGGAAACAGCGCTCATTCATAGTCCTGATAAAATAGCTAAGGCGTTTGAAAACTTCCATAAAGAAGGCGTAAAGGTGTGGATTGATGATTTTGGCACTGGGTACGCGTCTTTAGGTCTACTTCGTCAATTTGATATTGATGGTTTAAAAATTGATCGCAGTTTTGTAAGTGGTATTGCAACTAATAATGAAGACTTTACGTTATGTAGTGCAATTATTGCGATGGCTCAGCGATTGGGCTTACAAACTGTAGCAGAAGGCATTGAAGAGAATGAGCAATTACAAATATTAGAACAACTTGGTTGTGATATTGCTCAGGGGTACTTGCTCGATAAACCGCAAACATTAACAAAAAGTATTGATACCTGGGCTCTGTAATTGTTTATATTCATTTTGATTTGCAAAATGCAAAAAATAAATTACTCTTAAACTACAACACTTACATTTTATTAGTGTACGAAGCTTTAACTTACACAAAGGTTATTTATGCCTATATCAGAGCAGTTTATCGATAAAAGTATTACTGAGCTAAACGTTTTAATGCAACTTGAAAAGGATGTTGGAATAAGCGTTTTAGCCCGATTAGTAAACTTATTTATCGATGAATTAGTTACTATGGCAAACCAATTAGATACGGCAATTAGTAATGCAGATATTATAAAAATTAGAGAAATAATGCATGTTTTGAAAAACTCAGCTGCTTTATATGGAGCCGCTCCTTTAGCTGCATTGGCAACACAGTTACACGATTCACCACCACCAACCACAGAAGAAAATTTGCACGCAGCGCTTGTTATTAAGCATAACTTGGATAAAACCCGAGATGCATATCAAATAATGAGTAAGAGTATAGCTATCTAGGAGAAAGCCGTGTCAGATATAATGGGTAAAGGTCTTGTTTATATAGTTGAAGATAGCATCGCAAGTGGTGCTTTGTACGCAAGTCAGCTAGAGCAAGTAGGTTTTGAATGTAAGCATTTCGCAGATGGGTATTCTGCGTTGGTCGGTATTAAAGAAAAAATGCCTGCGGTGATAGTACAAGACGTATGTTTGCCCGATATAAGTGGGCTTGAAGTTTTACAATTTGTAAATAAACAAAAAAATCCTGCTAATGTAGTCATGATCACCTCAAATAGTTCTATTGATATTGCAGTGGAAGCTATGCGTTTAGGTGGCTTTGACTTTTTAGAAAAACCCTTCACAAGTCAGCGACTTATTAGCTCAGTAGAAAGTGCGTTAACACCCAAAGAGCAAACTAAAGTACAACCTTTGGTTCAAAGCAGTGATAAAAGCCAAGATTTTGTTGGTGAATCTCTCGCAATGAAAACCGTTTTTAGATTGCTAGATAGTGCAGCTAGAAGCAAAGCATGCGTATTTATTACAGGTGAAAGTGGAACCGGTAAAGAAGTTTGTGCACAAACTCTTCATGATGCAAGTCCCCGAAATAAAGGGCCGTTTATTGCTATAAACTGTGCTGCGATCCCTGCTGAATTATTTGAGTCTGAATTTTTTGGGCATGTTAAAGGGGCATTTAGTGGCGCTTTAAGCGATCGAAAGGGCGCTGTTGAAGTGGCCAACGGCGGTACGTTATTTCTAGATGAACTATGTGAAATGGAGCTTAACTTACAAGCTAAGTTATTACGCTTTTTACAAACCGGCATATTTAGCAAGGTTGGTAGCAGCGAGGTACTACACAGCGATGTTCGCTTGGTATGTGCAACCAACAGAAATCCAATAATAGAGGTAGCAGAGGGGCGCTTTAGAGAAGATTTATATTATCGTTTAAATGTTATCCCCGTAAAGCTGCCGCCTTTAAGGGAGCGCGGAAACGATATTTTACTGCTCGCTGAGTATATTTTAAAACAAAAAAGCGATAGCAACGCTAAACATTTTATTGGCTTTTCTGATGAAGTTAAGGCGCTTTTTTGTAATTACGATTGGCCAGGAAATATACGCGAACTGCAAAATGTAATTGAAAATACAGTCGTTATTAATGATGGCGATGTAATAGAAAGAGATATGCTACCAAATTCATTTGGTCTAGGCGCTGTAAAACACTCAAGCTCAGCTAAGTCAATTCACAATACAAACGATCAGAGTGTTCAATTATCTCCTATGTCGGTTCACGATATAGAACCATTATGGCAAGTTGAAAAAAGGGCTATTGAAAACGCAATCAAAAGCTGCGAAGACAATATTCCTCTTGCTGCTGCTTATTTAGGGGTAAGTGCATCTACCATTTATAGAAAAATAAAGGGATGGTCTTAAAGCTTTAATAGATTTTAATTGCAATTTTAGGTTGAATTAATAAAAGTTACCCTAAACTCTATGTGTAAGAGCAAAATTAATTTTTAATCTGAAATAGTAAAAGGAGATCGCAATGAGTAACACTAGTTTAAAACCTGCGGATATTATGCCATCACTAGTAGTGAGTGATGTTGATGAGAAAAAGGTAGATTTAGTTGACAGAATAAGTGACTCTCCGTGGAAAATGATTGTTGTTTATCGAGGCCAGCACTGCCCTAAATGTACTGCGCAACTCAACGAGCTTGCTAAAGTTCATAAAGACTTTAAAGAGGCTGGAGTTGAAGTGGTTGCAGTAAGTGGTGATAGCCATGAGCAGCTTAATAAACATCTTGAAAAAATAGATATTAACTTCCCAATTTACTATGGTTTAACAATCGAACAAATGACTGATTTAGGGCTACATATTAGCGAGCCTCGCAGTGGTGCAGAAACTGATCATCCATTTGCTGAACCAGGAATTTATGTGCTTAATGAAAAAAATCAGCTTCAAATGGTCGATATATCAAACAGCCCGTTTGTTCGTCCTGATTTAGAGCAACTGCTAGGTGGGATTAAGTTTTCAAGAGAAAACGACTATCCAATCCGGGGCACATTTATTAAATAGTATTCATTTTACATGGTTTCAAAAAAGGCACTCTTCAGTGCCTTTTTTATTTATTTTTAATAAATTTACTTGAAAACAATTTTACCGTCCATATATAGTTAAGTAGGACGCCTGATGGGTCCTAAATTAAACTTAAACAATTGAAATCTATATTATTAATTAAACTTTGCTTGAGCTTGTTCAATAGAAAAGCACATGCAAAATATCGCTTAAATATGAGGATATTATTATGCGTACAGTAGACTTATCACCACTTTATCGTTCATTTATCGGCTTCGAACATTTAGCATCACTTATGGATGCGGCAGCTAATACAGACAAGCAGCCGAGTTTTCCTCCTTACAATATAGAAGCACTCGATAAAGACAAATACAGAATCACTATGGCCGTTGCCGGTTTTAGTGATAGTGAATTAACCATTGAGTCAGAAAACAACACATTAAAAGTTGCAGGTATTAAAGCTAATAAAGATGAAAATAATGAACGTAAGTTTATTCATCAAGGTATAGCAGAGCGTAACTTTGAACGTAAATTTCAGCTTGGAGACCATGTAAAAGTACTTGGTGCCGATTTAGCTAACGGCTTATTAAGCATAGAGTTACAGCGTGAAATTCCTGAAGCACTTAAACCACGTAAAATAGAAATTGGTAATAGCAATCTAATAGAAGGTAAATAGTCTTCTAAAGTACATATTCCCCTGATTATTTAGCCGCCTCATTTGAGGCGGTTTTTTTACTTAAAGCGCTTCTAAATTATTAAGGTAGTAGGTTGCTTGTTGCAGCGTTTGTTCTTGAAGTGTTTCATCTTGTTTATCCCAGTTTTTATATACCATACCAATACGTGGATTCTTCTCTAGCCTGTCTCTGTGTCTATTCATGAAATGCCAATACAAACTATTTAGCGGGCAGGCTTTATCTCCTACTTTTTGTTTAACATCGTACTGACAGCTTTTGCAGTAATCGCTCATTTTATTAATGTAGTTACCGCTTGCAGCATAAGGCTTTGTTGCAATTATTCCATCATCGGCAAACTGACTCATGCCTCGGGTGTTGGGCATTTCTACCCATTCTATGGCATCTATATAAACGCCTAAGTACCAGTTGTCTACGTCATCAGGGTTAATACCTGTGAGCATGCAAAAGTTCCCAATAACCATTAGGCGCTGAATATGATGAGCATAAGCGGTTTCAAGGCTTTGCTTGAGTGAGTGGCTTAGACAATTCATTTTTGTAGAGCTGTTCCAAAAATAAGATGGCAGTTTATTTTTGGCTTGTAATTGATTTTTAACTGCGTAGTCGGGCATGTTAATCCAATAAATGGCACGTACATACTCTCTCCAGCCTAATATTTGCCTGGTAAAGCCCTCTACTTGCGAGAGGGATATTTCATTGGGTCTTTGTTCGTATTCGCTTATTACACGTTTGATTACATATAACGGGTGGAGTATTTTTGCGTTTAGGGCAAACGATAAACGGCTATGGTACAGGCTGGTATTATTTTTACTTTGATCTGTCATCGCATCTTGAAAGTGACCAAAGCGACTAAGTAAGTGCTCACAAAAGTATTCAAGAGATTCAATCGCTTGTTTACGCGTTGTTGGCCACTCCAGTGAATGTTCATTTATTTCACCCAAATAAGCGACGTTGTGTTTATTTAAACGAGAAATAATGCTGCTAACATCAGTATTGAATAACTTAGGCTCTGGGATGTCGGCTAAGTCTTTTTTGGAAAATTTATTACGATTATTACTATCAAAATTCCATTTGCCACCAGTTGGCTTTGCATCATCAATTAATATATTAAATTGCTTACGCATAGCACGATAAAAGTGCTCCATTGTTACATGCTTGTTTTTTGTAAAGCGTGTTTTTATATCGGTGAACGGTAATAAAAAGTGTTCAGTATCTGTAGCAATTACATTTAATGAGCTATCACTTTTAAACTTAGCTAATTGAGATTTTAGCCTAAACTCGTCAGGGTATTGATATTCAATAGAGTCGCATTGGTATTTATCGGCAACTCGCTTGAGTAATTCAATCAAGTCTTTGTCGTCATCGGTATCATCAAGTGTTAAATGCAAAACATTAAAACCTGCCGTGTTTAATGCTGTTGCAAAGTTTTCCATAGCATTAAAAAAAGCACACAGTTTTTGAATGTGATGTTTAACGTAGTCAGTTTCTTGTTTTAGTTCTGCGATGAGGTAAAGCGTGTCGTCGTCTTTTTGCTTGTACCATGAATGAGATGGGTTTAGCTGATCGCCTAGTATTAGTCTGAGTGTTTTGTGATGGGTCATAGTAAAGCCAAATTTTTTTATACGGACGTATTTAATTAAAGGATCGTTTTACTATTTAACTACGAGTGAATAGAGCAAAAAGGCTTAACCGATTATCAAGGCAATAAAGGCGTGTTGGATCATGGTGTGCAAATGAGTTTAATTAATGGGGAGGTTAAGTAAGTTAAATTGCCACCCCTAAAATTTTATATTTAAATTTTATTACTTTGCTTTTGCTGCATTTTTTGTTGTAACGAAACCACATTAGATACATTAAATAGAATATTGCTGGCAAAGTTTTCAAAATATTTAAGGGCTTTTTTCCAAGCGAGCTGGCTCTCAGGAGTAAAGTGTTTACCAAGGTGCTCTTTAAGGGTTTCGTAAAACGCATCAGATAATAGTGCAATGTCACTTTGCGAAACACTGCTTTTTTTTAGGTACATTAAATGATGTGCTAAAAAAGGAGCTACCGATGCTGGCTTATCTAAATGTTTAACAATTCGCTCTAACACACAAAAAAGGGTAAAACTCTTTTCGTTAAATTGTAAGGCTGTTGGGTAATTCATTTCAATGCTAGATTCAGCCAATTTACTGTGAAATCGAGCCGTGAATGCATGAAAATTTGGCTTAATAATTGTTAAGTTATTTAACAATGCTGATTGTTGTTGGTTCATTTTTATCTCGCTGCAGTGAGTAATAACTATTATTATTAAGTGGCATAAAATTGATTATAGCGGGCAGATAAAATTCTGCACGTTTTTTTAGTGTTAAAGTATGGGTTTTAGTTATATCAATTTATTTTCTAGTAAATTGTAAGCATCTAGAAGGTACTAAGGTAGCTCAAATTTAGTTTGTTTGATTTTCACTCAAAAATAATAAGCTGTAATATTTAATAATTTAGAGACAGCATTTTATAAAATTGATTGATTACTTATGTTACTTATATATACATTAAATTAGCATCTTGACGAATTGGAAATTTTACAAACTAATTGCGTATTATAGTTGCTAATCATCCCGTACATCCTTATAATAGCGGCCATTGTTTAGCATGTTGTAAAACAGCTAACAGCGATATTAAATTTAAAGTTTGATATCTATTGGCGCGGGATGGAGCAGTCTGGTAGCTCGTCGGGCTCATAACCCGAAGGTCGTCGGTTCAAATCCGGCTCCCGCAACCAATTCTACTAGTAGGTATTACCTTACTAATTTATATCGCGCATTCTAAGTAATGCGCGTTTTGCGTTTTAGACTATGTAGTTTAATTAGGTCAGTTTACTGACTCGCAACCAAGCTTGGCCCTAGGCCACACAGTTTTATGCTTTATTGGTGTGACGCCCCGCTTGGTTCGGGGCGTTGTTGTATCTGCACCTTGCGATTTGTGGCAATTGTCATCAAATTAAAACTTAAACTCAGTATTTTAGGGCTATAAGCCCTTTTTTTGTTTGTATGGAGGATTTTCGTGACAAAACTTGAACAAGATTTAGTAACCATGTTAACGCCTGCGGTAGAAATGTTAGGCTTTGAATTGCATGGTCTTGAATTTGTGCAAGCGGGTCGCCATTCTACCTTAAGAGTATATATTGCTCATGAGGATGGGATCTCAGTTGATAACTGTGCGGATGCAAGTCGCCAAATTAGTGCGATTTTAGACGTCGAAGACCCAATTACAAATGAATATGATTTGGAAGTATCGTCTCCTGGTGTTGATCGTCTATTATTCAAACAAGATCACTACGAGCAGGCGCAAGGAGAGGAAGTACGCGTGCGTACTAAACTTCCACAGGATGGTCGTCGTAATTTTAAAGGCGACTTAGTAGCAGTTAGCAGCGATATGATCACACTATCTAGCGATGGTGCAGAGCATCTGATCATGCTTAGTAACATCGAACGTGCGAATTTAATCGCGAAGTTTTAAATTCGAGTGCGAAGGAATAGGGCAAGCGAGGCATTACCCATGGCAAAAGAGATATTATTGGTTGCTGAAGCCGTTTCCAATGAGAAAGCGGTTCCAAAAGAAAAGATTTTTGAAGCTCTAGAGTTCGCTTTAGCGACAGCTACAAAGAAAAAACACGATGGCGAAATTGAAGTACGCGTAGCAATTGACCGTAAAACCGGTGATTACGATACGTTCCGTCGTTGGCAGATTGCCGCTGTATTAGAAGATGGTTCTTTAGAGAATCCATACAGCGAAATCACTCTAGAAGCAGCACAGGTTGAAGAACCTGATTTGCAAATGGGTGATTATGTTGAAGAGCAAATCGACTCAATCAAATTTGACCGTATTACAACACAAATGGCTAAGCAAGTTATCGTACAAAAAGTACGTGAAGCTGAGCGCGCTTTAGTTGTTGAAGCATACAAAGATCAAGAAGGCGAGCTGGTAACGGGTGTTGTTAAAAAAGCAACTCGCGATGCAATCGTGCTTGATTTAGGTAACAACGCAGAAGCGGTAATTTACCGTGATGACATGTTACCACGTGAAAACTTCCGCCCGGGTGACCGTATCCGTGGTCTTTTATATGAAGTTAAGCCTGAAGCACGCGGTGCACAATTATTTGTAACGCGCTCTAAACCTGAAATGCTAATGGAATTATTCCGCATTGAGGTGCCAGAAATTGGCGAAGAGATGATTGAATTACGTGCAGCAGCACGTGATCCAGGTTCACGCGCTAAAATTGCTGTTAAATCTAACGACAAACGCATAGACCCAATTGGTGCATGTGTTGGTATGCGTGGGGCACGAGTTCAGGCTGTATCGTCAGAACTTGGCGGTGAGCGTGTTGATATCGTACTTTACGATGACAACCCGGCACAATTTGTTATCAATGCAATGGCGCCAGCAGAAGTTGCTTCAATCGTAATGGATGAAGACACTCACTCAATGGATATCGCTGTAGAAGCAGATAACCTAGCGCAAGCAATTGGTCGTAATGGTCAAAACGTTCGTTTAGCAAGTCAGTTAACTGGCTGGGAACTAAACGTAATGACTGTTGAAGACATGCGTACTAAAAATGAAGCTGAATCTGATAAGTTACTTAACTTATTCACTGAAAATTTAGAAATTGATGATGAGTTTGCATCATTACTTATCAACGAAGGTTTCTCGACACTTGAAGAAGTGGCGTATGTACCAGCGTCTGAATTTTTAGAAATTGATGGTCTTGATGAAGAGACTGTAGATTTACTGCGCTCACGCGCAAAAGATGCATTGACAACTAAAGCACTTAAAACGGAAGAAAGCTTAGATGGCGCAGAGCCAGCTGAAGACTTACTTGCGCTTGAAGGTTTAGAGCGTCACTTAGCATTTGTTATGGCAAGCAAGGGTGTTGTTACACTTGAAGACTTGGCAGAGCAAGGTATTGACGAATTAGTTGATATCACAGAACTTTCATCTGAAAAAGCGGGTGAACTGATTATGGCTGCACGAAACATTTGTTGGTTTGCAGACGAGTAATTTATTAACGGAGGTATTACACACTATGGCAGAAGTAAATGTTGAAAAACTAGCCGGCGATATAGGTACGACTGTTGATAAATTGCTACAGCAGTTTTCACAAGCAGGTATCACTAAGCAAGCAACTGATAACGTAACAGAAGCTGAAAAAGCAACGTTACTTGATCATTTAAGCAAGCATCATGGCGGTACAGGTTCAGATGGCCCAGCGCGTATGACTTTACAACGTAAGAGCAAAAGCACTTTAAGTGTTACGGGCTCTACTGGTAAAGCAAAAGATGTTCAAGTTGAAGTTCGCAAAACACGTACTTACGTGAAGAAAAGCGCAATGGAACAAGAACAAGAGCAAGCTCGCTTAGCTGCTGAAGAAAAAGTGCGTCTTGAAGAGCAGCAAAAAGCTGACCAAGAAGCCGCAGAATTAAAAGCGAAACAAGAGGCAGAACGCAAAGCTAAAGAAGAAGCCGACCGTAAAGCCAAAGAAGAAGCTAAACGCAAAGCTGATGCAGAGCGTAAAGCGAAACAAAAGCAGATGACCCCAGAGCAAAGTGCTAAGTCTGAGAAAGATCGCATAGAAGCTGAGCGTCTGCAAAAAGAAGCAGAAGAGGCCGCATTGAAGAAAGCTGAAGAAGAAGCGAAACGTCAAGCAGAAGAAGCAAGAAAGCTAGCTGAAGAAAACTCGGCACGCTGGAAGAAAGAAGAAGAAGAACGTAAGAAACGCGAAGAAACAGCGGATCACCATCTTACGACTTCTACTTATGCACGTGAAGCAGAAGATGTTGCCGATGCTCGTGATGAGCAAGGTACACGCCGTGCTAAGAAAAAGAAAAAAGCGCCAGCAAAAGATAAATTTGCAGCGTCAAGAGGCCGTAACAAGTCTAAGTTAAAAGCACCTGCATCATTACAACATGGTTTCCAAAAACCAACTGTTGATGTTAAAAACGAAGTGCGTATTAGCGAAACAATTACAGTAGCTGAGCTTGCATCACGCATGGCCGTTAAAGGCGCTGAAGTTGTTAAAACAATGATGAAAATGGGTGACATGGTTACTATTAACCAAGTGATTGACCAAGAAGCTGCACAATTAGTTGCAGAAGAAATGGGTCACAAGGTTATCATTGTTAAAGAAAACGAATTAGAGCAAACAGTACTTAATGACCGCCACGAAGATGGTAAGTCAGAGCCACGTGCTCCAGTAGTAACTGTAATGGGTCACGTTGACCATGGTAAAACATCAACTCTTGATTACATTCGTTCTGCGAAGGTTGCTTCTGGCGAAGCCGGTGGTATTACACAGCATATTGGTGCATACCATGTTGATGTAAACGGTCACATGATCACCTTCTTAGATACACCAGGACATGCTGCATTTACTTCAATGCGTGCTCGTGGTGCTAAAGCGACTGATATCGTAATCCTAGTAGTTGCAGCAGATGATGGCGTTATGCCACAAACTAAAGAAGCGGTACAGCATGCTCGTGCAGCTGGCGTTCCTTTAATCATCGCAGTAAACAAAATGGATAAAGAAGGCGCAGATCCAGATCGTGTTAAAAACGAACTTGCTGTACTAGACGTTATTCCAGAAGAATGGGGCGGCGATACACAGTACGTTCATATCTCAGCTAAAACTGGCTTAGGTATTGACGACCTTCTTGAAGCAGTATTGAACCAATCTGAACTTTTAGAGCTTTCTGCACCTACTGAAGGTATGGCGGCTGGTGTTGTTATTGAATCTCGTCTTGATAAAGGCCGTGGTCCAGTAGCATCAGTACTTGTTCAATCTGGTACGCTTAACCAAGGTGACATTGTATTATGTGGTCTTGAGTATGGCCGTGTTCGTGCAATGCGCGATGAAAACGGTAAAGACATTAAGTCAGCTGGTCCATCTATCCCAGTTGAGATTTTAGGTCTTTCTGGTATTCCTGCTGCAGGCGACGAAGCGACTGTAGTTAAAGATGAGCGTAAAGCGCGTGAAGTTGCTTTATACCGTCAAGGTAAGTTCCGCGATGTTAAACTAGCACGTCAGCAAAAAGCTAAGCTTGAAAACATGTTTACTAACATGACTGAAGGCGATGTTTCTGAAGTTAACGTGGTACTTAAAGCAGACGTTCAAGGTTCTATCGAAGCAATCTCTGATTCACTAACTAAACTTTCTACTGATGAAGTGAAAGTGAAGATTGTTGGTTCAGGTGTTGGTGGTATTACCGAAACTGATGCAACACTAGCTGCAGCGTCTAACGCAATTGTAGTTGGCTTTAACGTTCGTGCTGATGCTTCAGCTCGTAAAGTTATCGAGACTGAAAACTTAGACCTACGTTACTACAGCGTAATCTACAGCTTGATTGACGAAGTTAAACAAGCAATGTCAGGTATGCTAGCGCCAGAGTTTAAACAAGAAATCATTGGTCTTGCTCAAGTTCGTGACGTATTCAAGTCTCCAAAAATTGGCGCAATCGCTGGTTGTATGGTTACTGAAGGTGTTATTAAACGTAGCGCTCCAATCCGTGTACTACGTGAAAACGTTGTTATCTATGAAGGTGAACTTGAGTCACTTCGTCGCTTTAAAGACGATGTTGCTGATGTTCGTAACGGCATGGAATGTGGTATCGGCGTTAAGAACTACAATGACGTACGTGTTGGTGACCAAATCGAAGTATTCGAAACAGTTGAAGTACAACGTACTCTATAATTGTTACTAGGGAGTATTGAACGCTCAGGTTAACGCCGGACGTTCTACACACCCTACGCTAAGATTTTAAATGGGGGCTTAGCCCCCATTTGCATATCCATTATTTAGTTAACTTATTATTTAATTTCAATAAGTTATTATTTTAGGACAAGTATAATGAGAGAATTTTCTCGCACTGATCGTGTTGCACAGCAAATCCAAAAAGAGATTGCTGTAATTTTACAACGCGAAATTAAAGATCCACGCTTAGGTATGGTGACAGTGTCAGCGGTAGAAGTATCGCGCGATTTATCTTATGCCAAAATTTTCATTACTGTGTTTAACACACAAGATGAAGACGCAGCAAAGCAAAGCGCAAAAGTACTTAATGAAGCAACGGGCTATATTCGCTCGTTACTTGGTAAGCGTATCCGTGCACGTATAATGCCTGAGTTAAAGTTTGTAGTTGATAACTCATTAATGGAAGGTATGCGTATTTCTAATTTAGTGGATTCTATTATCCGCGAAGATAACGCAAAGCATGTAGATGAAGACGTAGAAAGTGTTGATGCTGCTGATGTTTCAGATAGCGAAGAAGGTACTGATCACGTAGACGATACAGATAGCGAAGAAGGCACTGATACAGATGGCAAAGCGCAGTAAAGGCCGTGCAGTTGACGGTATTTTGTTGTTAAACAAACCTGAAGGCATTTCATCAAATAAAGCATTACAGCAAGCAAAAAGTGTTTATTTTGCGCAAAAAGCTGGGCACACAGGTGCTTTAGATCCACTTGCCACAGGTATGCTGCCAATTTGTTTTGGTGAAGCGACTAAGTTTACGCAGTTTTTACTCGATACAGATAAAACCTATATCGTTCGTGCACAACTGGGTGAGCGTACAACAACATCAGATTCTGATGGCGAAATTGTTAGCACTAAAGATGTGAACGTTACACGTGAACAGCTAACAAAAGAAATAGCTGCTTTTGTTGGTGAGTCTGAACAATATCCGTCAATGTACTCAGCTCTTAAGTACCAAGGTAGACCGTTATATAAGTACGCGCGCGAAGGTATTGAAGTTCCTCGTAAATGCAGAAAAATAAACGTGTTTAGCTTATCGTTTGACGAATTTGATGAACAAAGCAACGTATTACAAATGACGGCCCATGTATCTAAAGGGACCTACATTCGTACAATCGTTGATGATTTAGGCGAAAACCTAGGCTGTGGCGCACACGTTATTATGCTCCACAGAACCGCTGTTGGTCAGTATCCGGCAGATAAAATGGTCTCGCTTGATGAGATTGAAGCGTTGCTTGCTAAAGCGAAAGAAGAAGAGCTTGCGCCTTCAACTTATTTAGACTCGCTATTGCTACCAATTGATACTGCTTTAACTGATTTACCCGTTGTTGAAATTACAAAAGAACAAGGGGGAATTTTTAGTCACGGGCAAGCTGTAGAATTATCAATCGCTTTACCTGATGGTGCAATTAAAGTTGTTGCGGATAATATATTTATTGGTACTGGTGAGCGTAACTCAAACGGTCATTTAAAGGTTAAACGTGGTCTTGCTAGTCAGCAAGACGATTACGTGAAGCCTGAATAAGCAACTAATGTGCCTAACGGTGGCTTATTAGTTGTAGTTGGGGAAAATTAGCTTGTAGTTATTCCTACAGTTGGTAGAATACGCCCGCTTAATCGTTTTGGCTGAATTAGTGATCGGCTAAGACACCTTTTAAATTTAATTTTTTGGAGTTACTATGTCACTAAGCAATCAAGAAAAAATCGATATCATTGCTAAATTTGCACGTGCAGAAGGCGATACAGGTTCATCAGAAGTACAAGTAGCATTACTTACTTTTGACATCAACAAGCTTCAAGGTCACTTTGCTGATCACAAGCATGACTTCCACTCACGTCGTGGTCTGCTTCGTAAAGTAAGCACTCGCCGTAAACTACTTGATTACCTTAAAGGTAAAGACATCACTAGTTATACTGCGTTAATCAAAGAACTTGGCCTACGTCGCTAAGAACTAGATTATAGAAAAAGGAGCTTTTTAGCTCCTTTTTTTGTGCCTGAAATTTGTGTTTCCAAATTAAGAAAATTCTTAAACCTATTGAATTATAATATAAAACCCCCATTTCATAGCCTACCAATAGCTGTTGTATTTACCCGCTAATTAGCCCAGTTTAAATCTAGTAGCTAGTGTGTGTTGACCTTTCGTGATTAATTTTGCAGCTGTATGTTTGGTCTTTAGGCAAGGCAGCGCCTATGTAGTGTGGTTATTCCCCATAAATAGGCGATAACGCAGCATAAATGCCAAACATGCGCTGCCCTGCGGGTTCATCCTAGGGGCGATTAACTCTTTGTTGCTCGATTTTTACTTAGCCCACTAGGTTACAAATCTCGCGCCGTGATTAAATCGACCCTAGATTGAACAAATTTCAATCCACAAAGATCAACACACCCTAGACTCGCATTTTGAAGCAGCTTTGGTATATACTATGCGCGTAGGTAAAAAGGTTTATCTACGCTTATTCACATCATTGCCAATTGTAGTACTTAATTGATTTCCAACTGAATACAATTATGTACTGTAATTGGTACTTTGATGACAACTTATTAGAATACATTTAAGGAATATTTTAAGTGCAAGCAATTATTAAAGAATTCAAACTAGGTCAACATACAGTGACTCTAGAAACTGGTGCAATCGCTCGTCAAGCAGACGGCGCTGTACTTGCAAGCATTGGCGACACTTCAGTTTTAGTAACTGTTGTTGGTAAGCGTGAAGCACAACCTGGCCAAGACTTTTTCCCACTAACAGTTAACTACCAAGAGCGTATGTACGCTGCTGGTCGTATCCCAGGTGGTTTCTTAAAGCGTGAAGGTCGTCCTAACGATGGCGAAACACTTATTGCACGTCTTATTGACCGTCCAATTCGTCCACTTTTCCCAAGCGGTTTTGTAAACGAAGTACAAGTTATTGCTACTGTTGTTTCTGTTAACCCTGAAATCCAACCTGATATGGTTGCGATGATTGGTACTTCAGCAGCACTTGCTATCTCTGGTATCCCGTTCAGTGGTCCAATTGGTGCATCTCGCGTTGGTTACATCAACGGCGAATATGTACTTAACCCTACATTAAAAGAGCTTGAAGAAAGCCAACTTGATTTAGTGGTAGCCGGTACTGATAAAGCTGTACTTATGGTTGAATCAGAAGCTAACGTACTTGCAGAAGACGTAATGCTTGGCGCTGTTGTATATGGTCATGAGCAATCTCAAGCGATCATCACTGCAATCGAAGAATTTAAAGCAGAAGCAGGCAAGCCTACTTGGGATTGGACTGCACCAGCTAAAAACGTTGCACTAGAAGATAAAGTTGCAGCAATTGCTGCTGATAAAGTAGGCGCAGCTTACTTAATCACTGATAAAGTAGCGCGTAAAGAAGCACTTGGCGTAGCTAAAGATGAAGTTGTTGCAGTGTTAACAGCTGAACTTGCTGAAGGCGAGTCTTTAGATAAGCAAGAAATTGGTAAAATATTCGGTTCACTTGAGAAGAAAATCGTTCGTGGCCGTATCGCTTCTGGCGAAAAACGTATCGATGGTCGTGAACCAGATATGATTCGTGCACTAGATGTAATGACTGGCGTATTACCGCGTACTCACGGTTCTGCTATCTTTACTCGTGGCGAAACTCAAGCGTTAGTAACAGCTACACTTGGTACAGAACGTGATTCACAGTTAATCGACGATTTAACTGGTACTCATAAAAACCACTTTATGCTTAACTACAACTTCCCTCCATTCTGTGTAGGTGAAACTGGTTTTGTTGGTTCTCCTAAGCGTCGTGAAATCGGCCATGGTAACCTTGCTAAGCGTGGTATTGCTGCTGTAATGCCAACATTGACTGAATTCCCATATTCAATCCGTGTAGTATCTGAAATCACTGAATCAAACGGTTCATCTTCAATGGCTTCTGTATGTGGTACTTCACTTGCACTTATGAATGCCGGTGTACCAATTAAAGCGTCTGTTGCTGGTATTGCGATGGGTCTAGTTAAAGAAGACGATAAATTCGTTGTTCTTTCTGACATCTTAGGTGATGAAGATCACTTAGGTGACATGGACTTTAAAGTTGCTGGTACAGCTGCAGGTATCACTGCACTTCAAATGGATATCAAAATCGAAGGTATCACTCAAGAAATCATGCAAATTGCGCTTAAACAAGCAAAAGCTGCACGTTTACATATCTTAGAAGTGATGGACGAAGCAATTTCTGCTCCTTCTGAAGAGCTATCAATGTTTGCTCCTCGCATATACACAATGAAAATCCCACAGAAGAAAATCGCTGAAGTTATCGGTAAAGGTGGCGCAACTATTCGTCAGCTTACTGAAGAAACTGGTACAACGATTGAAATCGGTGACGACGGTACAATTAAAATTGCCGCTACAGATGGCGAAAGTGCAGCTAATGCAATTAGCCGTATTGAGCAATTAACAGCTGAACTTGAAGTAGGTACTATCTACGAAGGTAAAGTTGTACGTATTGTTGATTTCGGTGCGTTTGTAAACATTCTTCCTGGTAAAGATGGTCTAGTACATATTTCTCAAATTAGTACTGAGCGCGTTAATAACGTGGCTGATCACCTTTCTGAAGGTCAAGAAGTTAAAGTTAAAGTACTAGAAGTAGATCGCCAAGGCCGTGTACGTCTAAGTATTAAAGAAGCAATGGAATCAGCAGCACCTGCAGCTGACGCGCCAACTGACGCGTAATTGTTAACTTATTAATCTAGTTATATTAGCTAGATGATAAAAAAGGGGCTGTTTAGCCCCTTTTTTTATGCTTTAATGAAACCTTATTGGACAAGGTCTGTCTTATATTAATCGCGATATATCTTGGTATTAAGGATTTTAATGATACTCAAACATTTAGCTTTGGCATCTTTTGCTATTTTGTCTTTAAGCGCTTGCCAAACTACAACAGATTCAGAACCAACCCCGATTGTTAATGTGCCATTTACTGCACCTTTAGCCTCTGACTTTAGAAGTGAAATTGCTATTGCACGCTACTCGGAGTTATTGAATAGGGCTGACTTAAGCGAAGAGCAACAAGCTAAGCTTTATTACGACCGTGGTGTACTTTTCGATAGTCTAGGTATGACCACTCTTTCGCGTATTGATTTTAACCGCGCAGTAAAACTTAAGCCTGATTTAGCTGAAGTATATAATTTTTTAGGTATTCAACATACGCTTATGCAGCAGTACGAAAAAGCCTATGAGTTTTTTGATTCAGCTCTTGAGCTTGATGAAGAGCATGAATATGCTTATTTAAATAGAGGTATAGCCCTTTATTACGGCGATAGAGCTGGCCTTGCTAAAAATGACTTTAACGAGTTTTTAGCCCGTTCTCCTAAAGATCCGTACCGTGTTTTATGGGTTTATTTAGCCCAGGCACACGAGGATAAAGTAATCGCACTTGATGCCCTTAAACAAAATGCGACTGCGCTTGATGATTCGCAATGGGCGTATCAGTTAATCTCTCTTTATACGGGTGATATGAGTGAACATGCATTTTTATCAGGCATTAGTGATGGTGTTAGGACTGAGCAAGAATATGCGCAGCGTTTATGCGAAGCTTATTTTTACTTAGCCAAAATGCATCAAGCAGCGGGTGAGCTGTATTTAGCATCTGATTATTTTAGGCTTGCGTTAGCAACCAATGTACACGAGTTTATTGAATACAAATATGCGCGATTAGAGCTTGAGTTGATGGAAGGTGTTGACGCAAGTTAAGCGTTTTAAATTAATAGGTGTATTACTATGTTGTTTGTTAATTACAGGCTCGAGTAATCACTTTGGCGCTATTGGCTTTTGGCATGTTTTAAATACAAAAGCCAATGTTCTACAAAGTTATTGGAATTCACCAGCTTATTTTTCTGATCACCTAGAGCAGTTACCAAAGACCTCTTTAGCTATACTCGCTCGCAGTAAAATTTCCTCAGCACAATATATGTATTCTCTTAAGCTTATTAAAAGCAGTCAGAGTGATACTGCAAAACAATTTTGGCTCTCCGCTATAAATGACTTAACAATCCCAGAGCGTAAAATATTAGCAACAAAGTTACTTGAGCAATCACGTTGGAGCGATTTAGAGTTACTCGCTAGTAAAAACAAATTACCAGCAGGGGATGTGCTAAATCATCTAAAACTTCAGCTAAAAATACCACAGAGTAAAATATCTACCGCGTTTATTCATGATCTTGGTTTTTCATCTTTAAGAAATATAAGCAAAACTAATAAGCAATGTATGTTTAACGTGCTGACTATGAGCGATCATCGCAGTGGCTTATATAAACTTACAGAGTTTATTAATGCTTATAATAAACAACCAGAGCCCCGTGAAAATATTTTTTGCTTTTCAAAACCCGTTTACGTTGCGGGTATGCTTGAGTGTAAAAGTAGTACTAGTCAAATAGCAAAGTGTGACTGGCAATCATCTAAACTTAATAGCCAGCTTCCTAACAATTTTGATTTTATAGTGATGATGCCTAAAGATGGAACGGCTAATGTCACGAAGGGAACAATGCTAATAAACTCAAAAGCAAAATACAGTATATTTTTGCATGAGCTGATGCATTTTAACGGTTTTGAAGATGAATACGCTTTGCCTAAAACTAAGCAAGCATGGTTGTGTGCAAAAACGGATTTTGTTGCACCTAATTTATTTATTTCTCATGGTGAGTTGCCGCCAACAGGTTGGCATAAAGCAAAGAGTTGCCAGGTAGGGGGTATTGCTTATAAACCTAGTGAAAATTGGTCTATTATGCAATATCAGCAGTTAGGGCTCTCAGCGCAGTATAGACAACTTTGGTTGAAACATTTAGATATGACCAATGGTAACTTTCATCGTCACCCTGGCGCGCTTACATTTGCAAATAAGGCCATATTAAATTAACAATTATCAGTATTAATTAATTGTTTTTTTAGGCTTAATAAATTGTTAGTTCTTGTTTAAAAAACACCCATACAGAACCGCTTTTTATAGACAAAATCAGTGTTTTTCAGTATAACTATAGTCATTAATGTCGTTTAAAAACAGGCAGTAAAAGCATCACTTAGTATTAAAAAGAGATGCCCTGATAAACTTATGATAATAAAAGGCCCTACATTATGACTTTGCTCTGGATACCCTTGTTATCCTTAATTGGCAGTGTTATTTCTGCATGCACAGGTAAGTTATCCCGCAATTTAAGCACTAGTTTAACGGCTCTTGCGCCTTTGACGGCTTTGGGGATTACTCTATACCATGCACCTGCCGTTTTAGCGGGCGAAACCATTCGTTATTCTTTAGCTTGGATCCCGTCAATAGGACTCGATTTGTCTCTGCGGTTAGACGGCCTCAGTTTATTGTTTATGTTTATGATTTTAGGCATAGGCTTGCTCGTTATCCTCTACACCCGTTACTACCTAAGCGCTAATGACTCAATGGCTAAGCTATATAGTTACTTAATGCTATTTATGACTGCAATGCTTGGTATTGTTATGTCTAACAACGTCATTCAACTGTGGTTGTTTTGGGAATTAACGAGCATCAGCTCATTTTTATTAATTAGTTTTTGGTGGCATAAATCAGAAGCGCGAAAAGGCGCACGTATGGCGCTTGCTGTAACAGGCGCGGGCGGCTTAGCGTTACTTGCTGGATTGATGCTATTAGGTGATATTGTTGGTAGTTACGACCTAGATGTTATTCTAGCGAGTAAAGCAATAATTCAATCTCATGATTTATACGAAGTAGCATTGGTATTGGTGCTACTGGGTGCGTTTACTAAATCGGCACAATTTCCATTTCACTTTTGGCTTCCTCATGCAATGGCAGCGCCTACGCCAGTAAGCGCGTATTTACATTCTGCGACGATGGTAAAAGCCGGTATATTTTTGTTAGCACGTTTTCATCCTGCTTTGGCAGGCACCGATACTTGGTTCTTGCTCGTTGGGTTAACGGGTTTAGCTACGCTGTTGTTTGGCGCTTATATAGCACTATTCAAACACGACTTAAAAGGCTTGTTAGCCTATTCAACAATAAGCCATTTGGGTTTAATAACGCTATTACTCGGACTTGATACTGAGCTTGCGACTGTTGCTGCTATTTTTCATATAATTAACCATGCAACGTTTAAAGCGTCGTTATTTATGGCCGTTGGTATTATTGATCACGAAACGGGCACGCGCGATATGCGTAAATTAAATGGTATGTGGCGATACTTACCATACACTGCAACGCTTGCGATGGTCGCGGCGGCTGCAATGGCAGGAGTTCCTTTACTAAATGGCTTCTTGTCTAAAGAAATGTTTTTTGCAGAAACGCTACACCAGCAAGTGCTTGGTTCTATGTCGTGGTTAATTCCAGTACTGGCAACTGTTGCAGGTGCATTAGCTGTTGCGTACTCAGCACGCTTTATTCATGACGTGTTTTTTAATGGTGAACCAATTGATTTACCTCGTACGCCGCATGAGCCACCGCGCTATATGCGTGTACCAATAGAAATACTCGTTGTGATTTGTTTGTTAGTGGGTATGTTCCCGCACTTTACAATTGATGGCATTTTATCTGCGGCGTCTTTAGCTGTACTTGGAAAAGAAATGCCAGTGTACGAATTGGCTATCTGGCATGGGTTTAACTTGCCTCTACTAATGAGTGCGATGGCGATTGCTGGCGGCTTATTTATTTATATTAATCGTAAATATCTATTTCAGTTTCAAGCATCATTACCACCTCTAAACGCTAAAAAAACGTTTGAACGTGTGATATTAAGCGTTATTGCTTGGTGTCAGTCAAAGGTAAGCAGTATCGAAAATGGATCGCTACAGCGCTATCTTGTAATTATGTTAGCGGTGGTATTACTGTGTGCGGGTTGGCCATTATTTGAAATGCAACAACTTGCCGGTAGCATGCCACTTACGCCTGTTGATGTGCACAATGCAATTGGTGCAGGCTTATTGATTATTGGTGCTCTTGCCACCGTTATTTGGCATCGCTCTCGAATGGTATCGCTATTAATGCTCTCAATTGTAGGATTAATGGTGTCGGTTGTATTTACACGCTTTTCTGCTCCAGATTTAGCGCTTACGCAGCTAACTGTTGAGGTTGTTACTATTATTTTACTTATGCTGGCATTGTTTTTCTTGCCGCAGCATACGCCAAAAGAATCAAGTTCATTACGCGTACTTCGAGACTTAGCAATAGCCTCTACGTTAGGTGTAGTTATCGCGAGTATTTGTTATGCATTACTTACACGCCCGCTAGATTCAATCTCAGACTTCTTTATTGCTAACGCTAAAATTGGTGGCGGTGGTACTAACGTAGTTAACGTTATTTTAGTCGACTTTAGGGGCTTTGATACGCTTGGTGAAATTACCGTATTAGGCATTGCCGCATTAGGTATATTTAAAGTACTTTCTCGAATTCCATTATTTATGCCAGCAAGCGACAGCGAAGGGCGCCCATGGGCACGAGAGCGCCATCCAATATTACTGGCGAGTATTTCACAAAGTTTATTACCGCTTGCGTTATTAGTTTCTGCATATATTTTCTTACGTGGGCATAACTTACCTGGTGGTGGCTTTATTGCAGGACTGGTAACGTCAATCGCGTTTATTTTGCAATACATGGCGCATGGTACAGCATGGATAAACGAACGTTTTGATGTTAATTATCGCAAAATTATAGCTTCAGGCATTGGTATTTCTTTGTTTACAGGTGTGGGTAGTTGGTTCTTCGATAAGCCATTTTTAACAACTTGGTTTGACTACTTTGATATTCCGTTTGTCGGTAAAACAGAGCTTGCCAGCGCGATTGCATTTGACCTAGGTGTTTACTTAACTGTTGTAGGCGCTACGTTAATGATTTTAGCAAGCTTAGGTAATATGACAGCAGATACCCAGAAAAAAGAGGTAAATATTTAATGGAATTATTGTACGCATCTTGCGTTGGAGTATTGGTCAGTTGCGGTGTGTTTTTACTGCTAAGAGCTCGTACGTTCCCTGTAGTACTTGGGCTTACTATGATTTCATACGCTGTTAACTTATTTTTGTTTTCAGCAGGTCGCCTTACTATTAATAAAGCGGTAGTACTTGGTACTGGCACAGAATACGCCGATCCTCTACCTCAAGCATTAGTACTAACTGCAATAGTGATTGGTTTTGCGATGACCGCATTTGTGGTTATTTTGGCAATACGTGGGCGCGCCGATTTAGGTAGTGACCATGTTGATGGTTATGTGCCTAACACCTCTGCAGATAATAAGGAGCAAAAATGATCCAACATTTAGCTTCGCTACCTATTTTATTACCTATGTTGACGGCAGTTATTTTATTGCTGCCGCCATGTGGTAAAAGCGTCAAAATTCGCCGCTTAGTTTCAATTGTAATGGCAATAGCTACTTTTGCCATTAGTGTGCTTTTACTTGTACATATTAATAATACAGGTATTAATGTTTACGCTATTGGTAGTTGGTCTGCACCATTTGGGATAGTCTTAGTCGCTGACATGTTATCTACCTTATTGGTTACGTTAACTTCACTTTTAGGTTTGGGCGCTATTTTATATGGTAGTGCTGGCGATGATGAAAAGGGCAGCTTTTATCATCCACTTGTTCATTTTTTAATATTGGGTGTAAATGGCGCGTTTTTAACTGGCGATTTATTTAACCTATTTGTATTTTTTGAAGTGTTACTGATTGCATCATATGCACTGTTAATGCATGCAGGTGATAAACAAAACACTCGTGCGGCACTGCAATATGTAATATTAAATTTAGTTGGCTCAAGCGTATTTTTAATCGGTTTGGGTATTTTGTACGGTGTACTTGGTACGCTTAATATTGCAGATATGGCGCAAAAAGTATCACAGCTTTCGGGCGATGATGTATACCTAGCAAAAGCAGGTGGTTTATTACTATTAATTGTATTTGCTTTAAAGGCCGCACTATTACCTCTGCATTTATGGCTTCCAAATACGTATTCAAGCGCTAAACCTGTAGTTGCAGCATTGTTTGCGATTATGACCAAAGTAGGCGTTTACGCCATGCTTCGTGTTTACACGGTGATATTTGGCGAACAAGCAGGAGCGCTTGAACATATGGCGCAGCCTTGGCTTTGGGGCTTAGCAATTGCCACCATTATAGTGGGTGCCATTGGCGTTATGGCAGCGCAAGACTTACGTAAACTCACCTCTAACTTAGTATTAGTATCGGTAGGTACGTTGGTTGCGCTAATTGCATTGCAAAATGTAAATGCCACTGCTGCACTTTTATATTATTTAGTGCATTCAACACTTGTTAGTGCCGCACTGTTTTTACTAGCAGACTTAGTTTCAATCCAGCGCGGTAAAGTTGGTGATAGGCTAGTAGCGGGTCGCTCTGTTAAACAACCATTTTTATTAGGTGTGTGCTTTATTGTTGCAGCTTTAACTGTAGTTGGTATGCCGCCACTATCAGGCTTTGTAGGTAAAATTTGGATACTTAAAGCCACATTAAATAGTGAGCAAGCTTTACTATTTTGGCCTGTATATTTAGTAACAAGCTTTGCGTTGTTGGTAGCGCTTTCGCGTGCTGGCACGACCTTGTTTTGGGAGCATAAAAGTAAAAATAGCGAAAACGCAGATTGTGCAAATGCACACCCGTTGCAGGTAATTGTAATTATAGGTTTACTTGCGTGTTCGCCATTGCTCGTTATTTTTGGCGGACCAATAAGTGAATACATGCTAGGTGCTGCTACTCAGTTACATGATATAAGCGGCGGTATTAATGCTGTACTTAAAGGAGGCATGTGATGAGATTACAAGCCCGTTTTCGTTGGTTACCAACGCCATTTCGTAGCTTATTTTTGTTTATGGTTTGGCTATTGTTAAATAATAGCGTGTCGGTAGGGCACTTAGTATTAGCGACTATTTTTGCAATACTTATCCCAATATTAAGTTTTTCGCTTCGCGAGCCTCAGCCACTAATTTTAAAGCCGGGCTTGGCTCTTAAGCAGTTGCTTATTGTGCTGTACGATATTGTCGTAGCAAATTTACAAGTGGCTTTACTTATACTTGGGCCATCTAAAAATTTGCGTCCGGCATTTATAAAAGTACCGATAGATTTAACTCATGATATGCCAATTACCATATTGGCCAGTAGTGTATCGCTTACACCCGGTACAGTGAGTGCAGAGGTTTACCCAATTGCTGAATCGTTACCTGAGGGTGAAGAGCCAACACAACGCTACTTATTAATACATGTGCTTGACCTTAAAGATGAAGAAGCACTTATCAAACAAATAAAACAACGCTACGAAGCTCCACTAAAGGAGATATTTCAATGTTAGACACCGTATTACTCATTGTTTTTTCGATGATTGGCTTATCATTATTGCTTAATTTATGGCGATTGATCATTGGTCCATCAGTGCCTGATCGTGTTTTAGCGCTCGATACAATGTACATTAACGTCATTGCACTGATTATTTTATATAGCATTAGTATGGATACAGGGCTTTATTTTGAAGCTGCACTGCTTATTGCCATGCTAGGTTTCATAAGTACAGTTGCAGTGTGTAAGTATTTATTACGTGGCGATATAATTGAATAAGGTGAAAACATGATCAGCGAATGGGTTGTATCAATATTATTGTTATTTGGTGGTACGTTTATTTTAATTGGCTCAATAGGCTTAGTTAAACTACCTGACTTTTTTATGCGTTTGCATGGGCCAACTAAAGCAACAACGTTGGGCATGGCAAGTATGCTAATTGCAGCTATGGTTTATTTTGCAAATTCAGGACATGGCCTAAGTGTTAAAGAAATACTCATTACTATATTTTTACTAATTACGGCACCGATTAGTGGTTACATGCTAATAAAGTCAGCTATTCATCATAAGCTAAAAGCCAAAGAAGGCACTAAAGGCCTAGATAATGTAGAAGACGATTAACATAAAAATATATTTATAAAAGGCCGAATAAATTCATTTTATTCGGCCTTTTTAGTGACTGCTTGTACCCTTTACAAGACTAATTAATAATGTAACTATAAAACGATTATTTATATGAAAGGATATTATTATGGGTAAGGTACTACTTTTATCATTACTGATTTTTTCTAGTAGTTTGTATGCTGAACAAAATACTAAGCAGCAAAAAATAGATGAACTTATTAGTGTAATGAATTTAGATTCAATGGTTGACTCTATGTACGGCCAGGTTGAAGGTATGATGAAAGGCATGTCAGATCAAATGGGCGTTAAGCCTTCTGAACAGGCAATTTTTGATAAATACTACAGCGACATGACGACGGTATTAAAAACCGAAATGAGCTGGGCCAAAATGCAGCCGATGATGATTAGCGTGTACGACAAACATTTTAGTGAGCAAGAAATTGCCGATATGTTAGCGTTTTATAAAACAGATACAGGGCAAAAAATACTTGAAAAAATGCCTGTTGTGATGCAAGAGTCTATGCAAATGTCACAAAGCTTAATGAAAGATGCTATGCCTAAAATACAAACTTTAGCGCAGCAACTAAGCGACGAATTAGAGCAAAGCCGTAGCGAATCAAACTAGGGCAGCGCATGTTTGGTATTTATGCTGCGTTATCGCCTATTTATGGGGAATAACCACACTACATAGGCTCTGCCTTGCCTAAAGACCAAACAGTCTGCTGTAAATTAAACCACCAATGATCAACACGCCCTTAGATTAATACGCGCCTTACTTAGGCGCTTCTCTCCTAAATTACCCCCCTCCAGATAATACACGCCCGATATCAGCTTAAGTTAATTATGTTTGTGTCACTATACTAATGAGCAACAATACTTAATCAATTTGAGGGATTAAATTCGGCGTTAACTGCGTTAAACATTTTTGATATACGACTGCATGGATGCAGAGGCAATTAGTGATAACAACTAAATAACGAAACCTTTGCCTTGTTATCAACACGATTTTCTTGTCTTAAATAGGTTACTTAATTAAGCGAATTGGTATTATTTTATTAGTTTTAAAATAGTCATTGACCTATGTGTTGCACCTAGGTTTATTATGAAGCTACTGAAACACGACGGAGCTAAATTATGTATGTTAAACAACTCGCCAAGTTAATGGGCGTGACTGCCGATACTGTTCGTCATTACACACGTGTTGGGTTACTTAACCCAATACGCAGTGAAGAAAATGGCTATCAAGAGTATACAAAGCAAGACCAGCAGCGTTTAAAGTTTATTATTAGCTCTCGTCAACTAGGTTTTTCACTTAAAGATATTCAACACATTATAGGCGAGTCAGAGCAGGGGAATTGTCCTTGTCCGTTAACGCGTAAACTCATTACTAAACGCCTAGAAGAAACCGAAGCACTATTTCAAGAAACATTAAAATTACGAAACAGAATGCATGCAGCTCTGGCGCAATGGGATACATCAGCCGATGGTGCAAATGCCAGTGACGTGTGTAGTTTAATAGAATCTTTTGTTGATCCAATAAATGATTCTGCAAATAAGGAGCAGCGTAATGACGACTAATACAAAAGACACCGCGCAAAACTTTATTATTGAAGGCGCTAATTGCGGCAGTTGTGTGGCTAAAATTGAAAAAGCCCTTAATAGCGTGCAAGGCGCGCAAAACGTGGAAATGAACTTTGCACAGCGTACTGTCCGTGTAGAAGGTAAAGCTTGCGAAAGCACGCTCATTAAAGCAGTCGAAAACATTGGTTATTCAGCTAAGCCAATGAGTAACGAGTCTGATCAAGATGCACTTGATGAAAAAGCAAAGTCGGATGAGGCACATTATAAAAAGCTAATGCGTAATATGATATTAGCGTTAGGGGTCGGTACGCCGTTAATGATATACGGGCTTATTTTTGACATGAGTGTGACCACCGACACACAACGAATAGCATGGTTTTTAGTGGGTATAGTCACGCTTGTGGTTATGGCTATATCAGGTAAACAATTTTACAACGGTGCATGGCAGGCATTCAAAAACCATGCTGCCAATATGGATACATTAATAGCGCTTGGTACAGGTACTGCGTGGTTGTATTCAATGTTTGTGGTAATAGCACCAAACTTATTACCGGAAGTTGCAAGACACGTATATTTTGAAGCATCATCGATGATCATCGGTTTAATTAGTTTAGGGCTCGCTTTTGAAGTAAAAGCACGTGGGCGCACCTCACAAGCAATTAAACGCTTAATTGGCCTGCAACCAAAAACTGCACGCGTAATTCGCGATGACCAAGAGCAAGACATCGACATTAGTGATGTTGTAAAAAATGATGAAGTACGCGTACGCCCGGGTGAAAAAATCCCTGTGGATGGCGATGTTATTGAAGGCAGCAGTACGGTTGATGAGTCAATGCTTACTGGTGAGCCAATGGCTGTAAGCAAAAAAACGGGCGACAAAGTCGTTGCCGGAAGTATTAATAAAAGTGGCACTTTATTATTTAAAGCCACGCACATTGGTAGCGAAACCACACTTGCCAATATTATCAATATGGTAAAGCGTGCACAAAACTCTAAGCCATCAATAGGGCGCTTAGCTGATGTTATATCAGGAATATTTGTACCAACAGTCATGATTATTGCAGTACTTGCTGGCCTTGCATGGTTAAACTTTGGACCTGAGCCATCAATTGCTTATGCCGTTGTTGCAATAACCACTGTACTTATTATTGCGTGTCCTTGTGCGCTAGGACTCGCAACCCCTATGTCGGTTATGGTGGGTATTGGTAAAGCTGCAGAGTCAGGAATATTAATTCGAAATGGTGAGTCGCTGCAAACAACATCTAAAATCACCACCATGATTTTAGATAAAACAGGCACTATTACTCAAGGCACACCGCAAGTTACCGATGTAGTTACGTTTAACAACAGTGATGAAAATACAGTAATGCAACGTGTTGCAAGCCTTGAAAGTAGCTCAGAGCATCCACTGGCAGAAGCAATTACGGCACACGCTAAAAAGCAGGGCTTAGCTTTAAGTAAAGTAGCCGACTTTAACGCAATTACAGGTAAAGGTGTGACTGGCAGTGTTGACGGGCAAACATTGTTGTTTGGTAATAAAGCGCTAATGGATAAATATGATGTAGCCGTTGATGATGCAACCGAGCAAGCTCAAACACTTGCCAGTGATGCTAAAACGCCCATGTATTTTGCAAGTAATAATAAGCTCCAAGCTATTATTGCAGTAGCAGATCCTATTAAAGAGGATTCAGTTGAAGCTATTAAACGCCTGCAAGATAAAGGTATCCACCTAGTTATGCTAACAGGTGATAACAAAGCCACTGCACAAGCCGTTGCTAAGCAAGTTGGTATTGATGACTTTATTGCAGAAGTAATGCCCGATGATAAAGTAAACGAAGTAACAAAGCGCCAAGCAAACGGTGAAATAGTGGGTATGACAGGTGACGGTATTAACGATGCCCCCGCACTTGCGCAAGCCGATGTAGGGTTTGCAATTGGCACAGGTACCGATGTTGCAATAGAAAGTGCAGACATTACCTTAATGCGTGGTTCGTTACATGGCCTTGCTGATGCAATTGCAGTGAGTAATGCAACTATTTCAAATATTAAACAAAACCTATTTGGTGCCTTTATTTATAACGTGGCGGGTATTCCGATTGCAGCCGGCGTGTTGTATCCATTTTTTGGAATACTACTTAACCCTGTTGTTGCAGGTGCAGCTATGGCACTTTCATCGCTTACAGTGGTAAGTAACGCTAATCGCTTACGTTTTTTCAAACCAAATAAATCGTAATTTAAGCTAAGGAGTACATTATGTTGATGATTAATATAGGTGGTGCACTGTTAATAGCCGCAATTATTTATTGGTTTTGGCTATACAAACCAGAGCAAACACAAAGTGATGACAACAAAGTAACGATAGTCGTTGATAACGGTGTTTATAAGCCAGGACACATTAAAGTGGCAGCCAACAAAGAGGTTGTACTTACCTTTGATAGAAAAGACAGCGCGCCGTGCGCCGAAACCGTGGTATTTCCACAGCTTGATATAAGTAAAACGCTGGCAATGGGTGATGGCAACACAGTTAAACTACCCGCGCTTGAAGCCGGTGAGTATGATTTTCATTGCCAAATGCAAATGTATAAGGGCAAGCTAGTTGCTCAGTAACCTGAACTAAGTAGGTGTTGGGGTCGTATAGTTGCCTCATATAAGTTATGAGTAGGAGTGGTTACATTAAATGAATAAATTAAACCCTAAAAAATTATTGAATAGTAAATGGACCGCAACACCTTCTATAAATAAAGAAAAACACTTCATTATTGTTGAGGTGGAATTTGATGAAGATGGTAATGTAATTGAGTGTATTACCGAGGCTGTTATGTCAAAAAATCAATACCCAATTAGTTGGCGAGATTTAAAAGATAACCAAAAGTGGCTACAAGGGTGGAAGTAGTTTAAATCTACATAATTTATCTCACTCCAATAGCGGCACATTTGCAGATAGCTGGAACACGATATAGGTTTGCTTAACTCAAGCGAACCTATATTTTACGGCGCATTAAGTTATGAACTCAATGCTATAACTTAGCTCATATATCACATTCTTTCTGAGTAATTCGCCATTTGGCAACAAAACAGTTAATTTCAAAGTATCCTTCCAAAATTTTTATAACAAATCTCAAAAACAATGTAACTTACTGATTATAAGTAAATTAATTTTTTAATAGCCGCGAATAAATCCTATGTTACTTCCATGTTCATATTCAGTTTATTTTGAAGACTAACCCGAACGCCCCCGTTATTGGCTTTTTAGCTAAAGTGTGTCTTTTTAATTAAACTTAACCAATTGATTTATATCGATTTATTGTTTTTAGTTAAATGACTGTTGCTAAATAGCAACAATAACACCTCCCCAAATTAAGCTTCTCTCGTTTTATATCGTTTAACTCATTGTTTTTAAATAATAAATAAAAAGTGGCACCGAAGTTGTAATACCTAGAGTGTATTAAGCAAAACGTGATGAAAGCCAAAGGCCTTAATCGCAACAACCCAATGAAGGAATACTATTATGAAAACATTTCAATCAACACTAGTACTAATGGCGCTAGCTTCTTCATCAGCGGCTTTTGCAGCAACAGATTTTGATACGCTAGACGTAGATGGTAATGGCGCAATCAGCCAAGCCGAAGCATCAGTAGATGCTGAGCTTTTAAGCAAATTTGAAGAACTCGATACAAACCAAGATGGTGAGCTATCTGAAGATGAGTTTTCTAAGGCCTAAAATTAAAGCCTTAAGCAGTTAATGCTCTGTAATGTTATCTAAATTCTGAGTTGCCAAAGACAACCTAAGTAGGCAAGGGAGCCTACTAAAAAGAATAACCAGGAAGTGACTAGAGAGCACTATAGAGCAAATTTATTTAGGACACCGCATACTTTTGAAGGATTAAATTATGAAAAAGCTACAATCAACATTTGTACTTATGGCTATTGTTTCTTCGTCAGTAGTATTTGCAAACACAGACTTTGAAACACTCGATGCAGACGACAACGCTTCAATTAGTCAAGCTGAAGAATCGGTGCAAGTAATAGAGCAATTTGACGAGCTAAATGTTCAAAGTAGCGGTGGTCCGACAGAAAATGATTTTTTTGAATATTAATTTATAGACACTTCACTCCTAAAGGATCTTTGAAAAGGACTTCTTACCTCTAATCAGGTCACCCCTAATCAGGCTCAAAGCCTAAGGAAACGATTATGAAAACATTACACAAAACTTTAGGGCGTATTGATCTTTGTGGATTGAAATTTGTTCAATCTAGGGGCGATTAAATCGCGGCGCGAGGTTTGTAACCTAGTGGGCTAAGTAAAAACCGAGCAACAAAGAGTTAATCGTCCCTAGAAAGAACCCAAAGGGCAGCGCATGTTTGGTATTTATGCTGCGTTATCGCCTATTTATGGGGAATAACCACACTACATAGGCTCTGCCTTGCCTAAAAACCAAACATGCTGCTGCAAATTCACCCACCAAAGATCAACACGCCCTACCACTTGTAGCTCTTGCTTCTTCTTCAGCGGCGTTTGCTGCGGTAGATTTTGATTCTTTTGATACTGATGGCGACGGCGTAATTAGTAAAACAGAAGCCCAAGTAAACTCGCAACTAGTACAGCTTTTTGATCAATTAGATGCAGATGGAAATGGCGAATTATCTAAAGAAGAGTTTTCGAAGGTTCAGTAACAGGCTCTATATTTAAGTTAGTCGTAAAGCCTTACCAGTCATACTCACAAAGCAGCTAAGTAATTAATACTTAGCTGCTTTTTTGTGCATTTAATTTAATATATTGCATTTTAGTCACCAAAGTAGTGCAAAACTCGAGTTTGAATATCATTAAGTTGCTGATTATTAAGTTATTTTATTATTGGTTTTAAACTTGCAAATCTATTTATAACTTAGGTTAATGAGTATTTAAAATGGCGCGAATGAGTTATATCAGTAGTGTTGAGCGCTACCACGAATATGAGCATGTAATACACAGCTTACTTGAATCTATTTTGATGAGTATTGAGGATGGGTTAACTAAGGAGCGTGATACCCGCTACCTGATTAAGCAGTACCCATTTTTAGAATTACAATATTGTTTAAATGCAGAAGGTTTGCAGCAGGGTAATAATGTCTGCTTTAAACGGGCATATAGCAAAAAACTAGGTGAAAGTGGTAATCAACAAGATTTAAGCGAGCGACCCTATTTTTTGAACGCTAAAACAAGTGATAGGGTGTGCTTTACTGATCCCTACATTTCTATAGCGACTAACCATTTATGTATATCGGCGATTAAAGAACTAAAAAAACCAATTAATAATCAACATTACTTGGTCGTTGATGTGAGCTTAACGCAGCTTATTGAGTTTGTAATGGGTGATACTGCGCGCGCTAATATGTCGCCTTACTTTAAAGCGGGTTACGGTATTATTGTTGCGTGCTTATTTTGCTTAGTATTATTTTTACTGAATATCGTTTTTAATGATATATACGCGCTATTAACCCATGTAGATACCTCATCAGACCCACTTGAACCCTTTAGTATCATTATTTACATCACCCTAGCATTAGCAGTATTCGATTTAGGTAAAACAATACTCGAAGAAGAAATCCTTATGCATAAGGATATTTTTAGGCACTCATCTACGCGGCGCACTATTACACGGTTTATATCTACCGTGTTAATTGCTATATCAATTGAGGCGTTGTTAACTATGTTTAAAGCGGCGTTGGGGCAATCGGAGTATTTAATGCCTGCAATAGCGATGATGCTTGCAGTAGTGGGGCTTTTAATTGCACTAGCTATTTATGTTTATTTAGGAGCAAAGGCCGAAACGCTATTAATGCGGGCTCGTTTAAAACAAAAATCCTCCAAGTAGGAGGATTTTTATATTACATAACTATTAATAGTTATTTATTGTTTATCTTGCGCGCGTTTGGCTTTAAAGTCAGACTCGCTCGTCCACTTTGGCCAATCGCCATTGTTTGCAAGTTGAGTGGCTATATCAACAATAAGATCTATATCTTGCTTAACACCACCTAACGACCAATCAGCAGAGTAGTCGTCTGCTTCTTTATGGTACTTATGCGCAATGTACTCAGGATCGGTATCGCCCAGGCTCATAAATAATAAACTAGGCACGCCTTGCTTAGAAAGTGAGAAATGATCAGATCTAAAAAACAAGCCATTTTGCGGGCGAGGATCCATTTTAACAACACGGCCTTGTGATTTTGCAGCCTTTGCTAAATAGTTTTCCATTGTCGATAAATCTTTACCGTATTGTAAAATGTAGTCAGTGCCATCAAGCACGTTCATGCCATCAATATTTAATAGACCGACCATTTTTTTTGTAGGTACAACCGCACCCGATGCAAATTCTTCAGAACCAATTAACCCCGTTTCTTCTGCTGTAAAGTTAGTAAAAATAATTGAGCGTTTAAATGGTTTTTGCTTGTTCATTTTGCTCATGATGCGTGCTATTTCAAGCGTGGCTGCAGTGCCTGAAGCGTTATCTACTGCGCCGTTATAAATCTTAGGGCCAGTATCCGTTTGTTTAGTACCAAAGTGGTCCCAGTGAGCGCTAATAACAACGTATTCGTCAGGTGATTCGCTACCTGTAATTTGTGCAACTACGTTATGCGATTTTGCATGAGATACTTCGTTTTTAAAGGCAAGGTTTGCTTTTAAGTTGAGTGGCGTCGCTTTAAAGTCATCATTTAATGCTGCTTGTTTTAAATCTTGATAGTTAAGCTTTGCGGCGTTAAACATTTTCTCAGTCGCATCAAGTGTTAGCCAGCCCATAACCGGTAATTTAGACGCGTTTAAATTGTTATCCATTAACGTGTATTTAGTGCCGGTGTTTGAACTTTCAACTACGCCCCAAGGGTATGCCGCAGGTGCTGTTTCATGAACAATAAATACAGCCTTTGCACCTTGGCGAGCGGCTTCTTCATATTTATAAGTCCAGCGACCGTAGTAGGTCATTGCATTACCAGTAAAAAGGGCATTGTTTTGAGTAGCAAAGCCTGGATCGTTAACTAGCACAACCACTGTTTTACCCGTTACATCAATATTTTTATAGTCATTCCAGCTATATTCTGGCGCATTAATACCGTAGCCCGCAAATACAACGTCAGAGCTTCTTACATCAATTAATGGCTGAAGTTGCTCGGTACGTGCGGTAAAGTCTTTGCCTGATTCAAAGCTCAAATCACCTACCTTTAACTGCATGTCCTGATTAGCTGTCACCATTGCCATTTTTACAGGCTGTAAGTATTTACCTTTATAAGCACCGGTTAAACCCAGCGCTTTATATTGCTCGCTTAAGTAGCCTACTGTTTTCACTTCGCCATGAGTAAGCGGGCCTCGGCCTTGAAAGTCATCAGAGGCTAGCGTTTTAATATGCTGTTTAATATTGCTAAGGCTTACACCGGCTGTATTTTCTAATGGGGTTTGTTCGCTTGCAGGCTCTGAGCAGCCAAAGAGTGCAACTAGCAGGCTTAGGCTAGCGCTTTTTAAAAGAGTAGATGCCATAGTCTTCATATTGTTATTTAATTAGGCTTTCAATATAAAGGAAGCACCGCAGCGATGTCGAATTTTTATAGAGAACTTTTCATTCAATTGCAGATTGATTTTATAAGGTGTATAAATAACGAACAACCTAAAGGAGCACATAATGAGCCAATGTAAAAAAAGTGGGTATTTATTTATAGCTAGTGGCATTGCATTTTTTGCTGCTGCAATATTAGCTGAGCAGGAGACATTTTTTGTGCTGTCTGCTTCTTTTATAATATTGGGCACTATAAGTATAAAAAAAGCGGCTTAATAACCGCTTAGTTTTTTTAGCTAAATATAAAGCTTAAATACAATACTTGGCACTAAAAGCAAAAAACCAGCATTAGCTGGTTTTTTAGTATAAGTTGCAGTTAGCTTTATGCGTCTGCAAGCTTTACGCGGATCTTACTTTTATCAACAGTAGATTGGTTAAGTGCTTTAATGGCGCTTTTACTTTCTATGTCGTTTGGCATTTCTAAAAAGGCAAAGCCTTTAGATTGGCCAGTTTCTTTATCAAGTACCAAGTTGCAGGTAGTCACTTTACCGTGCTCTGCAAATAAAGTACGAAGCTCATGCTCAGTGGTAGCACGAGACAAGTTACGAACTAATAGTTTCATAATGAACCTAAATAATTATGTCAGTACTAATTATCTCAAGTAACTCAGCTTTAACCTAATTTTATTTTAAAACATATATAAATAAACGTTCTATAGGAATAATTGTTTGTATCACACTGAAAAAACATAGCTTTTATAATTTTAAATGGATTGCCATTAAATTGGTCATGTTAATTGGTAATTGAGTTGTGGTTATTTGCATAGTTAATTGGTAAGTTTATGTTTTATTAACTTACTATTAACTATAAAGCTAACAATGCCTAAATATAATCTTAAACTGCGTAATGTAATTACAACCGCACTTCTATCTTGTTTAGTTGTTGGTTGTGGCAGCTCTGGCTCTGATTCTACGGTGCAAAATAATGAAGCGATTACTTTAAAAACTCCAGCAATAATTGGTGGTAATAGCCGAGGCGAAGTTATTAGTGATAGTAATGATGCAATAACAGGCTCATTAACCATTACTGATCAACAATCCGGTGAGGCTGCTTTTATAGCACAAGAAAATAGCGCTACAAGCTATGGTTTTTTTAGCTTAAATGCTGGTGGATATTGGTCATACACACTTGATGATTTAAATGCTTCAATAACATCTTTAAGGGAAGATGAAACACTGCAAGACACAATAACAGTAAACTCTTTAGATGGTACTGGCGCACAAATTATCATAACAATTGTTGGTGCACCAATAACTCAAGCTGATGGCTTTGAGAACATCTCGCACGTGTTATTGCAATCAGATGGCGTAGATTCGGGACTTGACGCATACACACTTATTGAAAATATATTCGGCGAAGGGTCAATTGAATCTCCAGACTTATACGCTGGCAATCATGAAAGTGTTGTCCATATTATCGAAGGTACCGATACGATAATTGGTAACCATTTTGTATTTTTAGCCCACCGAGATGATGACCAAGATAAAGACAAAGGTGCAAGTGACAGGCAACGCAACGAAATAAAAACCTACGATAAATCACCGCAAGAAACACTGGCGTTTGAGGGGGAGACATTTCAATATAGCTGGAAATTTAAAGTAAGTAGCGAGCTTGAGCTTACGAGTAAGTTTAGCCATTTTTTTCAAATAAAAGCCCGTAACGAAAGTAACGACAACACCAATGGTAATGACGATCAGCCTATTATCACTCTCTCAGGTGCACAAAAAAACAGTACAGGCAATCAACTGCAAGTGCGGTATAGCGCAGGCTTTGACGAAAACGGTAACAGCACGGGTCTTGATAAAAACTTAATTGAAACCGACTGGTCTTTAATTACAGATGAATGGGTCGAGGTATTTGTACAAGCTACATTTAGTGAAAGTGGTAAGCTTGATATGACATTAACGCGCTTAAGCGACAACGCAGAGATATTTAATATAAGCGAGCAAAACATAGATATGTGGCGCGGCTTTAATGATGATGATTTTGCTCGTCCTAAGTGGGGAATATACCGCTCAATTGTTGAAACCGACAGCCTTCGAGTTGATGAAGAACGTGTTAGGTTTGCTGATTTTTCTATCACAAGAGGTAAGTTAGCGCAGTAAGCTATTTTATCAATTAGCATGAAAAAGCCGTTAATAATTATGCATTATTAACGGCTTTTTTTATTCTTTGATAAAAATAGTTATTTTACTTCTTTGCCCGCTGCTTGTTGATCAGCATGGTAGCTTGAGCGTACAAACGGACCTGAAGCCGCGTGAGTAAAGCCAATTTCGTCTGCATACGCTTTTAAGCCGTCAAACTCTACTGGTGGCACGTAGCGTTTAACCGGTAAGTGATGCTTAGATGGTTGTAGATATTGGCCTACAGTTAGCATGTCAACGTTGTGTGCACGTAAATCGCGAAGCACTTCTTCAATTTCGCTAATTTCTTCACCTAAACCTACCATTAAGCCTGATTTAGTTTTAACTTCTGGGTGAGCTTCTTTAAAGCGGCGAAGTAATTCTAATGACCATTTGTAGTCAGCACCTGGGCGAGCTAGTTTGTATAAACGTGGCGCAGTTTCAAGATTGTGGTTAAACACATCTGGTGGTGTCTCGATTAATATCTCTAATGCGCGGTCCATACGACCACGAAAATCAGGTACTAAAATTTCGATAGTGATAGTTGGATTATGTTTACGAATCTCGCGAATACAATCGGCAAAATGCTGTGCACCACCATCACGTAAATCATCACGATCAACTGAAGTGATTACAACGTAGCTTAGCTTCATATCTTTAATAGTAAGTGCTAGCTTTTCAGGTTCAGTGGCATCAGGTTTTAATGGGCGACCATGGGCAACATCACAAAATGGGCAACGACGAGTACAAATAGCACCTAAAATCATAAAGGTAGCTGTACCGTGGTTAAAACATTCAGATAGGTTAGGGCACGAAGCCTCTTCACATACCGAGTGTAAGCCATGCTTACGTAGCGCTTTTTTAATGCCGTCAATGCGATCGGTTGATTTAGGTAAGCGAATTTTTAACCATTCTGGCTTACGCAACATTTCAGTTTTTTCTGTAGGTAAAACTTTTACTGGGATCAACGCCATTTTTTCTGCGTCGCGTAGTTTTACACCTGGTTCCATTTTGACTGGTTTATTCATTCGTTTTCAAACCCTTCAGTATGCTTAACCTGTGTTGCATTAAGCTTCTTGATCATGTGTTTCACCAATCCTTCACCTGCACTTTCTAGGTTTTGAGGACCATCTAATTCTTTAGTTTGCACCATATTCATGCCCGCATAACCACATGGGTTAATGCGTAAAAATGGACTTAGGTCCATGTTAACATTTAATGCTAAGCCATGAAACGAGCAACCACGACGAACCCTTAACCCAAGGGATGCAATTTTGCTGTCGTTAACGTAAACACCGGGTGCATCAGCTTTAGCATAAGCTTCAATACCATACTCGGCGAGTGATTCAATAATGCACTCTTCAAGCCATGTAACCAGTTCACGTACACCAATCTTTAAACGACGTAGATTAAATAATACATACATCATTTGCTGGCCAGGGCCGTGATAAGTTACTTGTCCGCCACGGTCAACTTTAATCACCTCAATGTCGCCAGGAGCTAGTAAGTGTTCGTCCTTACCAGCCTGACCTTGGGTGAATACACTCTCGTGCTCTACAAGCCAAATTTCATCTGGCGTATTTTCATCACGGGTGTCGGTAAAGTCCTGCATTTTTTGCCAAATTGGCATATAACGCTGACGACCCAGTTGGCGTACGATCAAAGTGTTTTCGTTCACAACAAATCTCAACTATGGCTTAAAGCATGTGGCGTACGTCATCAATATTGCTGATCACGTTGTAAATTTCTTCAATATGTTTGCCACTAGTAACCGTTGCTACAAGGCTTACTGACTCGTAATTACCTTTGCTGCTTGGTTTTACTTTAGGGGCGTAATCGCCAGGTGCTATTGGTTGTAACTTAGCTAAAATTTGATCAGTTAAGTTTACATTAGCTAAACCCATTATTCTGAATGTAAATGGGCAAGGGTACTCTAGGTACTCATCAAATTTAGTATCTTTAACAGGTTGAACCACGACGGTGACTCCTCATACAAAAGTGTGGACTCTATGCAAGCTCGAAGCTTAATACAGATAGGCAATTAGCAGTCTTGCTTATATGGGGCGCATTCTAACATTTTTCAAGCAAAAAAAAACGCCTCACAGTGGAGACGTTTAAATTAGTTACCCTAGTTAATAGGGGAGCTATAAATTACTGCATGATCTGTAAACGTAAGTAATCATAAATTTTGCTAAAGAAGCTGCCTTCTTCCACTTCTTCAAGTGTTACTAGTGGGTATTGAGCAATATCTTCGCCCTCTAGTTGTAAGAATAACGTGCCTACTTTAGTACCTTTAGCAAGTGGTGCTTCAAGTGTGTTATCTAGCTCAAAGTTAGCTTTAAGGTTTTTATGCTGACCACGTGGGATAGTAATCGGTGTATCTTCTAAAATACCTAAAGATACATTTTCTTTGTTACCCATCCAAATGCGTTGTTCTGCAAAGCTATCGCCTGCTTTGTACGGAGTAATTGTTTCATAAAAACGAAAACCATAGTTAAGTAGTTTTTTACTTTCTACTTTACGAGCTCGTTCGCTGGTAGTACCCATAACAACAGCAATTAAACGCATATCGTTTTTAGTTGCTGAGGTAACTAGGCTGTAGCCAGCTTCTGATGTATGACCAGTTTTAATACCGTCAACATCTAAGCTTTCGTCCCACAATAATGAGTTACGGTTATATTGCTTAATGCCGTTATAAGTAAACGATTTTTGCTTATAAAGTGCATATTCATCTGGCACATCACGAATAAGTGCAGCACCAAGTGTCGCCATATCGCGAGGCGTTGTGAAGTGCTCGTCAGTATCAAGGCCGTGGCTGTTGATAAAGTGGCTGTTGCTCATACCTAATTTAGCAGCGTGGGCATTCATTAAATCAGCAAATGCGCTTTCGCTTCCAGCAATATGCTCAGCCATTGCAACACATGCATCATTACCTGATTGGATAATAATACCGTGGTTAAGCTGATCAACACTAATTTGCTTACCTACTTCAATAAACATCTTTGAAGATTCTGGGAAGTTTTTAGCCCATGCTTTTTCGCTTACCGTTACCATATCGGTAGTGGCAATATTACCTGCTTTAATTTCAGTACCAATTACATAACTGGTCATCATTTTAGTTAAACTTGCAGGTGCTAGCTGTGTATCGGCTTCACCTTCAGCAATAACTTTACCTGTTGTAAAGTCGACCAAAAAATAACCTTTTGCATTAACTTGAGGTGGTGCCGGAATAATTTGGGCGCTGGCTGAAAATACGGCGGCTGTACAAACTAGGCCGCATACACCTTTGAGGATTTTATGTTTAATAGATTTCATCATACTCATTAATGGTTAAAGTTAAAGATTCGCGTTACGCCATTTTATACCCAAACCACCCCAAGATGCGAGCATCCTGGGGTAGTTTGGGTATTAGTCTTACTGAGTGTAAAGCAAGAACGCGTTTTGAAATTGATTTTGTTTTAATTTTTTTAATACTTCGTCTGCATGAGGAGTATCTTTTATTGGCCCTAAATGCAGTCTGTAAATGTCGTCTTTTTGAACGATATTTGTTGGTAATTTGTATTGCTCTCGCAATGTGCTGGCAAGCGCTTCAATATTAGCAAGTGTACTACCTGCAGCTACCTGAATATAGGTTTGACGCGCAGTTGCGCCCGCAAGCGTAACGGCTTCTAGCTTAACCTTTGCTGTACCATGGGTGTAATAGCCAAGCTTGTAAGCGGCTGCGTACGAAAGGTCAATTATTCTATCGTCATGAAACGGGCCCCGATCGTTCACGCGTACGATTACCGATTTACCATTTGCTGTATTGGTTACTTTAACAAAGCTAGGTAGTGGCAGCGTTTTATGCGCTGCGGTCATGGCAAACATATCATACGTTTCACCATTTGAAGTGTGATAACCATGAAATTTACGACCATACCAAGAGGCAATGCCTTCTTCACTAAAGCCTGTTTCATCAAGCATGGGTGAATAACTTTTACCAAGCACTGTATATGGGCGACTAGCGCTGGCGCTTTTAGTTACTTCGGTAACTATAGCGTCTTGCATCTCAAGTGTAGTCGGGGCTCTAAGTGGTGCTGCATCATGGCGCATGCTATAACGGCTACTTGAGCCGCTACTACATGCACTTAAAAGCAAAATTAATAACGTGGTAAATATAAGCTGGTTAGTGTGTCGCATTATTTTAAAAGCATCCTTTTATCTGTTGCGATTGACATAATAATGCCAAATCCTGCCATTAACGTCACCATCGATGTACCACCATAACTAATCAGTGGTAAAGGTACGCCTACAACAGGTAATAAACCCGATACCATGCCTATGTTTACAAATACGTATACAAAAAAGGTGAGGGTGAGTGCGCCTGCGAGCAATTTACCAAATGCATCTTGTGCATTAACAGCAATGTATAAACCACGGCCAATAATAAATAAATAGAGACTAAGTAAAACACATACGCCAAATAAACCAAATTCTTCGCTTAAAACCGAAAATATAAAGTCGGTGTGGCGCTCTGGCAAAAATTCTAGTTGCGATTGCGTACCAAGCAGCCAGCCTTTACCTTCTATACCGCCTGAGCCAATAGCAATTTTAGATTGAATAATATGATAACCCGAACCGAGCGGATCGCTCTCAGGGTCTAAAAAGGTGAGTACACGCTGCTTTTGATAATCGTGCATACCGTAGTGCCAAAATGGCCATGCGGCAAGCGCTACAATAGAGCTTAAAAAGCCGATTAAACGCCAACTTAATCCAGACAAAAACAAAACAAATATACCTGAACTTGCAATAAGTATAGCGGTACCTAAATCGGGTTGTTCTTTAATTAATAATGTAGGGAGCATTACAATCATAAAGCCAATAATTAAGTGCATTGGCCGAGGAGGTAAGTGGTTACGCCCTATATACCAAGCTACCATCATCGGGACTGCCAACTTCATTAATTCTGCAGGTTGAAACCGTGTCACCCCTAAATCGAGCCATCGCTGTGCGCCTTTTGAGCTTACGCCAAATAAAAGTACACCCACTAGCATTAATAAACCAACGCAATAAAGTGGGATCACTAAACGCTTTAATGTGGCAGGCGAAAATTGGGCCAAAACAACCATAGCAACAACCGCACCGCCCATACGAGTCATGTGCCTAATCATCATTGAAGAGTCTTGGCCGCTTGCGCTGTAAACAACCATTATGCTACCAGCCATCATTATGAGTAATGCAATAAGCAGTGGTAGGTCTAGATGCATACGCATCCAAATAGAGCGTTTATCGTGCAAAGCGGTCATGGTGTATCGTTCCTTGCAAGATTAACTGGATTGGCTGCAAAGTAGTAATCCATAAGTTGGCGAGCAATTTGAATACCACCGTGGTTGTTTTCTAATACAACAGAAACCACAATTTTAGGATCGTTGTAAGGTGCAAACCCTACGTAAATTGTGTTGTCACGCTGGCGCTCTTTAAGCGATTCTGCATCGTAGCGTTCACCTTGGGCAATACTAACTACCTGTGCAGTACCCGTTTTACCAGCCGAGTCGTAGTTAGTGCCTTTAAATGCTTTGTGCGCTGTGCCTGATATTTTTTGAACTGTATTATGCATTGCATCTAACGATACTTGCCAATGGCGTGGATCTTTTAAAATAACAGGGGGTTTTTCTTCGTTGTTAATTTGCGTTATATCGCTATCTTTTTTTATTACTTGCACCAAATGAGGTGGATGATTAATACCACGATTAACTAATATGTTAGTCGCATTTGCAATTTGAATTGGTGTAGCAGTCCAGTAACCTTGACCAATACCTACTGAAATAGTATCACCACGCCACCAAGACTCTTTAAAGCGTCCTTCTTTCCATTCTTTTGAAGGTAGAATAGCAGTAGTTTCTTCATGAATATCAATACCTGACAAATCGCCGTAGCCAAAACGGGCCATAAAATCACTGATTTTAGTAATGCCTAACCGATAAGCCGCATCGTAAAAATAGGTATCGCACGACTCTTCAATCGCCTTGTATACATCCACATGACCATGGCCCCAACGTTTCCAATCTCGCCATTTGTGTTCAACATTTGGAATTTGAAAAAAACCAGGATCCCACATTGATGTTGATTCATTTACTATATTTTCTTCAAGTGCTAATACAGCCATTAAGGGTTTTACCGTAGAGGCAGGCGCATAACGACCCTGCGTAGTACGGTTTATTAACGGACGGTCTTGGTTAAGTAACGCTTTATAATTTTTGCTGCTAATGCCGTGTACAAATAAATTTGGGTCGTAACTTGGGTTTGAATAAAGTGCCAGCACGCCACCATCTTTTGCATCCATAACTACAACAGCGCCACGCATATCTTTAAGCCCATGCTGTGCAATTTGTTGCAAGCCAATGTCTAAGGTAAGTACTAAATCGCTACCAGGTTGTGGCTGGGTCATGCTTAGAGTGCGAATTACACGGCCACGGTTATTAACTTCTACCCGTTGTGAGCCCACTTTACCGTGCAATGTTTCTTCATAGTATTTTTCTAATCCGAGCTTGCCAATATCATATGTAGCACGGTAATTGGTTGCACGATCTTCTTGTTCTAATTGGTTTAGCTCTTTTCTATTAAGCTTGGCAACATATCCAAGCGCATGCGTTAGCGTGTCACCAAATGGGTAGTAGCGAGCCAGACGTGCCTCAATACTAAAACCAGGAAATTTATGCTGATTAACCGAAAATTTCGCCACTTCTGTTTCGTCTAAGCGGGCTTTTAATACTTGTGATTTAAAACGACGGGTGTGTTTTATATCTTTTAAAAAGTCTTGTTTATCTTGCTCTGTAATCGCAATTATTTTACTTATTTGATCAAGCGATTCGTCAAGGTCATCTACCTCTTCGGGGATGACTTCAAGGTTGTAAACAGGTTTGTTTTCAGCAAGTAGCACACCGTTACGGTCGTAAATTAAACCACGGTTGGGTGCAATAGGAATAACTTTAATGCGGTTATCGTTGGAGCGGGTTTGGTAGTCTTGGTGATCTTCTACCTGAATAGTATAAAGATTAGAAAGTAATACAGCGACTAATCCTAATACAAAAACAAAACCCACGAATGCTCGCCTAGCAAATAAGTTTGCTTCTGCGGAGTGGTCACGAATAGTGGGTCTATGTTTTAGCATGGCAAGGGGTTACTCGCGATGATAAGGATGGTTGTTATTTAAGCTCCAGCCTCGGTAAAGGCTCTCTGCAACAATTATACGCACCAAAGGGTGCGGCAATGTTAAATTAGATAACGACCATTTTTGCTCAGAAGCTGCAATGCACTCTGGAGCAAGTCCTTCAGGTCCGCCAATAAGTAAACTTACATCGCGGCCATCGAGTTGCCATTTTTCCATATTTTTAGCAAGTTGGTGAGTATCCAGCGCTTTCCCTGTTACCTCTAACGTTACAATACGATTGCCTTTTGGAATAGCCGCTAATGTTTTTTCACCTTCAATGTGTAAAATACGTTTTATATCTGCATTTTTACCACGTTTTCCGGCTTGAATTTCAATTAACTCTAGGGCCATATCTTTAGGGAAGCGGCGCTGATATTCTGCAAATCCCGTTTCTACCCATGCTGGCATTTTAGTACCAACAGCAATCATTTGTATTTTCACGTATTACTTCCAAGCATTGTCTAAAATGAGTGAGCGTTTAGCCCCACAGTTTTTCTAGATCGTAATAGCTACGTGCTTCGTTTTGCATCACGTGTACAACCACATCACCTAAATCAACCAGTGCCCATTCGCCGTCGCCTTCACCTTCATAACCTAATGGCTCTGAATCTGCATGACGCGCTTCTTTTGCTAAGTGATCGGCAATTGACTGTACGTGGCGTTTAGAAGTACCAGAACAAATTACCATGTAATCTGTGATATCTGATGTTCCAGTAACGTCAATATGAACGATGTCACGCGCTTTCATATCGTCAATTTTGTCCATAGCAAAGGCGAGTAGTTGTTTTGAATCCAAGGTTTTGTCTCAATTTAAAAATTTAATGGCGCGCATTTTAACACGCTAGGAGTTTTTAAGCATCAATTTGATAGAGCTGATGCACTTCTATGTAATGACTCACTGCATCGGGCAATAGTTCATTCTTTTTATTACTTTTTTTCAGTTGTTCGCGAATGGTGCTTGAGGCCGCATCGAGCATTTCGCCCGGTAAAAAATAAAGTTTACCTGCAAGTGAGTGTTTAAGTGCCGCTACTTCGCCGGCATTTGCGCGTTGCATATAGCTTTTGAGCTCACCTGTTACAGTGCAATGTTGAGCAGGGCGCTGGTACACCACAATATGGCAAAGCTGCGTTATTGCCTTCCACTCAAACCACTTATCGAGATTGTTAAACGAGTCCATACCAATTAAAAATAAAATAGGTGTAGTGGGGTGCTCTTTACGAAGTTCTTGCAAACTAAGTAGCGAATACGATGGACCAGCTCGATTAAGTTCTCTTAAATCGAGTTCAAAATGAGGATAAGGTGCAATGGCTGCGTTTAGCATATTAATACGGTGCTGAGTACTAATTCCCGGCGCTGCTTTATGTGCAGGGAGTGCACAGGGCATAAAATAAAGCGTATTTAAATTAAACGCATTTACGCATTGCTGCGCCATATTTAGATGGCCTAAATGGACTGGGTCGAAAGTGCCACCAAAAATTGCGATCATTTAACACCCATTAGCTATTTATTAATTAACCGCGTGGCACGGCATAGGAATGTTGAGCGGCTGGCAAAATTTAATACAAATATGAGCAAGCGCTTGGTAAGGTGCAATTAAATTACCTTGCTTGTAACTGGCATCAAACAACGCAACATCACTGTTTATTTGTTCTAGTGTATGCATGTTTAAACGGTTAATAGCATTTTGAACTGGACCTTGTTGGTTTTTCCAAATTGCTTTTTGTTTAAATAAATTAGCGATAGGTTCGCCATTCAGTAAACCAAGTTGCACACTTATAAGTGTATTAAGCTCTTTGGTTATAGCCCACAAAATACTCACCACTTCGGTGTTATCGCTGGCAAGTTTGTTTAATACTTTTATAGCTTGTTTGGCGTGACCATTTAATAGCGCATCGCTTAAATCAAAAATATCAAACTTGGCTTGGTTTAACAGACCTTGCATTACTAATTGCTGAGTAATTAATGCATTGCCGTGCAGTAGCGAGAGCTTTTCAAGCTCCTGAAAACAGGCTAACAAGTTGCCTTCGGTGGCATTTATTAAGCTTACTTTGGCGTCGCTTTGCATATTAAGTGATAAACGTTGGCATTGCTCATCAAGCCATCGTTTTACATGAGAGCCCGTAAGCGGGTAGCAAGGTACAAATACACCTTGCTTATCAAGAGCTTTAAACCATGCTCCACGTTGTACTTCTTGGCTGGCTTTAGCGCCTTTAACAATTAAAATAGTATCGGGATTAACCAGCTCAACTACTTTTTTAAAGGTGTTGCTGCCAATAACGCCTGGCTTTTGTTGGTTTAAATCAAGCTCAATAATAGTGCGGGCGCTAAACAGCGACATACTTTGGTACTGGGCTATAATTTCTTGCCAATCGAATCCTTGCATTAAAGTAAACTTAATTACTTCATCAAAACCTTGTTGCTTAGCACTGTCGCGAATTTGTTGTACGCACTGCGCTTCTTGAAAAGGCTCTTCTCCAAATACTAAATAAAAGGGCTTTAGCCCTTTATTTAATTCACTCGGTAGTTGATTAGCGTAGCAGCGCATTATAGTTGCGACAGCTCTCTAACAATACGACGACTGGCTTGCTCACGAATTTCGCTAATAAGTAGCTCAAGCTCTTTTGCTTTTGCTAATGCATGATCCGGATCATCTTGGTAATTACGATAAAGCTCAAAACGTTTTTCTATCGCTTTTTCACCTGGGCGTTTAACTACATACGATACGCCATAAGCGAGCTCATATTCAGCAACTTGGCCGTTTTGAAACAGCGAAAGTGTTTGGCGTTCAATGCTTTCTTTGCGTAAATACAATTGGGCTTTATCTTTAGCTGACGATACTAACTCTACGTTACTCGCTTTAAGCTCTTTTTTAAGCTCAGTGAATAAAGTCGATTTTTCGTCATCGCCTACAAGTGTTAGCTGTTTTAAGTTATCAGGCAGGCTAGAGGCTTTTTTTAAATGAAAGCCACAGCTTGATAACAAAAAACAGACTAGCACTAAGGCTAGTCCATTTTTAATGGCGTTAAATGCAGCCATATTAGTTAGCTACCACGTTAAGTAGCTTGCCTGGTACGTAAATGATTTTACGAATGGTTGAGCCATCAGTAAATTTAGTTACGTTAGATTCTGCAAACGCAAGGGCTTCTACTTGCTCTTGAGTTGCACCAGCTGCCACTGTTAACTTAGCGCGAAGCTTGCCGTTTACTTGTACGATGATTAGTTTTTCATCTTCAACAAGTGCAGACTCGTCAACTTTTGGCCATGCAGCATCTAAAATTTCGCCTTTTTTACCAAGCTCTTTCCAAAGCTCATGCGATAAATGCGGAGTAATAGGTGCAAGCATAATAACTAATGCTTCAAGTGCTTCGTTAGCAATCGCTACATCTTGTTTGTCGCTCAGTGGTGCTTTTAATAACTTATTAGAAAGCTCCATAATAGCTGCAATAGCGGTGTTAAAGGTTTGACGACGTTCAACATCATCAGTCACTTTAGCAATTGCTTTGTGTAAGTCTCGACGTAGTACTTTTTGCGGATTAGTTAGCGCTGATTTATCAAGTGCTTGGTAACCTACTGTTTTAACGTCTACCGCGTACTTCCATACACGTTTCAAGAAACGATGCGCGCCTTCAACGCCTGAGTCTGACCATTCAAGCGTTTGCTCTGGTGGTGCTGTAAACATCATGAATAAACGCACTGTATCTGCACCATACTGGGCAATTACATGTTGTGGGTCTATACCATTGTTTTTAGACTTAGACATTTTGCTCATGCCTGATGAGAATACCGGCTCGCCGTCTTCCTTGTGCCATGCTTTAGTAACGCGGCCTTTTTCGTCGGTTTCGGTGTTTACATCAGTTGGCGAAATCCAAATGTCGCCGCCTTTTTCATCTTTACGATAAAATGTTTCAGCAAGTACCATACCTTGACAAAGTAAGCGGTCAAACGGCTCATCAGAATTAACTAAACCAAAGTCACGTAATAATTTATGGAAAAAGCGCGAGTACAATAAATGTAAAATAGCGTGCTCAATACCACCAATGTATTGATTTACTGGTAACCAGTAGTTAGCAGCAGCAGGGTCTAGCATGCCTTCATCGTAGCGTGGGCTACAGTAACGAGCGTAATACCAAGACGACTCCATAAAGGTGTCAAACGTATCAGTTTCGTGAAACGCCGGTGCGCCATTTACTGTTGTTTTAGCCCACTCTGGGTCTGCTTTAAGTGGTGAAGTTACACCGTTCATTACCACATCTTCTGGTAAGCGAACTGGTAGCATATCTTCTGTTGCGGCAAGTTCTTTACCATCTTCATCGCTAAGCATTGGAATAGGAGAACCCCAATAGCGCTGACGGCTCACACCCCAGTCACGCAGGCGGAAGTTTACTTTACGCTCACCAACACCGAGTGCTTCTAATTTATCGGCAATCGCTTTAAAACCAGCTTCAAAATCAAGGCCGTTAAATTCACCCGAATTTACAAGTACGCCTTTATCGGTAAATGCTGATTCTTTTAGGTTTACTTCAAGATCTGAACCTTCAGCAGGCGCAATGACTTGTTTTATATCTAGACCGTACGCTGTTGCAAACTCAAAGTCGCGTTGATCGTGTGCAGGTACTGCCATTACAGCGCCTGATCCATAATGCATTAATACAAAGTTAGCAACCCAAATTGGTACTTGCTCGCCCGTTAATGGGTGAGTGGCGTAAAAGCCTGTTGCGATGCCTTTTTTCTCCATTGTTGCCATATCTGCTTCGGCGACTTTGGTGTTTTTGCATTCTTCAACAAACATTGCAATAGCATCGCTATTTTTAGCGGCTTCTTGCGCAATAGGGTGACCACCAGCAACAGCAACATACGTAACACCCATAAAGGTATCTGGACGTGTTGTGTATACGCTAAATGTTTCGTCGTTATCGGTGCGTTTAAATTCAATATCACACCCTTCAGAGCGGCCAATCCAGTTGCGCTGCATTGTTTTAACTTGCTCTGGCCAATCTTCTAACTTGTCTAAATCGTCAAGTAGCTCTTGTGCGTAGTCGGTAATTTTAATAAACCACTGTGGAATTTCTTTTTGCTCAACCACAGCGCCTGAACGCCAACCACGACCGTCAATAACTTGCTCGTTAGCAAGTACAGTTTGATCTACTGGATCCCAGTTAACTGTCGACATTTTTTTATACACTAGGCCTTTTTCGTAAAGCTTAGTGAAAAACCACTGCTCCCACTTGTAGTATTCTGGATGACATGTCGCAATTTCGCGATCCCAGTCATAACCAAAACCTAATTGCTTAAGTTGGGTACGCATGTAATCAATATTTTCGTATGTCCACTTAGCTGGTGCTGTTTTGTTTTTAATAGCAGCGTTTTCTGCAGGTAAACCAAACGCATCCCAACCCATAGGTTGCATTACGTTTTTGCCTTGCAGGCGCTGGAAACGAGAAACAACATCACCAATGGTGTAGTTACGCACATGACCCATATGCAGTCGACCACTCGGATAAGGGAACATAGAAAGGCAGTAATACTTTTCTTTGCTCTCATCTTCAGTGACTTTAAATACCTGGTTTTCTTCCCAGTAGCTTTGTACTTTTGACTCTATATCTTGCGGGTTATATTGCTCTTGCATCTATGGTTCCAGACTTCTTGCAAACTAATAAAAAATTGCCGTTAGGATACCCCAAATAAAACACTATTCACAGCGTCAAAAACATGCTTTTATTAAATTGTAACTTTCAGTGCAGGTTAACCTGCCTTTTTATAGTGTGGTTAGCTAAAGACATAAGTTACAGACTGATTTAACAGCAATTTTGAAGGAGTAAAAAATGACTGATTACAAAACATGGCTTAGCAGTTTTACCCATTGGATAAAAGATGTGAAAGAGCATGGTTTAAAAGATGTGGTTTCTGGGTTTGTTGAATCTGAGCAGGCGCTTAAAGATTTAAGTCAAGAAAGATATGAGCTCTACAAAAGTTATTTAAAGAATGATATTGAACATATAGTAGAGAACGAATCACACTATAATTCGCTTGCATGGCAAGAGCTTAAAGAGTCTCTTTGGTTTGAACTTTCGCACATAGAAGATAAAACTCAACTTGAGTGGCAATCTCTTAGCCAAGATTTTAAGCACAATGGTGTGTATCACGCAGGCGAATGGATAGCCATGGGCACATTAGTATGTAAGAATTGCACCCATAGTTACGATGTTTATCACGCTACACAAATTACACCGTGTATTGAATGTGATGGAATCTATTTTAGTCGTAAGGCACTGCACCCTTAAATATAAGTATTAAGTGGCTGCGGGCCACTTAATACGCCCAAAGGCCAGCGAATATGCTGGTAAAAAAAGAAGTTAGAATGACGAAAAAATTGCTGCCACTATCTGTTTCAAAGCTCGCACCGAGTATTTCTACTAATCACGTAAACACGTGTATGAACAATCCATACCCAGAGCAACTTACGTTTATAGGCCAACAACGCGCCCAAAGTGCTTTAGATTTTTCATTAGGGATGGAACTGCCGGGTTACAACGTTTATGTAATGGGCGAGGCCGCTCACGGGCGCTTTACGCTTGTTAAAGATAAACTTAAACAACACGCAAAAGACCGCTCAACGCCAAACGAATGGTTATACGTAAACAATTACGATGACCACAGAGAACCTATTGCGCTGTTTATGCAACCAGGTCAAAGCAAGCAACTTAGTGACGATATAGATTCATTTTTAGATGAAGTACTCGACACCTTTCCTGCGGCATTTGATAACCCAGCGTATCAGCGTAAGAAAAAATCAATCGATCGTGAATTTAACGATGCCTACGACAGTGCTATTACCGCAGTAGAAATTGCGGCGTTTGAGCAAAGCGTTGCATTAGTTGAAGAAAAAAATTCAGTAGGGTTTGCACCACTTGTAGATGGTAAACAATTGAGCGACAGCGAATTTGGCGAACTTGAAGAAACGTTACGTGAAGAGTTTTTTGAAAAAATTGAAAAGCTAGAAGATGCATTAATAGAAGCGTTAATAGAGCTGCCACGTTGGAAACGCGAATCAAAAGAAAAACAACGCAATCTTAAAAAGTCGACTGCTGAGCAAGCCACTAAACCACTTTTAAAAGACTTAGAACATAAATATGCCACGCATATTGGTGTACTGCGCTATTTAAAAGATATACGCGTTGAAATTATAGACGCGGTACTTGAATGGCTAGATGACGAAGATGAAAGTGAAGAAAGCAAAGAAGACTTTGATCGCAAAGGCATGCTTACCGACTTTTTTGCACCTAACATTTTAGTTGAGTTTAAAGAAGACGACGCAGCACCGGTTGTGTACGAGCCCAACCCAACGTTTGGCAATATATTTGGCAAAATTGAGTATTCAACATCTCAAGGCTCTTTAATTACCTGTTATCGCTCAATTCAGGCTGGTGCATTGCATCGTGCTAATGGCGGCTATTTAATTATGGACGCTGAAAAAATCATGGCAAACCCACAGGTGTGGGATGGTTTAAAACTCGCGTTAAAAACACATCAAATTAAAAACGACTTACCGTATCAAGACAGCACAGTAGGGACTAGCTTTACACTTCGCCCGCAGCTTATACCGCTTGATGTTAAAATTATTTTATTAGGTTCGCGCGAGTTGTACTACACCATAGGTGAATACGATGAAGAATTTGCAGAGCTATTTAGAGTATTAGCCGACTTTGATTACTACTTGCCAAGTAGCGATAAATTGCAATACCAGTTTATTACTAAAGTAACCGAGTATTGCGAGCAAACATTAAAGTGCACTGCAACGCAGGCTGCTATGGTGCGTTTACTTAAATTTAGTTACCGCCAAGCTGAGCATCAAAATAAATTATCAGCGCGTTTTGCTGATGTACTTGAACTTATTGCAGAAGCCAGTTACTACGCTAAACAAGACAAATTAGCCGTTATTGACGCGCACCATATTGACGAAGCCATTGGAGGCAAGCAATACCGTACCGGCCAAATTAGCGAAAATATGCTCAGTGATATAAAAGAAGGTCACACACTTATTGCAACCGACGGCCAAGCCATTGGTAAAGTAAATGGCTTAACCGTATTACACATTGGCGATACCTCATTTGGTACCCCTGCGCGTATTACGGCAACGGTTTATGCTGGCGCCGATGGCGTAATAGATGTTGAACGCGAAGCTGAGCTTGGTAAAGCAATTCACTCAAAAGGTGTTATGTTGCTTACCGGTTATTTAGGTAATAAATATGCGCAGCACTTTAGCTTAACGCTTAGCGCTAATATTGCCATTGAGCAAAGTTATGGTTACATAGATGGCGATAGCGCATCTTTAGCAGAGCTGTGTGCGCTTATTTCGTCTATTACAAGCCTACCTATTAGCCAATCAATTGCGCTTACAGGCTCTATAAACCAACACGGCGATGTACAAGCCATTGGTGGCGTAAACGAAAAAATAGAAGGCTTTTTTAAACTGTGTAAAATGCGTGGTTTAACAGGTTCGCAAGGCGTTATCATTCCTAAATCAAACCAAGTTAACTTAGTGCTTGATGACGAAATACTTAATGCGGTTGAAGCGGGTAAATTTAATATTTACGCAGTTGAAACCGTAGACCAAGCGCTTAACTTGTTAATGGATATAGAAGCTGGCGATATTATTGATGACCAGTATCCAGAAAACTCAGTAAACGGTATTGCACTTGCTCGCCTCAAAGAGATTGCCGACATAGTAAACGGCGATGATGACGAAAAAGACGAAGAGCTAGACAACGAAAAAGGTGAATGATGATTAATATAATTTTGGCGGTAGTTATCGCCATTTTTTGTTTTTTAATATTTCAAAATAGTAAAAAAGCAAAACAACAAGCAGGCATAAATGCACAAATAGGTGCAGATTATTTAGCCGCTAACTCAAAGGTAGAAGGCGTAGTAGAAACGACTTCTGGCTTGCAGTATAAAGTAATCCATAAAAGCGAAAACGAAAACACACCAACCCCAAAAAGTATGGTTAACGTGCATTACCACGGCACACTAATCGACGGCACTGTGTTTGACAGTTCAGTAGAGCGTAAAACACCTATTAGCTTTGGTTTACACCAAGTTATTAAAGGCTGGACTGAGGGTTTACAACTTATGAGCCCCGGCGATAAATACACGCTATATGTACCGCACCAATTAGCGTACGGCGAAAAACGTGTAGGGAGTATTCCTCCTGCCTCAGTACTTATATTTGAAGTAGAGTTACTGGCAATTGAGTCTTAGTGATCAAATAACAAGGAAGTAAATTATGAATAAAGACGAATTACTTAAAATAGCCAAGGGTGATATTAACTTTACCTTTCAATCTATCATTTATGCATTAGCGCTGTGCTTACTCGTTGCAGCTGTTTTTTTACTAGAGATGAGCGTTAACCTACAAATGGGTTTAATAGTTTGTATTATCGGTGTGTTTGGAATGACTATTTATAATAATTTAAATACTCGCCTAAATGCGGCGCTTGCACTTATTGCGCTCTCACAAGATAACCAAAGTACTAAGTAAGCAACGAGTTAGTTTAATAAATTGGTATAAGCCCTACTTTAATAAAGTGGGGCTTTTTGCTTTTAGCTAACATTAAAATTTACTCAAGGATTTTAATACGAGGTCGATACCTATAATAGTTACAAAGCTATTTTAGGGATAAAATAATGAAGATTTCACCGACTCCCATTCCATACCAAGTATACAGCTCAAATACTCAAACTTTAGCGCAATCAGATAAACTACCTGTTGAAAAAGCGAGTGAAGAAAAGAGCGAGGAAGAGAGTGAGGAAGAGCCAAAATATGTGTTATCAAAGTTTTTAGATACCAAAGCACAAGAATATAGTGAAGATAACGCAACGTTTGGCAACCAATATAAAAACCTAGAAAAAGTATACAAGCACTTCGCTGGGCGAGTTATTGCGCTGCAAGAGCAAATTAATAAACTTAAACAAAGCCCCGTACAACGTAGTTTAACTATAAACACTTCTGCAAGTGAGCTAAATAAAAGTGATGCGAGTTTAACTTTAGATGCTGACCACCTAGGTGCAAAAAAATACAAAAACACGCAACAGCAAGAACAAATAGATATGTTAGAGCTGCAATTAGGGGAGTTAAAGTCAGAGCAAGCAGCAATAAAACAACAAATGGTTGAGCTGGTTATTAGTGAAATGAAGAGGCGGGGCGACGACTATACTATTTAGCGCCACCAACATGCTGGTGGGCTAGCTTTTAAACTCAATTTTACCCACTTCAAGTTTAAACTTACCTTCTTGCTTGCCTGCAATCATAAAGCCTAGCTGTTTTATATCGTCAAAATCAATAATAACCTGCTGCTCAAGCACGCGGCCGCGATACGTTAAAGTAAAATCACTCGGAGCAAAGTTTATATCTACCCATTCATTTTTTACTGTTTTAAATGAGTGGGTGTACGCTGCGCCATCAAGGTAATTGGTAGTTCTGAGCCTAAGTTGATAGGTTTGTCCATCGCCTTTAACGCGCAGTGCTATAGCTTTAGTATTTTGGCTTTGTGTATTTAGCTCTGTACGTATTGATGCAAAACCGCCGTTATTATCAAGCGAAACATTGCCTGTAAAAAGCAAACTTTCTTGAGTTTGTGTTACTTGGCTATTAGATACACCGCCCATTACTGAGTCGTTAACAACGTACCAGCGCTGGTTTGCATTCGCTTGTGCACTTACAACTAATAAATTAAATACAAAAAGTGATGATAGTTGCTTTGTTGTCATACGTGTTTCCTAATTGGCATTAAGTAAGTGGAGTACTTATAACTAATACGCTTTAATAATGTATTTGTTCACTAATTTAAAACTAATTATTTTTACGAGCCCACTTATCCATTATTTTATTAAATAATATTTCATCATCAGTTTGCTCACCAGGGCAGGTCTGCGCGCTACCTTGAGGCATGCCATTACTACCAAATACGGTTGAAGTATCAATTAAATAGCATTTACCGTTAAATTTTTCTAATCGTCGTGTGCCTATTGTATTTTGGCTAATAACTTCTGATTTTTGTGATTTAACCGATGATTTAATTGTGGGGGTGGCAGCTATTGCATCATCAGTACTATCTGAGTTATCTGCTTCGCCAAACGTGACCATTTTTTTATGCGTTAAGTTATTTATAGGTGCGCCATAAATAGGCGCATACGGGTTAAGTTTTTTAAACGTTTGCGTGTTGGTATTAATGGTGTGGGCAGGGGGTTGAGGTTTATTTGTAATAGTGAGCTTTGTTACTGTTGTTGTTTTTGGTTTTTCGTCACGTTGTTTGGGTGCTTTAGTAACTTGTGTTTGAGTTGTAGGTGTTTTATTAGTGCTTATAGATTCAGGTACTTTTTTTACCTCTAACTTTGCAGGCTCAGCAATCGGTGCGTTAGTGGTGGTGTTAACGGTGCTTAACTTAGGTTGCGTTGATAAGTTAACCATTACATAAGCGTTTATTACGGTGTCTTTTTTTGTTTGAGGTACTTCAACTTTTATTTTTTGCGAAAGTAATTTATGTGAAAGTAATAAGTATAGCAACACGCCATGTATACATAACGAGATAACCCACGGCCACGCATTCCCTTTATTCACATCAAACCCTCAACTTAATAGTGCTGTTAAGAGTCAATAAAATACATTTAGTTCACCTAAAGTTAATGTGTTTTACTTTGTAGCTTTATTGCAGATACAACAAAACTATTTTGCAGTTTTTGTGGTTTTTGCATGTGCTTGGTTACGTTATTATGAGCGCAATCAAACTTAGGAGGCATTATGACATTACTTTTTGAACCAATAGAACTTGCAGGTAAAACATTAAAAAACCGTATTGTTATGCCCCCAATGACTCGCTCGCGTTCAACACAGCCTGGCGATATAGCTAACGACTTAATGGCAACATATTACGCACAGCGCGCAAGTGCCGGGCTAATTGTAAGCGAAGGCACACAAATTAGTGAACTTGGCAAAGGCTACGCTTGGACTCCGGGTATTTATTCAAATGAGCAAGTTGTAGGTTGGAGTAAAGTAACCAACGCAGTGCATAGCGCTGGTGGCGTTATGTTTGCTCAGCTTTGGCATGTTGGCCGTGTAACTCATAGTGACAACACCGGTGGCGTGCAGCCTATTTCAGCCTCGGCGATTGCTGCAAAAGACGTAAAAGTATTTGTAGATACAAACGGCGCACCGGGGTTTGTAGACACCCAACTCCCACGCGAAATGAGCAAACAAGATATTACGCATGTCATAGGCGAATTTCGCCAAGCTGCTAAAAATGCAGTTAATGCAGGATTTGATGGCATAGAGCTTCATGCTGCTAATGGTTACCTTATTAACCAATTTTTAGACTCAGAATCAAATGCTCGCACCGATGAATATGGTGGCAGCGTGCAAAACCGAATACGTTTCTTAATTGAAGTGGTAAATGCTGTTAGCGACGAAATTGGTAGCAGCAAAGTAGGCGTAAGACTAGCCCCGTTAACAACTCTTAATGGCACAGTAGACGAAAACCCTGAGGAAACTTATTTAGCGGTTTCTGAGGCATTAAATAAAGCCGGTGTAGGTTACATGCATATAGCCGAAGCCGATTGGGATGACGCACCTTTGATGAGTGTTGAGTTTAAATACGCTATTCGCAAAGCCTACAGCGGTGTATTAATTTACGCAGGCAAGTACACAAAAGAGCGCGCAGACAAAGCACTTAGCGAAGGCTGGGTCGACATGATTGGTTTTGGTCGCCCATTTGTATCAAACCCAGACTTACCAGCACGCTTAAAGCAAGGCAAGCCTCTTAACAGCCATAACCCCGACACTTTGTTTGGTGGCGCAGAACAAGGCTACACCGATTATCCAACGGTATAATTGCTAGTAAGTAATAAACATTGAGTAAAAACATGAAGGGCTGCATTTTATGCAGCCCTTTTTTGTGCACTGATTCTATTAGCTTTATCTTGAGCAAAAAATAAAAAACGCGTAAGTTAACCGGGTTACCTATTTTAATAACAAGAAAATAAATGAAAGCCAAAGAGATAGAACAATTAGAATTATCAAATTCTGAAACCCGAGAAGTTGTTACCCCCTACGCCTTTAAAATTGACAGTGCTTTACTGGGCTTGCCTTTAGCTACGCCAATTCGGCGTGCACTAGCTATTATTATTGATGTAGCACTGATATTTTTAGCAGCCAAACTCAGCGCGGCTTTAATAGCATTTGTTGCTGCAATGGCTTTTTATAAAGGTACGGCACAGCAATACCTTCCAAAAATGTCGAATGTGTGGCGAAGAATCTTAAAAATAACGGCAGCAAGTATTTTATTTGTAAGCGCACTTACTATGCTTTCAATTGGCATTGATTACCTAGAAGACGATAACGCTGATCAAGGTTTAGCTGTTCAGGGCGTAAAAATACAAGATGAAATTCAGCTTACCGCCACAGAAAAACAACAGGTAAATACTTATTTAGCGCAAACAGCCGATGACAGCTGTGAGCAACCTTGCCAACAAAACGCGCTTGATAATTTAATTGGGCAAGTACCTAAATTAGCAGAAATGGACGACCTACAAAACCCACAACTTGCTACCGTACTTTTACAGCTATTGGTGCTCAGTGAAAATAACGAAATAAAGCCTGCACAGTTAATAGAAGAAAAACCTGCACAAACAACCACAAATAGTATTTTGCAGTGGAGCAAAGGCATTATTCAAGACCTAGGCTTAGGTTTTGGCTGGGCTGCTGTTTACTTTACGTTGTTCTCGCTACTTTGGCGCGGCCAAACACCGGGTAAAAAGGTTTGTAATATCCGTGTTGTCGCCCTAAGCGGTAAGCCATTAGGTTTATTAGATTGTTTTGGTCGCTACGGCGGCTACGGTGCAGGCTTTGCCACAGGCTTGTTAGGGTTTTTACAGATATACTGGGACCCAAACAGGCAAGCAATTCAAGATAAAATATCAGCGACGGTGGTTATTAAAGGTAACTTGAATCAAGTTGTAAATGTGGAAACGGTAGAAGAGACTGTAAAAAGTTAAGTTTGCTCTTATTAATTACAAGGATGGTTATGAAAGCTTTATTAATGGCGTTTAGTTATCTGTATTTTATTACAGCTTCGTATGCGTCAGAAAATATTGTGTTAGCAAAAAAACATCAGCTTAAGTCTATTATTTTAGGTGAGCAGCGCAGTTATAGTGTTTATTTACCGCCAAGCTACAAGCAAAACCTCGAACGAGTATATCCTGTTATTTACTTGCTTGATGGCGACCCAACCCATTTAAAAGCCTTAGCGGGGCTTGTTGAAGCACTCAGTACTGAGCGGCTAGAAAAACAAATTCAACAAGCAATTATTGTCGCTGTTCCAAACAGTAAAAATGCGATAAGAGAGCGCGACTTTACCCCTACCAATGTCGATTGGACTTTTAACGGCAAGCTACTAGAAAAATTTGAAAATATTGGCAATGCCGCAAACTACACCGCTTTTTTTGAAAAAGAACTTATTCCCTTCATTAATAAAAATTACCGTACATCAAATAAGCGGGTATTAATTGGGGAATCTTTCGGTGGCTTGTTCGCAAGCTATGTTTTACTTACAAATCACTCTTTATTTACTGATTACTTAATTATTGATGCAACCTACCTTTGGGATAATAATTATCTCAATCGTTATTTTGACGAGCAACAGCTTATAAATAAGCAGCTTAAAGGCAATGTATATTTTACTTTTGCTAATAATGCAGCTTTTGGTGAAATTGGAGAGGCTAATTATAAATGGGGCTTAGAGCTTGCTAAAAAACTAAAAGCGCACCCGAGTAACAGTTTATATATAAATCAACGTTACTTTGAAGAAGAAACTCATGGCACGGTGGCAGCGCTTAGTTGGTACTATGGGCTTAGGGATCTTCTATACGAAGTAGAGTTAGCCTTGGTACGTAATTAAAAAAAGCAAAGGGAGTTCATTAATGTTTAAGAAATTAGATAAATATATGGATGATTTGAAATCTCCTTACTGGGAGATTTATATCTATCTAATAGCCATTACCTTTTTGATGGCAGGGACTATAACAATATTTTTTGGTGATCAGGGATTAGGGCAAAAATTTGCAAATTTTGGTAGCTTTCTAGGTGGGATTATAGCTCTAATTGCGCTTCTCTATACTAGGCATGAATACTTGAGGCTAAGAGGTTTAAATGAAAGGATAGGTATGATTACAAATACTTTACCTAGACTTAAGGGTTTTTTGAGTGGTAATTTTGTAATGATTGCTTCAAATTATCATACGGTAACATGTGGTTTTAAATGTAACAAAACCGGTATTGACTCTGATTACCTTGAAGAGTTTGAGCGAGAAGATATAGATATAGAAAACCAAATGCTTATAGAAGAGTTGGGTAGTATTTGGAGAGAATATAAGGTTCAACATATAAAAATATTGGAAGCAGGGGCTGATTTAACCTCTAGTTATCTAGATATTCATGAGCAAATAAAAGTATTAATTGAATCATTAGATGATGTACTTTTCTTTATTGCAAAGAGCTTAAAGCATTATAACTATAGTAGTCGTGAATCAAAGTTACTCGAAATTAGGCTAACCAAAAATTTATATTTCCAAAAATATATCCAGAATAAATTTAATACATTGGGTGAGCTTAATATTGATGAATATGAGCAATCGAAATCTGAACTTCAAGGGCTATTAGATAAAGCTATAGCTACACTAAAGTTATAAGCTTTTGTATATTCATGAAGGTGAAATACTAGCGTCAGGTATATTTCGTTTTAAAAACTGATAGCTACCTACTGAAAGCTATCAGTCCTTACTCCCTCAACCTAACCCCAAATCCAACAACCCCCATCAACAACACAAATCCCCATACAAACACATTGCCGTATTGGCTGTACACGCTGTCGCCTTTTATGAGCTTAATGTTAGCTTTCAATGTTGTAGCTTCAAACTGTGGCATGGTTTGTTGTGCGTGGCTTATAGGGTCGTATACGGCGCTTACACCATTGTTAGTAACACGCACTAGAGGGCGTTGTAGTTCGAGCGCGCGCATACGGGCTATTTGCATATGTTGCAAAGGCCCAATGGAGTCGCCAAACCAGGCATCGTTACTTACCGTAAAGAGTAGGTCGGAATCGCTTTTGTAATTACCGCGCACTAAGTCGGAAAAAACAATTTCGTAGCAAATAGCAGGGAGTAAGTTATAGCCATTGGCGCGTAAGTTGTTTTGCACTTTGTCGCCACGGGTAAACGATGACATAGGTAAATCGAATAATGGGGCAATAGGGCGCAAAAAGTCTTGAAACGGTACAAATTCGCCAATGGGTAATAGCTGGTGTTTTTGATAGCGGTTTTTATCAAGGTAATGATAATGCCCGTGCTCGTCGCCGCGTTCTTTATTACCGACCACAATAAGCGTGTTGAATATATTTTTGGTGTCTCGCTGATAGTCAACAATACCGGTTACAAGGGCGGTTTTATTAAACGAGGCTGCACTGTCTAAATTGGCTAGGTAGGAATCAGCAAGCATCTCTATTTCAGGCACGGCGGCTTCTGGCCATACTATTAAGTCGGCATTCCAATGTGGGCGTGTCAGGTCTTGGTATTTGCTCATTGTGGTCCAAAACTCACTGGGCTCAAAGCGCAGGTGTTGCTGTATGTTCCCTTGTACGAGCAATACTGACATGTTTTTATCTGAGTAATGAATGCTGCCGGTGGTGCTTGCGCCTGTAAAAATAAGCGCAACAGCTGTAGCAGTAACCGCCGGGGTTTTAAAATCTTTTTGGGTAAGTCTATACAGTGCAAAGCCAATAGCGACACAGGTCAGTGTTAAGCCAAACTCGCCAATATAAGGGGCAAGCAGCCTTAAAGGTCCGTCGGTTTGTGTGTAGCCAAAACTTAACCACGGGAAACCGGTAAGTACGGTGCCACGTAAATACTCACTAATTGCAAAGCATGCAATGAGTAATGCGCCAAAGCTTTTAGGGCCACTGGCAAAGCGTGTAGTTGCCCAAAAGGCCAGTGCGGGAAATAATGCTAAGTAGGTACACAAAAATGCCATTAACGAGAGCGATGCTATAAGCGGCATACCGCCAAAGGTGGCAATAGAAACATGTACCCAGCTTATACCAGCACCAAACCAGCCTAGGCCAAATATAAAGCCATATTTAGCACCGGTTTTTGCGTGTGCTTTACCGGTATTCTTGGGATTAACGCAAAAAATAATGGTACCAAGGCTAATAAATACGATGGGCCAAATTTCAAAGGGGGCATAGCCAAAAGTTAAAACAAGGCCCGCAACGAGTGCGAGCCATGCTTTTTTATCTTTTGCTAATAGGGTAAGTCTAGTTAGCAGTTTCTTCACTGTCGTTATCATCAGCCTTAGGAACGGTGACTTGCAGTTGCAAAATACGACGATTGTCGGCGTTGGTTACTTTAAATTGGTAACCTTCTATGTCAATCGTTTCACCACGGCTTGGCATATGGCCAAATGCGTGCAGTACAGTTCCGCCAATAGTATCGGCTTCGTCTGTGCTGTAGCCTGTTTTAAAATGCTCGTTAAAGTCATCTACAGGTGTGAGTGCTTGCACTACGTGAACATGTTTAGCAAGTCGACGAATATCTTGATGTTCTTCTTCTTCGTCGTGCTCATCTTCGATTTCGCCAACAATTATTTCAAGAATATCTTCAATCGTTACCAAGCCCGATACGCCGCCGTATTCGTCAATAACAACAGCCATATGGTAGCGTTGCTGACGGAATTCGTTTAGCAATGTATCAACACGTTTGCTCTCAGGTACTACCATTGCTGGGCGTAAATAATCGCGTATTGATGGTAAATGCTCGTCTTTATTTAAGATCAGTGGCAATAAATCTTTAGCGAGTAAAAAACCTTCTACATGGTCTTTGTCTTCAATCACCACTGGAAAACGTGAGTGAGTTGAGTCAACCATCATTGGAATTAGCTCTTCAAGCGGGCTGTCGATCTCAAGAGTGATCATTTGTGAGCGCGGAACCATTATGTCTCGCACTTTAAGCTCAGACACGCCAAGCACACCTTCTATCATCTCTTTTGTTTCAGGATCGATTACGTCTCGTTCTTGCGCATCGGCAATAACTTCGACCAGCTCTTCTCTATTCTGGGGTTCCCCTTGCAACATTTGGGCTATTCTGCCCAACCACGTTTTGCCAGAAGAACCCTGGCTAGATTGCGAGTTACCGTCGCTCATTGCGTCTAATTGCTCCGTTAATTTAAATATCGTCCCGGTATGGGTCTGCTATGTTTAGCTCTGCAAGTAATTGCTTTTCGATGCTTTCCATCTCTAAAGCATCGTCACTCTTTATATGGTCAAATCCAAGCAAATGCAAGCATCCGTGAATAACCATGTGAGCAAAGTGGTCATGAAATGACTTCTCTTGCTCAATTGCTTCAGCTAATACAATGGCTGGGCAAATAATTAAATCACCAACCAAGGGAATATCTATTCCTGGTGGTGCTTCAAATTCGAACGACAGTACGTTGGTCGGTTTATTTTTACCGCGATAGTCGTTATTAAGTTGTTGCGATTGCGCTTCGTCGCTAATAACGATACTGAGTTCTGACTCGTCACGGTATTGGCTAAGGGCTTTGTCAGCCCACAGTGCAAATTGCTCTTCGCTTGGGAGGTTGTCAAACTCACAGGCTATTTGTAAATCAAGTTCGGTTGTCAAAGTATTACTCTTTAGTAGTAGGCTGTTGAAGAGCAGCGAGTGCGTCTTTTGCATTTTGCTTTTCAATGCGCTTTAGTCGCTCGCTTTCGTCGTTTTGCTCGTAGGCTTCAACTATGCGTGCTACAACAGGGTGGCGTACTACGTCTTGGGCTTTAAAGTAGTTAAAGCTAATTTCGTTTACGCCATCAAGTACTTCCATTGCATGGCGAAGGCCTGAACGTGTTCCACGAGGTAAATCGACCTGTGTTATATCGCCTGTAATAACCGTTTTTGAGTTAAACCCTATACGGGTTAAAAACATTTTCATTTGCTCAGCGGTGGTATTTTGGCTTTCATCTAAAATAATAAAGGCATCGTTTAAAGTGCGTCCGCGCATGTAAGCAAGCGGAGCGACTTCAATGATATTTTTTTCGATGAGTTTTTCTACTTTTTCAAAACCTAGCATTTCAAAAAGAGCATCGTAAAGAGGGCGCAGGTATGGGTCTATTTTTTGACTTAAATCACCGGGTAAAAAACCAAGCTTTTCGCCCGCTTCTACAGCAGGACGCGTTAATAATATACGGCGTATTTCTTGGCGCTCAAGGGCGTCAACGGCGGCAGCAACTGCAAGGTAGGTTTTACCAGTACCAGCAGGGCCAATACCAAAGGTAATGTCGTGGTTTAAAATATTAGCCACATAAACACCTTGGTTATCGTTACGTGGTTTAATCACACCACGGCGCGTTTTAATCACCATTTCTTTGCCGTAAGCGCTGCTTGATGCGTCTTGCTCTAGGGCTTTTGATTCGGTAATAGCTAAATGAACGGCTTCGGGTTCTATTTCGCCTAAAATACCACGAACTGGCTGAGTATCAACATATAGGTTTTTTAAGATTTCTACAGCGCCGGCGCAATTGTGTAGTTTACCGGTTACTTTAAAAAAGTTGTCGCGGTGAATTATTTCAACAGCCAGGTGGCGTTCAATTTGTTTGATGTTTTCGTCAAACGGGCCACATAAAGAAGAAAGGCGTTTGTTATCGGCAGGTTCTAAATAAATCTCTAATGTTTTTAACTGATTACTCAAAATTGCTTCCTATAGTACTGCGCCAGCGTTAACTGGCGCTAATAGTGTGACTAAGGAACGAAAGTAGCTACGCCAATTTCGTTAACAGTGTCTGGTTTTGGCTCTGCAGCTGCAGCTTTAGTTAAAATAGCTGAAGGAGCGATTTCACGTCGTAAGTTCATTTCTGATTCTGTACGAATTAAGTCACCACGTAAAGAGTTAGGTAGTGCTTCGGTAATACGTACGTCAACAAACTGTCCGATCACTGTGTGCGGGCCAACAAAATTTACTACACGGTTATTTTCGGTACGGCCACGCAATTCCATTGGGTTCTTTTTAGAAGGACCTTCAACAAGTATACGTTGCTCTGTATCGAACATTTGACGGCTAATTTGCTGCGCCATTTGTGTAATACGGTTTTGTAGTAAGTATAAGCGTTCTTTTTTCTCTTGCTCTGTTACGTCATCTGGCAAATCTGCCGCTGGCGTACCTGGGCGTGCACTGTAAATAAAGCTAAAGCTCATATCAAAACCAATGTCGCTAATAAGCTTCATGGTTGCTTCAAAGTCTTCTTTACTTTCGCCTGGGAAACCAATAATGAAATCTGACGACATGCTTAAGTTAGGACGAATTTTGCGTAACTTACGAATTGTCGATTTGTATTCAATTGCCGTATGGCCACGTTTCATTAAGTTTAATATACGGTCTGAACCACTTTGTACTGGTAGGTGTAAGTGATCTACAAGCTCTGGTACATCAGCGTAAACGTCAATGATGTCTGGCGTAAATTCTACCGGGTGCGATGTGGTGTAACGAATACGATCAATACCATCAATAGCAGCAATAAGACGAATTAAATCTGAGAAGTAACATATTTCGCCATCGTGCGTGTCCCCGCGGTATGCGTTTACGTTTTGGCCTAGTAGGTTTACTTCACGTACGTTTTGCTCAGCAAGTTGTGCAATTTCAAGTAGTACGTCATCTACTGGGCGGCTAACTTCTTCGCCGCGAGTATACGGTACAACACAAAAAGTACAGTATTTAGAACAGCCTTCCATAATTGATACAAACGCAGATGGGCCATCTGCTTTTGGCTCTGGCAGGCGGTCAAACTTTTCAATCTCTGGGAATGAAATATCAACAACCGATGAGCCTTTGTTGCCTTGCACTTGTTTAATCATTTCTGGTAAACGGTGCAATGTTTGCGGGCCAAAAATAACATCTACAAATGGTGCGCGTTGGCGAATAGAGTCACCTTCTTGTGAGGCAACACAACCACCTACACCAATTATTAAGTCTGGCTTGTCGTCTTTTAACAACTTCCAACGACCTAACTGGTGAAATACTTTTTCTTGTGCTTTTTCACGAATTGAACAGGTGTTAAGTAAGATTACGTCGGCATCTGTTGCATCATCAGTTAGCTGGTAGCCGTTGGTGGCATCTAAAAGTTCAGCCATTTTCTGAGAGTCGTATTCGTTCATCTGACAACCCCAGGTTTTAATATGCAGCTTTTTGCTCATTGAAATATTGCCTCGTGTTCAATTCGATAGTGGCACAAAAATGTGCTAGAAACAGGATTAAGGAGCAAGCATGCTCACTTAAAGGAGGCGTATTTTAGCTGGATACCCGCCCAGATCCAAGTATAGTTTTCATGTTTGTGATCTCAAATCAATACAGGGCGAGTTTAATGTGCTGTTAGGGATATCCTCTGGTATAAAACAAATTAATTTTGATACAATCAAAACAGACTCAAGTAATAATAAAATGATGAAAAACATGACCAAAAATAATGTGATAGTGGTTGGCGGGGGCATGGTTGGCGCGGCTATGGCGATAAAGCTGGCTCAGCAAGGCTTTGGCGTGCGCATAATTGAAAAACACCTAATAGACCCATCGCACATTCTTAGTAGCGATAAGGTGGATATTAGAGTGTCTGCTATTAATCGTTTTTCAGAAAATTTACTTGATGAATTAGGGGCAATGCCTCTTTTAAGGCAAAACCGCATAGCACCTTATCAACAATTAGAGGCTTTTGAGCGCGGTGGTGACAATTTATTATTTGATTGCGCCGACATAAACACGACACATTTAGGCCACTTGATTGAAAATAGTTTAATTCAAGCAAGTTTGTGGCAGCAATTTGGGCATTATAAGATTGAGGTTATTGAGCAATCATTGCCGGTAACTAAAATAGAGCAAACGGATGATTTAATTACGCTTGTGTATGGTGATCAAACCTATACAGCTGATTTAGTAATTGCCGCCGATGGTGGGCAATCGCAGCTGCGTGCTAAAGCTAATATTGGTATTACGGGTTGGCAGTACCAACAGCATTGCATGGGGGTATTAATTAAACTCGATGCACCGCAACAAATTAAAACATGGCAACAGTTTACACCAAGTGGGCCGTTAGCATTTTTACCAATGCAGGCACCGTACGCTAATTTAATTTGGTACGACGATGCAAATACATTGCAAGCATTTAAAGGGCTAAGCCCAACTCAGTTAAAAACGCACATACTGAATAAATTCCCAGAACTTGCTGGAGACTTTGAAGTACAAACCCATGCAGTATTTCCGCTTACTCGCCAACACGCTAATAATTATTCGCAAGGGCGCTTGGTTTTAGTGGGCGACGCTGCACATACAATTAACCCACTTGCAGGGCAGGGCGTTAATTTAGGTTTTCAGGACGTAGTGGCACTTGCTGAGGTTTTAAACGAAGCAGGAGATATAGGTTGCCCACTAAAACTTAAAGAATACGAGCGAGCTCGCCGCAGGGCTAATTTATTAATGATGAGCATGATGGACGCGTGTTACTTTGGGTTTTCTAATCAAATTACGCCACTTAAATGGGCACGCAGCCAGTTTTTAAAAATGGCTAATAATACGGGGCCAATAAAAAACTGGGTTTTAAAATACGCAATTAGTGGTGATTTAGGCTAAATTTAAAGTAGATATTAGAAAGGCTCATTTATGAGCCTTTTTTTATGTCTGTTTTTAAGTCAGCAAATAGTGACTCTGCTATATTGAACACGGTTTTAATTTAACTGGTGTTACATCACTAAATCGCAATTTAATAACTTTAAAGAGCCTGTGTGTGGATAATTTTTTTACAGTAATAATTATTTTAGGTGCGCTACTGCTTGTTGCTAGCTTAAAAACAACCGTTAAAGTTTGCAAAAAAACATCGCAAAGAGCATGGAGTGTACTGCTATGCGCTATTATTTTTTTTATTATAGGGTATTGGTGGATACTTTATTATTTTTCAAACCACGACATTGCACCCGTCGTTATGAATATGGTGGCTATGTTGTTACTTGGCGGTGGTGGGTTTGTTTTTTTAGTTATTAAACTGAGCTTAAAAAGTATTCTTAAAATAGAGCAAGCAACGCAGTATCAAAAATATCAAACTGAGCACGATAACTTAACAACTCTACCTAACCGCGATAAATTTTTTAAATCTTTAAGTAAACAAGTTGAATATCCTTCCCCATTTTCACTATTTTATATCGACTTAAATAACTTTAAACAAATTAATGATGCGTTTGGGCATCAGTGTGGTGACCAACTCTTGGCTGCATTTGCCAATAAACTAAATAAAGAATTATGCGGCATTGCTAAGTTATATCGAATAGGTGGCGATGAGTTTGCTTTTTTATTGCATACCGATACAGATGAAAGCATGAATTATTGTGTAAACATTATAAACTCAGCCGTCAAAAGTCCGTTTTGTACGAATGAGCAAATGGTTAAAATACAATTAAGTATAGGCATAAGCCGTTTTCCTGATGATAGCCGATTGCCCGATCAGCTATTAAAAAAAGCTGACTTGGCACTGCATGAAGCTAAAAAAACATTTCAACCTTTGGTAAATTACTCATCTGCAATAGGTAAACGAGCTGAGGACTTTTTTGATCTATCAGCCAAAATTAAAGTGGCATTACATAAAGATGAGTTTGAGCTTTATTTACAACCCATAATGGACTCTAAAGATCTGCAATTACATGGCCTAGAAGCGCTTATCCGATGGCCGCAAGATGATGGTAGCTTTATTAGTCCAGAAAAGTTTATAACCGTAGCTGAGCGTACAGGGCTTATTTTTCCTTTATCGAAATGGGTTGTACAAGAAGCCGTTAATCATATTAGAAAGCTCAAGCTATTTGGTTTCACCGGTACTATACATGTCAACTTATCGACTAAAGATATTGAAAGCAGCGAGTTTTACGATTTTATAATTAGTTTACTCGCAACCGACCCTACATTAAGCGACTTGTTAATTTTTGAAATTACAGAAGGTGCAATGATGACAAATATACCGGCTGCTAGAAAAATGATGCAACAGTTGAGTATGCGCGGGTTTAAATTTAGTGTTGATGACTTTGGTACTGGCTTTTCGTCACTGTCATTATTAAGAGAGCTGCCAATTAATCAAATAAAAATTGATCAGTCGTTTGTCAAAGATATGCTTACTAACTCGCCTGATTACGCCATTGTAGAATCTACATTGTTTTTAGCGAGTCGATTAAATTGCGATGTAGTTGCTGAAGGAATAGAAACTAAAGAGGTAGAACAGGCGTTGTTGAGTCTTAACTGTGATTATTTACAAGGGTATTTATATAGCAAACCAATAAATATAGATGAATTTATAAATGTTTATTTAAGTGCAGAAAAAGTAAGTTGAATTTAATGAGTATTGAGAAGTTTTAGACAGGGGAGTCAAATTGGCTGGGATACCAGGATTTGAACCTGGGAATGCCAGGATCAAAACCTGGTGCCTTACCGCTTGGCGATATCCCAACTATAAATTTGAATTAGTTTTAGTTCTTAATAAGAACATGGTGCGGAAGGAGAGACTTGAACTCTCACAACCTAAGTTACTGGAACCTAAATCCAGCGCGTCTACCAATTCCGCCACTCCCGCATCACTAAGTTGCTAATTTAAACTCTAAGCTAGAGCAATTCTTTTATCCAACTTTCCTTGGTAGAAGAAGTTGGCTGGGATACCAGGATTTGAACCTGGGAATGCCAGGATCAAAACCTGGTGCCTTACCGCTTGGCGATATCCCAACAAAGAATTAATGATAATTTTATTTCTTATCAAGAAATGGTGCGGAAAGAGAGACTTGAACTCTNCTTTATAATTTTAGTTCTTATAAGAACATGGTGCGGAAAGAGAGACTTGAACTCTCACAACCGAAGTTACTGGAACCTAAATCCAGCGCGTCTACCAATTCCGCCACTCCCGCATCAACAATTTGCCAATTTAAACTCTAAGCTAGAGCAATTCTTTTATCCAACTTTCCTTGGTAGAAGAAGTTGGCTGGGATACCAGGATTTGAACCTGGGAATGCCAGGATCAAAACCTGGTGCCTTACCGCTTGGCGATATCCCAACAAAGAATTAATTATAATTTTATTTCTTATCAAGAAATGGTGCGGAAAGAGAGACTTGAACTCTCACAACCGAAGTTACTGGAACCTAAATCCAGCGCGTCTACCAATTCCGCCACTCCCGCATCATTTGTACAATAAAGTACAGGTAGTTATTTTAAACTCTTCATTGAGCTGCAATTTAACTCTTGCAGAGCCATTTCTAAAAGAAGAAATGGTGGCTAAGACGGGATTTGAACCTGTGACCCCATCATTATGAGTGATGTGCTCTAACCAGCTGAGCTACTTAGCCATTGTTGGCTGGGATACCAGGATTTGAACCTGGGAATGCCAGGATCAAAACCTGGTGCCTTACCGCTTGGCGATATCCCAACAAAGAATTAATGATAATTTTATTTCTTATCAAGAAATGGTGCGGAAAGAGAGACTTGAACTCTCACAACCGAAGTTACTGGAACCTAAATCCAGCGCGTCTACCAATTCCGCCACTCCCGCATCGTTTGTACAATAAAGTACAGGTAGTTATTTTAAACTCTTCATTGAGCTGCAATTTAACTCTTGCAGAGCCATTTCTAAAAGAAGAAATGGTGGCTAAGACGGGATTTGAACCTGTGACCCCATCATTATGAGTGATGTGCTCTAACCAGCTGAGCTACTTAGCCATTGTTGGCTGGGATACCAGGATTTGAACCTGGGAATGCCAGGATCAAAACCTGGTGCCTTACCGCTTGGCGATATCCCAACAATAACAATTGATAGTTTTAATTCTTATCAAGAATTATGGTGCGGAAGGAGAGACTTGAACTCTCACATCCTAAGATACTGGAACCTAAATCCAGCGCGTCTACCAATTCCGCCACTCCCGCACACAAGGTAGTTATTTTAAACTCTTCATTGAGCAACAAAAAAATAATGGTGGCTAAGACGGGATTTGAACCTGTGACCCCATCATTATGAGTGATGTGCTCTAACCAGCTGAGCTACTTAGCCATCTTTTTTTGTTAGCACTTCATCGCTGAGTGCGGGGCGTATTATGCTGATATGACCCAAATTCGTCAACACCTTTTTTGCAAAAAAACACTTAACTGTGTTTGTTTGCAGGAAAATTAAGCTAACAGGCTAAAATTTAATAAAAATGCTGTTTTTTTAGCTGCCTTTAAGGCGCGGAATCTTAATTAACCCTGTACTTCTTTAATTAAGCGATATTACAAAGATAGACTAGTTGAGGCTAATTATTATTTTTATAATGCTTAAATACAAAAAAGGCTCGTAAAAACGAGCCTTTAAAAATTATTACCAAGTGAAATTGGTTTAATTTGTACTTATACGTTGAACAAGAAGTTCATTACATCGCCATCTTTAACAATGTACTCTTTACCTTCTTGACGCATCTTACCTGCTTCTTTTGCGCCACTCTCACCTTTAAAGGCAACAAAGTCGTCAAAAGCAATAGTTTGCGCACGGATAAAGCCACGCTCGAAGTCGGTATGGATTTTACCCGCTGCTTGTGGTGCTGTTGCACCTACAGGGATTGTCCATGCGCGTACTTCTTTTACGCCAGCTGTGAAATAAGTTTGTAATTGTAGTAATTCATAACCACCGCGAATAACAAGGTTAAGACCTGGCTCTTCTAGACCAAGATCAGCCATAAACTCTAGCTTGTCTTCGTCATCTAGTTCTGAAAGCTCAGACTCGATAGCGGCACATACAGGAACAACAATCGCATCTTCAGCTGCGGCAATAGCGCGTACGCGGTCAAGGTATGGGTTATTTTCAAAACCATCTTCAGCAACGTTTGCAATATACATTGTTGGTTTAATCGTTAAGAAGTTAATAGAGCTGATTGCTGCTTTTTCTTCTTTAGTTAGTGCTAGACCACGTAAAGTTAAGCCTTCGTCAAGATGCACTTTTACTTTTTCAAGTACAGCATTTTGCTCTTTAGCGTCTTTATCGCCACCTTTTGCTTTTTTTGAATTACGGAAAAGGGCTTTTTCGGCGCTATCCATATCAGCAAGTACTAACTCAGTGTTGATTACGTCAATATCGTCAGCAGGGTCAATAGTGCCTGCTACGTGGATGATGTTTTCATCTTCAAAACAGCGAACTACGTGGCCAATTGCATCGGTTTCACGAATGTTAGCTAAAAACTGGTTACCAAGGCCTTCACCTTTAGATGCGCCTTTTACTAAGCCAGCAATGTCTACAAATTCCATACTGGTGGTAAGAACTCGTTGAGGATTAACAATTTTAGCAAGTTCGTCTAGACGAGGATCTGGCACAGGTACCACACCTGTATTAGGCTCAATGGTACAAAAAGGAAAGTTAGCGGCTTCAATACCCGCTTTAGTTAGTGCATTGAAAAGCGTTGATTTACCAACGTTAGGCAAGCCAACGATGCCACATTTAAAACCCATAGTAAGATACCTTGTTTAGAATTCGTTTAAACGGTGTACTTGGACCCAAGTTACTAGGGTTTAAACGAATGTAGTCTGTTTTGTGCTTTTAACACACCATCTTTTGCAAGTATTTCCATGCAACGAACTGCTTCATCAACAGCAGCATCCATTTTTTCTTGGTCTGCTTTGGCCGCTTTTCCAAGCACCCAACCAGTAACCATTTCACGATGCCCCGGATGACCTACACCAATGCGCAAGCGCATAAAGTCTTTTTGATTTGCCATTTTTGCAATAATGTCTTTTAAACCATTATGACCGCCATGCCCGCCGCCTTTTTTTAACTTGGCAACGCCTGGGTCTAAATCCAATTCGTCATGGGCAACTAAAATGTCCTCGACAGGAATTTTGAAAAAATTAGCTAAACTACCGACCGCTTTACCACTTAAATTCATGTAAGTAGTGGGGATCAATAATTTGAATTCTTGGCCTTGAATGATCACTTTGCCTGTAAGGCCGTGATATTTAGGATCGTATTTTAGGGTGCAGTTGTAGCGTGCAGCGATTTGCTCGATGAACCAAGCACCTGCATTGTGGCGTGTGTTTGCGTATTCGGGGCCTGGATTAGCCAGGCCCACAAGCATTTGAATAGAATTCAAGGTTGCGAGACCTTAAAAATTATTCTGCTGCTGCAGCGTCGTCTTCAACTGGAGCTGCTTTGTTTGCTTTGATAGTCAGGATAGACTGATCATGGCCTTCGCCTTTACCTAAATCTACAGAGCTAACGCCTTTAGGGAAAGTAAGGTCAGAAATATGAACAGAATCGCCAACAACAAACTTAGAAACATCTACTTCAATGAATTCTGGAAGTGCTTTTGGAAGACACGTAATTTCAACTTCAGTTAACTGGTGAACAACAGTTGCGCCAGCTTTAGTTACAATATCTTCACCGATGAAGTGAAGAGGAACTTTAGTTTGAAATTTATGAGTAGCATCTACACGTTGGAAATCAAGGTGAGTAAGCTTAGGCTTGAATGGGTGACGTTGGATATCTTTTAAGATTACTTCAACAGCTTCGCCATCTACGTTAAGCGTAAGGATATGCGTGTAAAAACCTTCGTCTTCTTGTGCTTTGATCATATCTTTATGAGCAAAAGTAAGAGATAAAGCTTCTTTGTCAGCTCCGTAAAGGATTGCAGGAACTTTGTCTTCGCGACGTAGGCGGCGGCTCGCACCAGTACCAGTTTCTACGCGAAGTTCAGCGTTATATGTATAAGTTTTGTTAGACATAATGTCTCCAGTTATTAAAATGTGTAGGGCCTTTGCGACCAAGGTCCCTAGCCAAAAGGCGCGCTATCATACCACCACGCCCAGACAAAATAAACATCGCTTACAAAAAAAGCGCCAAAAGGCGCTTTTATACTCAGGAATGTTTAATTTTAGTGTTCAAACATCGCTGAGATAGATTCTTCGTTACTAATACGACGAATAGTCTCAGCTAACATGTCAGCAAGCGTAAGTACCTTAATTTTATCAAGGGCTTTAAGCTCGTCAGATAGCGGAATTGAGTCAGTTACAATTACTTCGTCAATCATCGAGTCACGTAAGTTTTCTGCTGCTTTACCTGAAAGAATAGGGTGCGTTGCGTATGCAAATACGCGCTTAGCGCCATGTTCTTTAAGTGCTTCTGCGGCTTTACATAACGTACCACCGGTATCAATCATATCATCTACGATAATACAATCACGACCTTCAACGTCACCAATAATGTGCATTACTTGAGAAACGTTTGCTTGAGGGCGGCGTTTATCAATGATTGCTAAATCGGTATCGTTTAGTAGTTTTGCAATTGCACGTGCGCGTACAACACCACCAATATCTGGAGATACAACAACGACGTCTTCAAAGTCGCGTTCTTTCATATCTTCAAGTAATACAGGGCTGCCAAATACGTTGTCTACTGGTACATCAAAGAAGCCTTGGATTTGTTCAGCGTGTAAATCAACCGTAAGAACACGGTCAACACCCACACTTGATAAGAAATCGGCAACAACTTTAGCGGTAATTGGAACACGAGCAGAACGTACACGACGGTCTTGGCGCGCATAACCAAAATAAGGAATGACGGCAGTAATACGACCTGCAGATGCACGACGTAGAGCATCAACCATAACGATAAGTTCCATTAGGTTATCGTTTGTAGGGGCACAGGTTGATTGCAAGATAAAAACGTCCGAGCCACGAACATTTTCATTTATTTGAACACTGATCTCACCGTCGCTAAAACGGCCAACAACAGCATCGCCTAATTCAATATATAAACGTTTTGCAACTTTTTGAGCTAACTCAGGTGTTGCGTTACCAGCGAAGAGCTTCATGTCAGGCACGGTAGGGTTCCTCAGGCACTGAATATTTGGACTAACGGGCAATGATAAATACCACTGCGAGTTAACTTATGATTACTTGTACGTTACTTCATTGATCGAATATGGCGGTTAACTCCGTATGAGCAGGTGAGACATTTGCGCTTGAAGCCACAAAACCCTGCCAAGTATGGGGGAGATTTTCAAGTACATCTTGTGCTTGAACTTGACTAGCAAATTCGACAAAACAACATGAACCTGTTCCGGTCATCTTCGACGGTGCGTATTTTAGCAACCACTGGAGGGTTTTTTCAACCTCGGGGCAAAGCTTTTTAACTAAAGGCTCACAATCGTTGGTTAAAGTATGGTGTTTCCAATCGCCTATTATTTTTGGTGTGTCGCGTTTTAAATCTGGATGTGTAAATATTTTTGCGGTACTTACATGTTGGTTTGGGTGTACAACGCAGTACCATTTTTGTTCAAGTTTTACCTGGTGTAATTTCTCACCAATACCATGCGCTATGGCGCTTTGCCCTTGTATGAACACCGGAACATCAGCCCCTAATTTAAGTCCTAATTGGGCTAGAATTTCTAAATTTAGTTCTAATTTCCATAATTTATTTAGGGCTAATAAAGTACTTGCAGCGTCGGATGAACCACCTCCAACACCTCCGCCCATCGGTAAGCGTTTAATTAAATTTATTTTTACACCCAAAGAGGTTTTACAGTGTGTTTGTAATAATAAAGCCGCTTTATAGATGAGATTATCATTTAGGGGTATGTCTTTAGTATCACCACCGACAGAAATACCACCGTCTGTTGTTAGCTCAAAATGCAACTCATCACCAAAATTTAAAAAAGTAAATAAGGTTTCTAGTTCATGATAGCCATCTTCTCGGCGAGCATTAATATGTAAAAATAAATTGAGTTTTGCCGGGGCAATAAGTGAAAAAGAGGTTTTGTTATTCATACTTATTTAAACTGCCAATCGTAGAGTTGAATTTTTATTTTTATTTGTTGATGCTTTAACGTCAGTTTAGTTGGTAACCAGTAACCTGCGTTTTGTACGTAAGTGCCGTAATCTATTTGCCATTTCTTGCCTGTATTATCAAACCATAATACTTGCTTTGTACGGCCTAGTTCATCAACGACTAAACTTTGATCGTCAATGGTGCCCTTAAGCCAGTTATCGGCGTTATCAACAGGGAGTGTAAAACCCGTTAAACGCTTTAAAAGCTCTGCAGCATTAGTATCAAAGTACTCATCGCCGTCAAACTCTAATTCAGCACCATTTGCTGTTTGTTTAAGCGACAAAATACGAGTACCAATAAAAGTAGTCAGTATTAAATTATTGGAATTTGTTGTTTGCTGCCAATTTAAGTTTGCAGATTGACGCTCTTCTGGGCTTATAAACGCGAGTTTACCCTCGACCTGCCAAGTTTTTTGAGCAGCTAAACGTGGTTTCCAATCATCATAAAGTGTTGTTTTTGTATCAATTTGATGGGCACAGCCACCTAATAATAAAAAAAACATGAATAAAATCAAATATTGTCGAATCAAATGTTGTTCCTTACTTTCCATATTCCGCTGATTTTTGGTAAAATTACCGCCTTTGAAGTAGGGCTCAGCAATATTTGGCAAATATGACCATAATAGCACTAGGTATAAATCACAAAACCGCATCCGTAGAATTACGTGAAAAAGTGGCTTTTTCGCCTGAGCAAATTTCAGAGGCGTTGCAACAATTAAGTGGCCATGCCGACTTTAATGAAGCGGTTATTGTGTCTACCTGTAATCGAACCGAGATCTATTGTAGCCTCGCTCAGCAAAATTCCCAAACACTGTTAACGTGGCTTGCCAGTTTCCATGGTTTGGATGAACATGAACTGAGCAGCAATATATACTGCCATGAAGGTAATGACGCCATTAACCACTTAATGCGCGTAGCGTGTGGGTTGGATTCTCTTGTGTTAGGCGAGCCGCAAATTTTAGGGCAAATAAAGCAATCGTTTTTTAGTGCTAAAACCCACGATGCAATAGGGGTTACTTTTGATAGGTTGTTTCAAAAAACCTTTTCGGTAGCAAAACAAGTTCGCACTGAAACAAATATAGGCGCAAGTGCCGTGTCGGTTGCATTTGCGGCTGTTAATTTAGCAAAACATATTTATGGCAAGCTTGATCAAACCAATGTGTTATTGATTGGTGCTGGTGAAACCATTGAACTGGTTGCTAAACATTTATATCAAAATGAGCCTAAAAAAATAACGGTAGCTAATAGAACAATTGAACGTGCTCGCAGCCTTGCTGATGAAGTGTCGGCAGATGTTATCGCACTTGCACAGTTACCAGAACGTTTACATGAAGCCGATATAGTCATTAGTTCTACCGCCAGTACTTTACCTATTATTGGTAAAGGGGTGGTTGAGCAAGCGCTTAAGCAGCGCCGTCACAAGCCTATGCTATTTATAGATATTGCGGTTCCGCGCGATATAGAAAGCCAAGTAGGTGAGCTAGATGCTGCCTATTTATATTCCGTTGATGACTTACAAACCATTGTAAGCGAGAATATGGCAGCGCGTGAGCAAGCTGCACAGCAAGCGCAAATAATTATTACTGAACGCACCAAAGAATTTGCAATGTGGATGCGCTCACTCGATTCGGTAGATTTAATCCGCCATTATCGAAATGATGTACAAACAATTAAGTCAGAACTTGTAGAGCGTGCTGTTAGTCAGCTAAATACAGGTAAAGATGCAGAAAAAATTATATTAGAGCTCGCCAATAAATTAACCAATCGCTTAATGCACGCGCCTACCCGTGCAATACAAGACGCAGCGAAAAAAGGTGAAGTGGCGCAGCTAAACCAGTTGAAAAAAATGTTAGGTATTGATCAGGAATAACCGTTAAATGAAAGAGTCTGTTTATAATAAATTAGAAACCTTAGTAGAGCGTTACGAAGAAGTACAAGCGCTACTAAGCGACCCGTCGGTCATTAGTGATCAAAATCGTTTTCGTGGGCTTTCAAAAGAATACTCTGAGCTTGAAGAGATTGTAAAAACGTTTTTAACTTACAAAGAAACGCAAGATGATTTAGCCAGTGCAGAAGAAATGCTTAAAGATTCTGACCCTGAAATGCGTGAAATGGCGCAAGAAGAATATAAAGAAGCTAAAGCACAAATTTTGGTAATTGAAGATCAAATTCAAGTATTAATGTTGCCAAAAGATCCGCGAGATAATAACAACGTGTTTGTTGAAGTACGCGCTGGAACAGGCGGTGATGAAGCGGCTATTTTTGCTGGCGACTTATTCCGTATGTACAGCCGCTATGCAGAAACTAAAAAATGGAAAGTAGAAGTTGTGAGCACCAATGAAGGTGAGCACGGTGGTTACAAAGAAGTTATTGCAAATATTAGTGGCGAAGGCGTTTACGGTCAATTAAAGTTTGAATCAGGTGTACACCGCGTACAACGTGTGCCAGAAACTGAGTCACAAGGGCGAGTTCATACCTCTGCGTGTACTGTTGCGGTAATGGCGGAAGTACCAGAGGCAGAAGCGATACAAATTAATACCGCAGATTTAAAAGTTGATACATTTCGTGCATCAGGCGCAGGTGGTCAGCACGTTAATAAAACAGATTCTGCTATTCGACTTACACATATACCTACCGGTGTTGTGGTTGAGTGTCAGGATCAACGTTCACAGCATAAAAACCGTGCTAAAGCGATGTCAGTACTTGCAGCACGTTTGCAACAGGCTGAAGATGAAAAGCGCCATGCGGCAGAAGCATCTGAACGTCGTGACTTAGTAGGTAGTGGCGATCGTTCTGAACGTATCCGTACTTATAACTACCCACAAGGTCGTATTACCGATCACCGTATTAACTTAACACTTTATCGTTTGAATGAAGTGGTAGCGGGTGATTTAAGCTGCGTTATTGACCCATTAATGCAAGAACATCAAGCTGACTTATTAGCGGCTATGGGCGACGAGTAATCGTGAGCCAAACTCTTGAACAAGCTATTGCTGCAGGCGCTAATTTATTAGCACCTAGCAGCGAAAGTGCTAAATTAGACGCACAAGTTTTACTTCTACATATTCTTCAAAAACCTCACAGTTACCTTTTTACTTGGCCAGAGCATGCGCTTAATGCCGAACAACAACAGCAATTTAATACCTTTTGCCAAAGACGTTTAAACGGTGAACCTGTTGCACATATTACGGGGCAACGTGAATTTTGGAGCTTATCGCTTGAAGTTAACGCAACAACTTTAATACCTCGACCAGATACCGAAACGTTAGTAGAACAAGCGCTTGAAGTGGCTGTACCTGCTACAGCTAAAGTGCTTGATTTAGGCACGGGTACTGGTGCAATAGCGCTGGCATTGGGTAGCGAAATGCCTAATTGGCAAATTATTGCAGTAGATAGAGTAAGCGATGCAGTTGCACTGGCTACACGTAACCAGCAGCGATTGGCAATTAATAATGTACACGTTAAGCAAAGCAACTGGTTTAGCGAGTTACATGGTGAGAAATTCAACCTAATTGTTACCAACCCGCCTTATATTGAAAGCAGTGATATACATTTAAATCAGGGCGATGTGCGCTTTGAGCCTTTGTCGGCATTAGTGGCTGATGATTGTGGAATGTCTGATATTAAACAAATAATTACACAATCACGTGACTATTTGTTATCTAGTGGCTATCTTTTAATAGAACACGGTTTTGAGCAAGGTGAAGCTGTTCGTCATTTTTTCAAAAAAATGGCATTTGTGAATATTAAAACAGTAAAAGACTTTGGTGATAATGACCGTGTAACGTTTGCACAGTGGCCCTAAAGAATAATAATTGCTTGCTAGTGCGTTAAATAATGCCATGAAGGAATTTCGACTATGATGGGTGATTTTTTATTTTCAGATGAGCCAGAAGAAGCAATCAATGAGATTGAACTCGGTACCTGGAAAGTATTAATCGTTGATGATGAACCTGAAGTTCATGCTGTTACAAAACTAGCGTTGAGTGATTTTGAGTTTCAAAATAAACGCTTAGAATTTATTAGTGCGTACTCAGGTGCTGAAGCAAAAGAGCTTGTGAAAGAGCATCCAGATGCAGCCATTGTACTACTTGATGTAGTAATGGAGACCGATGATGCCGGTTTGCAAGTTGCTAAGTTTATTCGTGAAGAAGCTAAAAATAATCATATTCGAATTATTTTAAGAACGGGTCAACCTGGTCAAGCACCTGAACGACAAGTAATTATTAATTATGATATTAACGATTACAAATCTAAAACGGAGCTAACGGCTCAAAAGTTATTTACTGTTATTATGTCGAGCCTGCGCTCGTATCGGGATATTATTTCGATTGAGCAGTCACGCGAAGGGCTTGAGAAAATAATTATAGCGTCCCGTGATATTTTTTCTGCGCATTCAATAGAGCACTTTATTGAAGGCGTTATGCAGCAGTTAACTTCTTTACTCGGTATTGCTGATCAAGCTATGTATGCAACTACTTTAGTTGCGCAAAATCCTGAAGCACAAAATAATAAAAAATTAATTGTTTGCTCGGGTACCGGTGACTTTGAAAAAAGTGAAGGTAAAGAGCTCGATGAGGTATTACAAGCTGAACAGTTAAGTGCATGTCATCAGGCGCTTAATGAAAAAAGCATTATTTATAAAGATAACTACTTATTTGCGTATTGTAGCAGTGAGTACAATCATAATTCGATGCTATTTATATCAGGTATTCCAAAGGATTTAACGGATACTCAGCGCCATTTAATTAAGATTTTCTCTCAAAACGTGCAACTTGCGTTTGAAAATGTACAACTTCAGTCTGAAATAGAAGCAACGCAACAAGAGCTTGTTTACAGGTTAAGTGAAGCGGTAGAGCAACGCTCAACAGAAACGGGTAATCATGTTAAGCGTGTAGCACATATTTGTCATATATTGGCACAAGGGTATGGCTTATCTAAGCATGATGCTGATTTAGTAAGGTTGGCGTCGCCTCTTCATGATGTAGGCAAAGTGGGCATTCCTGATGCGGTATTAAATAAACCAGCAAAGTTAGACGCCCAAGAATGGGAAGTGATGAAAACCCATACTGATAAAGGCTATACTATTTTAAAAGACTCGCCGCATGAGATTGTTAGTGCAGGCGCAATTATTGCAAAAGAGCATCATGAAAAATGGGATGGCTCTGGTTACCCACAAGGTTTAAGCGGAAACGCAATTAATGTATTTGGTCGTATAGTTGCACTTGCTGATGTATACGATGCACTTCGCCATAAACGATGCTATAAAGAACCTTGGACACTGCAAAACGTAGTTGATGAAATTAACGCTCAAAAAGGCACACACTTTGAACCAAAATTGGTTGAAGTATTTAACGAGAAGCTTGATGAGTTAGAAGCGGTTCTTAACCGTTTTCCTGATTAAATTTTTATAAAACAGAAGTACAGGGGCATATGGATTATTTAGCAGTAAAGCATTCACACATGGCAATTGCGATGTTGAGTGTGATTTTATTTTATGTTCGCGCATTTTCGCGAATGGGCAGTGGTAAATTAGCAAAAAATAAAGCGGTAATGATTGGTAGTCATAGTATAGATACTTTGTTATTAGTGTCTGCACTTACGCTTATATTTATGGCTAAAATTAACCCGTTTGAACAATATTGGCTATTAGAAAAAATAGTTTTAGTGGTTATATATATTGGTATTGGGGCTAAAAGCGCCAGACAAACTAAAATGACGGCTAAAGTTGCTTACGTTTTAGTTAACACTGCTGTTATTTTAGCGATAGGTTATTTAGCGACGTCTAAATCAGCTTTTTTGCTTTAAGTAATACCTGACTATTTGAGCTTTATAGTTGTTTTATAAAGCTCAAATACGACTCCCTCTCAGAAAATATTCAAAAAAATCTCTATATTGGTATATAGCTTTAAAGTTAGGTAAACTACGCCTTCGTTTTCTAAAATGTTGCAGTATTAATGACTACCCTCGGGTTTGACGAACACGATGAATCTTATCTTGATGATGCTTACGATGAATTTACACCTCCAGCGATTTACCGCTGTATTAAAGCAGAGTCAAAATGGGACCCTCAGATAGATTTAACACCATGTTATGAAACTTTAACTGACTTTGAACAGCAAATTTCAGCGCTGTGTTTAAAAGTGAGTGATGAGCACGATTGCTTCGAAAAATTATTAGATATGTTTTACAGCGATTGGCTATTTAGTGCCTCAGGCTTAAAAGTGCCAGAATACAAATTAAATACATTAAGCTATACGCTTTCTATGCGTAGTGGCTCACCAACAACGCTTGCAATTATACTTTGTCACTTTTTACAACAAGCTAACTTTGATGCAAATCTTAGTCTTACGCTGGGTGATGTTGGTGTTCATGTGGCGATAAGTGATGAAGAGGGCTACATAATTGAGCCAAGCAGCGGGCAACAAAGCTGGTATATCATCCCTGAAAACGCAGATGAAGATGATGGGCAAGAACAAGAACCTTTAGAGTTAATTTTTGATGACGAAGTATATAAGCTATTTTTAGCTCAGCAAAAATGGTCTTTCATTAGCGAAAACAAATTTGGTCATGCTTTGACCTGTGTAGAGATGCTAATGGAGCTAATAGGCGATGACCCGTATGAGAGACGCGACAGAGGTTACTTATTAAATCAGCTCGGTTGCCCTAAAATGGCACGTGATGATTTACAGTTTTTTGTCGATGAGTGTCCGGACGATCCTGCAATAGAGATTATTCAACACCAAATAGAAGAACTAGAAGATAATAATAAAACGCACCATTAAGAATAGGAATAATTATGGTTGAAACTCAAAGCGCATTAATTACAAATGATGCCGTTGTGCTTGGTTTGCTTGCTATTATTTTGGGGTTTATTTTTAAAACCTCAAACAGTGAGCGTCCAGCTTTAAAACGATTTTATAAATACGTACCTGCTTTACTACTGTGTTACTTTTTACCTTCGTTATTAAATACCTTTGGTATTGTAGATGGTAATAAATCCAATGTTTATTATGTGGCTTCGCGCTACTTACTGCCTGCTTGTTTAATACTGCTTACCATTAGTATTGATTTAAAAGCTATTATTAACTTAGGCCCTAAAGCGCTCATTATGTTTTTAGTGGGTACATTAGGTATTGTTATTGGTGGGCCATTAGCTATTTTAGTCGTGAGTGCATTTGACCCAAGTATTGTTGGTGGTCATGGGCCCGATGCAGTATGGCGCGGTATGACAACCGTTGCGGGTAGCTGGATTGGCGGTGGTGCTAACCAAGCATCAATGAAAGAGATGTTTGAAGTTGGTGGTGATATATTTTCTGTAATGATTACAGTAGATGTAATAGTCGCGAATATTTGGATGGCTGTTTTATTGTTAATGGCAGCAAACCATAAAAAGATTGATGCAGCTACGGGTGCTGATACAAGCGCAATTGAAGATTTAAAAAAACGTGTTGAAGCCTATCACGCTGAACATGCCCGTATTCCTACTCTTAACGATTACATGACACTGCTTGCAATTGCATTTGGTATAACCGGTTTAGCGCATTTTTGTTCTGACTTTTTAGGTCCGTACTTTGGCACGACTTATGAGTGGGCAAAAGAATACAGCTTAAACAGTAAATTCTTTTGGCTAATTGTTATATCAACAACGATTGGCATAGGCTTATCGTTTACTAAAGTTAGACAAATAGAAGCGTTTGGCGCTTCAAAGGTAGCCTCTAGCTTTTTATATATTTTAGTCGCATCAATTGGTTTGCACATGAATGTAACCGCTATTTTTAATAACCCTGGGTTATTTTTAGTTGGCGCAATTTGGATGCTAGTGCATGCAAGCATAATGTTAGTAGTAGCTAAACTAATTAAAGCACCGTTATTTTATATGGCAGTGGGCTCGCAGGCTAATGTGGGCGGTGCAGCGTCTGCACCTGTTGTAGCATCAGCATTTCACCCTTCGCTTGCGCCTGTTGGTGTCCTGTTAGCTGTACTGGGCTATGGTGTGGGTACTTATATGGCTTATATTTGTGGATTAATGATGCAAGCAGTTGCACCGTAAGGAATTTAAATGAAAGACCAAATTATTAAAATTAATGAAATTGAACTAGCAAACAACAAACCGTTTGTATTGTTTGGTGGTATTAACGTATTAGAATCTCGCGATTTAGCTATGCGTGTTGCAGAGCATTACGTAGAAGTTACGACGAAACTCAATATTCCTTATGTATTTAAAGCGTCATTTGATAAGGCTAACCGTTCTTCAATCAATTCGTACCGTGGTCCTGGTATGGAAGAAGGTTTAAAAATATTTGAAGAGATTAAAAAGACTTTCAACATACCGCTTATTACTGATGTACATGAACCGCATCAAGCAGCACCTGTTGCTGAAGTTGTTGATGTAATTCAGTTACCAGCCTTTTTAGCACGTCAAACAGATTTAGTTGTGGCGATGGCTAAAACAGGTGCAATTATTAACGTGAAAAAACCACAGTTTTTAGCGCCACATGAAATGCGCCACATCATTACTAAATTTAATGAAGCGGGTAATAATAACATCGCACTTTGTGAGCGTGGTTCTAGCTTTGGTTACAACAACCTAGTGGTTGATATGCTGGGTATGGATGACATGAAAGCAATGGCGCCTGTTATTTTTGATGCAACACATGCACTTCAGCGCCCTGGTGGCCGAGCTGATTCTGCTGATGGTCGTCGTGCACAAGCAGCAGAGCTTGCACGCAGCGGTATGGCGCTAGGTATTGCAGGTTTATTTATTGAGGCGCATCCAAACCCTAATGAAGCTAAATGTGATGGCCCATGTGCGCTAGCGCTTAGTAAGTTAGAAGGATACTTAACGCAAATGAAAGCGGTTGATGATTTAATTAAAAGCTTTGCCCCACTTGATACAAGTGCAAGCGATTTATAATTAAGCATGATGTTTATTAAAAAGCGACTCAGGTCGCTTTTTTTATGCCTTTAATATACACAAACTTATATGATGTATATAATCTCACGCATAAGAAAAACTAATTCTAAGCTTGGTTATTATGTCAAGACGGGTACCTCCATTAAACGCATTAAAAGCCTTTGAAGCGGCTGCGCGTCATTTAAGTTTTACTAAGGCTGCAGAAGAGCTCTATGTAACGCAGGCGGCAGTAAGTCATCAAATAAAAACACTTGAAGAGCATTTAGGTTTAAAGTTGTTTTTACGTAAAAACCGCTCATTATTATTAACTGAAGAAGGCCAAGGCTATTTTTTAGATATAAAAGAGATTTTTACTCAGCTTATTGATGCAACTGAAAAGCTATTAGCCCGTGGTGCTAAGGGCTCATTAACAGTTAGTCTAACACCAAGTTTTGCTATTCAGTGGTTAGTGCCTCGTTTGAGTTTGTTTAATGAGTTACACCCAGAGATAGACGTGCGAATAAAAGCACAAGATCAAGATGAAAACTCACTGACTGATGACGTAGATATTGCTATTTACTATGGAAGAGGTCATTGGAATGGCGTACAAGCGTACAAACTTCATACCGAGTATTTAGTACCACTTTGTAGTCCTATGTTATTAAGCGGATTAAAGCCGCTTGATCAACCTAGTGATTTAGCGCATCACACCTTATTGCATGACACCACACGTAAAAACTGGAAAACGTGGATGAAAACTGCAGGTGTGCGTAACATTCAGGTAAATCAAGGACCTATATTTAGTCACTCATCAATGGTGTTACAAGCTGCAGTACATGGGCAAGGTGTGGCAATCGGTAATAGTGTATTAGCTAAACCCGACATAGATGCAGGGCGTTTGGTTATTCCGTTTAATCACAGTCTAGAAAGTAAAAATGCATATTACTTAGTGCTTCGCGAATCGCAAACCGAGCTTGGTAAAATAGTTTCGTTTAAAGAGTGGATGCTGAGCTTAGTAGAGCATGAGCAAGAACATGAGTATTAATAATGATTGAATGGTTTAAAAGCACCGCACAACCTGCAATTGCACAGTTTATATTTGCGCATGGTGCAGGTGCCGGTAGCGATTCTGACTTTATGCAACATATGGCAAAATTAATAAGCGAGCAAGGTGTTGATGTTGGTTTATTTGATTTTGAATATATGCAAATTGCTAAACAAACTAATAAACGTAGGCCTCCTGAGCGAGCGCCAAAGCTACTTATTTATTATGAGCAAGTGCTTGGTCAGGCGCAGCCAGATTTACCGTTATTTATAGGCGGTAAATCGATGGGCGGACGCATGGCATCAATGCTTGCGTGCAGCACAGAGCAAAGACTTTCGGGTGTTATTGTATTTGGTTATCCATTTCATCCGCCGGGTAAGCCAGAAAAGTTACGCACCGATCATTTTGCTGATATTGTTTGCCCTTTTTTAGTATTACAGGGCGAGCGAGATACATTTGGTACACGTGAAGAACTGCTTACTATGGAAATGCCAAAACAGCCTTTACTCACATGGCTGACTGATGGCGATCATTCATTAAAACCACGTAAAAAAAGTGGCGTAACTGAACTGCAAAATAGAGAAACAGCAGCGTTAAGTGCCGTTGAATTTATTAAGCAACAAGTAGAGATGTGTTAAGACTCGATTAGGGGATTAGATGATTAAATTATTTTTAATGGCCGGCAGTATTTTTTGTATGCTCTCGGTTATGTTAGGTGCATTTGCTGCCCATGGTTTAAAAAGCCGTTTATCGGAGTATTCATTAGGGGTTTTTAAAACAGCTGCTGAGTATCAAATGGTGCATGGCCTTGCACTTATTGCGGTGGCTATTTTAATTAAATGGGGCATAAACCTGAGTTGGGCTGGTGGCTTTTTTATAACGGGCACACTACTTTTTAGTGGCAGTTTATATTTACTCGCTCTAACAGATATGAAGTGGCTAGGGCCGATAACACCGCTTGGTGGATTGTGCTTTATTATTGGTTGGATTGTTATTTTAGTGCAAGTCGCACGATTTAAGTTTTAAAGAGTTTAAGGGTTAATATGTCTAGTGTTGTGATTTATTGTCGTAGTGGTTTTGAAAGCGATGCCGCTGCTGAAATAACGTTTCATGCTGCAGAGCAGGGTTTTGCAGGGTATGTAAAAGCAAAGCCAAATACAGGTTATGTTGTTTACGAATGTTTTGAAGCGCATCACAGCGACGAAATAATCAAAAAAGTCGATTTTAAAAATATGGTGTTTGCACGCCAATGGTTTGCCGGTACATTACTTGAAAACATGCCAGTAGAGGACCGTGTAAGTGCAGTAGTTGAAGCTGCTAAAGATTTTACATTGTGCTCAGAACTGCGCGTAGAAACGCCAGATACAAATGAAGGCAAAGAGCTTTTAACGTTCTGTAAAAAAATATCAACGCCGCTTAAAAAAGCCCTCGAAAAACAAAATACAGTACTGCGTGAGCCAAAAGCAAACCGCCCAGTAATGCATGTCATGTTTTTAACAAACAATACGGCTTATGTTGGTTACTCGTATAGCTTTAATAATTCTCCATTTTTCATGGGTATTTTACGCCTTCGTATGCCAAGCGATGCACCGAGTCGTTCAACGTTAAAACTCGACGAAGCGTTTAATGTATTTATTCCTGAGCAACAACGTGAATCACGCGTGGCAGCAGGTATGCGCAGTGTTGATTTAGGTGCATGCCCGGGTGGTTGGACTTATCAGCTTGTACGCCGAGGTATGTTTGTAAGTGCTATTGATAACGGCCCAATGAATGACGATTTAATGCAAACGGGTCAAGTTAAACATTTTAGAGCAGATGGTTTTAAATATCGCCCAGAAAAAAGAAATATTACTTGGTTAGTGTGCGATATGGTGGAAAAACCAACCAAAGTGACTACGCTAATGATTGACTGGGCAGTAAATGCATACGCAAAAGAGTTTATATTTAACTTAAAACTACCTATGAAAAAACGCTTTGATAGTGTTTATGAATGTCTTTCGATGATAAGAAAAGAGCTTGAGAAACATAGCATTAATTACGAGTTACAAGCTAAACATCTCTATCATGATCGTGAGGAAATAACCGTTCATTTAAACGTTACTAAGGTGCCACAAAATTTGTATAGTTAATATGTAGAGGCTAAAAGTGGTAAAAAACAATATTAATAAATGGCTAAGTTTACTTTTTTTATCACTTTTAATCACAGGTTGTGGCGGCGGCGGAGAAGGTAGTGATTCAACTACGCCCTATGGTAACGCTGCGCCCAGTGTTACGCTCTCTGTTAGTAGTAACGTTATTGTCTCTAACCAATCGTTTACTATTACTGCGCTTGCAAGTGATAGTGACGGGCAAATAGCCAATTATCAATGGCAACAACTTAGTGGTCCTGAATTTACATTTATTGTTAATGGCAATACGCTTACAGCTACTGCACCGAGTGTAACCACTGACACGACCTTTAGTTTTTCAGTTACTGTTACTGATAATTCAGGTGCTACTGCACAACAAGTATTTTCAGGCACTATCACTTCTCAAAATAATGCACCTACAGCTAATATTACAGGCCCAAGTAGTGCACTTGCTAACACACAAGTAAGCTTAGTTGCTAACGCTCAAGATACAGATGGAACCATAAGCACTATTAGTTGGATTCAGTCTGCGGGAGATAATGTTGATTTTAGCCAATCAGATGGTGTACTTAGTTTTACTGCCCCTAATGTATCTGAAAATACAACGCTAGGCTTTAGCGTAACCGTAACAGATAATGCCGGTAAAAGCGCTCAAGCGAGTAAAACGGTTTTAATTAATCAAGTAAATAGCGCACCAACAGTCATTGTTACAGGCCCAGATGAAGCTGAAAAAGATGACAGTGTAACCCTAGTTGCAGATGCACAGGACAGCGATGGCAGTATTAATAGCATAACCTGGCAGCAAACAAGTGGCCCTGTAGTTGAACTTACCCAAACAGAAACAAGTATTAGCTTTAATGCGCCCACTGTTGCGCAAAATACCAATGTAACGTTTGTAGTAACTGTTACCGATGACGATAACGCTACAAATAACGCCCAGAAAATAGTTTTAATATTAGCCCCAAATAACCCACCGACTGCCGATGATGTAAATATAAATGTGCAATATAACCAAGCCACAGAATTTAGCTTAGTGGTTAGCGACGCAGATAACGATAGCGTACAGATTGACTTTGGTGATGATTTAAATGGAGCGCAAATCAGTGTTATTGATGACCAAGCCTTACGTTTTAGTTACACACCTCCTGCAAACAGTATCACTCCACAAAGCTATACGTTAACGGCGACTGATACAAAAGACACAACTGAATTTGTATTGAATGTTACCGTTGTTGATTCAACGCCCGCTACAATTAGTAATGTAACGCCCCAAAATAGTAATGAACCAGTATTTGTAGATAGCCCTGTTAGCATTACATTTTCAGATATTATGCTCGTGAGTACTTTAGCCGTTAACTCTAGTAGTGGTACTTGTACTGGAAGCGTACAAGTATCAGCAGATAATTTTACTACTTGCTTGGCCTTAACTATTGAAAGTTTGTCGGGTACTACCAGCGACACAAGTACTTATTTTCATACTGTAAATTTAAGCGCAAGCTTTGATGAAGACACTCAATATATTGTTCGTGTTACAGCTGATTTAGCTAATTTTGATAGCACAACTATTTTGGCGCAAACTGCCACCTCGTTTACAACTTCTAGCCAAGATATAAAAATAACAGAGCTTTCATCTGTGCAATTTAGTAATGACTTACCTTGGATTGAACTTTATAACGGCACCGGTGCGACAGTAAATTTACAAGACTACTCTCTTAAAGCTCGCAGTATTAATATGTCTGATAGTACGTTGAGTGATGAGCAAGTATTTGCGCTGCCTAATAAAGAGCTTTTAAATGGCGCCTATATTATTTTACAAAGCCGCTTTGGCGATGATTTTTTAGCAAGTGCGTCATTAAATAACACTAAGCTTGTACTTGTTGGTAGCGCGAATGATCAAATTAGGCCTTATTGGTACATAAATGGTTTTGCAGAATTACTTAATAGTGCGGGTACACAAACTATCGACTTTGTTAAGTTTGGAAATTCAACCCAAGAGCCTGTAACAGCCTCGCAGTGGCAAGGCGAAAATGCTGCACAAATACTGCCAGAGCAGGGCGCCAGCTTAAAGCGTACGCTCGGCGCAACCGATACCAACCAAAATATAGACTGGAACTACTCAGTATTCAATACTCCGGCAGGGCCTAACGATATAACTTGCTCAATAGATGATGATGAAGACGGTATTCCAGATTGCGCAGAGGTAGAGGGAGCAACATTTGGTGGGCTGCCTTTGTATGAATGGGGGGCGCGTACTTCACAAAAAGATATATTTATTGAAATAGATTATATGGATAGTAGTGATGTTGGAATAACGCCTCATCGAACTGCACTTGAAAAAATTGTTAGTGTATTTGTAAGTAAAGGCTATACCGTTCATTTTGATGTAGGTGACTTATTTGATCAAAATAGCGATATTGCGCCGCAAAACTTTGATTTAGGTGGCGGAAATGTTGTCCCTTTTAATAGTTATACTCCGTTTGAGTACGATTTAAGTAGCCCTAATTTGTTTGCTTATAAAATGGAATATACCGATATAACCCGCAGACCCATCTTTCATTACTTATTAATGGCAAGTAGTGGAAATGAAGATGGCAGTATTAGTGGGTCGGGTATTGCTGAGATCAGCGGTAATGATTTAATGGTAACTATGGGCGGCTGGGGCTTAACGCTCGATACGCAAATAGCAACCAATGTAACTTATAATTATCAAGCATCAACTATCTTTCATGAGCTAGGCCATAACTTAGGCTTATACCATGGTGGCGATGAAGAGGTTAACTTTAAGCCTAATCATTTAAGCTCTATGAATTATTTATATCAATTAGCGGGTTTATCAACAATAGGTAATAACGAAGGCGATCGTTATTATGAGCGTTTTTATCCCGGCAATGCTAGCTGCGATATTACACCAAATACTAATAGTCATTTAGGCTCTACAGATGATTTTATTATTGATTATTCAAGTGGTAGTTCAGCAGATTTAAATGAGAGCACAATACTTGAAGCACAGGGGCTAAATCGAAATGGCTCACTACCTGTTGATTTTAACTGTAATGCAATTAACACCGAAAGCCTAACCAGCTTTGATACTAACCAAGATAATACAATATCAATACTTAGTGATGTAGATGAGTGGAGCATGCTTAATTTGCAGTTTTATATGCAAAGTGCAGGTAATCGATTTGGCGTGCCAAATACTAATAATAGTAAGGTGTATAATTTACAAAGCTCACCTACTAATATTGAAACGCTGCCCAGTTATATAAAAGAAGCGCAGCCAAGTAGTGCAATTATTGCTGAGTTAAAAGCAATTAAAGAGCATTAATATGAAACTAGGGTTAAGTATTAAGTTTATTGTTTGTAGTAGTTTTTTAAGCTTACTAATAGCGTGTAGCGATACTAACAATGCACGTGAATGGTTACTAAAAAACGACAATTTATATTACAAAAATACAGCTATTGACTGGCGAGTTGAATCAGTAAAGGGCTGTAAGACATGCGTTATAAGCCAAGATGTTGTTTATCAGCCTGAAGGCATTAGTAGTTATAATACGTTAATGCAGAGTCAAAATTGGGTGGCGGTACATGAGTTAAGTAAAATCAATGTTATTCGTTTAAAGATGCCAGACCAAACACCTTACTTATTCGTAGAGCGTATAAAAGGGCGAACACTAAAGCTGTTTGATCAGCAGCAAAACTACAGTATAAAAATTGGTGAAGTTACAGCCGTTAATTTTAACAATCAGCGCTTTAGTATTTTGATTAAAAAATTTGAAGAAGTAGATAAACAAAGCGTCGCATTACCAAGGCGTGCATCGCTTGAGTTTATTGTTTTAAAAATAGATTAAAAAAAGCACCTTAGGTGCTTTTTTATCTCGGGTGCGGTGTCCTTCGGATATTAAAAAGTCAGCAACCTCTTAATTAACTACGGTATTTTGGTCGATAATTATCGACCCACAAACGTGTTGCACCACACACAGCTACAGGCATAACTATTAAGTTTATAAAGGGTATAGCCGTTAATAACATAACAGCAAAACCAAACCCGTATGATAAACCTTGCTTAGATTTTAAATCGTCTTTCATCTGTTTAAAGCCAATTTTATGGTTATCGAACGCATAGTCTTCGTATTGTACTGCGTACATCCAACAGGTAAACAAAACCCATAGTATTTGGCCAATGACAGGTAAAACCCAAAGTAGTATGAAAAAACCAATAGCGCGAGGAAGGTAATAGCACAGCTTTGTCCACTCACGGGCAAGCATTCTAGGTACATCTTTAACTAATTCGGAAAAACCATCATCGTTAATTTTTTGACCCGTTAAATAAAGCTCAACTTTTTCGCTTAATAAAGCATTGAATGGGGCTGCAATAAAATTAGTGATTATAGTAAATAGCATACTGTAGCTAAATAATACGACTAATACAGCAATTGGCCACATTAGCCATTCAAGCCAGCTTAACCATTCTGGTAGCATGTTACTGATGTAGCTAAAGCTATCACTTAGCCATCCAAATAAGAAAAACAACGAACTACCAAATAGCAGAACATTAATTAAAAGCGGGATAAGTACAAAGCGCTTTAACCCTTTTTGGCTAATTAATTTAAATCCCGAAAAAAAATATTCCATACCTTGTGTGATCTGCACTGTAACCTCAAAAAATATTTACCATTAGTTATAGTATAAATAGCTTAATAATTTTGAACAGTAATTTTAAGTAACAAAGTGTTAGCTTTAATGTTGCGGTTTTGGTTATATAGTAACTACAGGTGTTTAGTAATATGCAATTATGATTAATCAATGTAGACCAGATTAGTTTTTTATTAATAAAAGAATGAACTTACTAATCATGACTATACTGAACTTTACTACGTAGAAAAAAAGCATCTACCAGAGGCTTTTTGTTGTATCAATATGTATAAATAATGCGAGCAAGTGAAAATGGGTACGGATAGGTTAAAAAAGTTATTATCTCACCAGCAAGGCATTTTATCTAAAATTGCATTAGGGGTACCTTTAAATGAGGTGCTTACTGAAATTTGTTTATCAATAGAGCAGATTATTGATAATGAATCTGCTAGGTGTTCCATTTTATCAGTTAAAGGCCAGCAGCTTTTTCATTGCGCAGCCCCTAATATTCACCCAGAGTACTGTAGTTTGCTTAATGGGGTTCACATAGGGCCAAAAGTGGGCTCTTGTGGTACTGCTGCATTTTCGAAATCGCGCATAATTGTAGAAAATATTGAAATCTCACCGCTATGGGAGGACTTTAAAGATTTAGCGCTAAAGTTTGATCTTAGGTCGTGTTGGTCAACACCTATTTTTTCAACTCAAGCTGATTTGTTAGGCACGTTTGCTATCTATCACAGCACACCTAAAACCCCATCAGAGCAAGATTTAGAATTAATAGATTTTTTTGTGCACTTTTCAAGTATCGCTCTTGAGAAAAGTAACGAATTTGAGAAGGCAAAACAGCTTGTCGTTAATTTACAGCATAGTAATGAAAAATTTAAAGCCTTCACCAAAGTAATGCCCGATCTCATCCTCATTTTAAGTGAAGATGGCACATATACCGATGTTTATGGTACCTCTAATGAGTTACTGCTTGATTCGACCACGGATCTTATTGGCGAAAATGTTAAAGACCTACTTCCTCAAAAAGATGCGAAGATGATAATGGACGTCATTGAAACAACACTCTCGACTAACGAGATGCAAATTTTTGAATATGAATTAGATGTGCCAAAAGGAAGTATAGTTTTTGAGGGACGAGCTGCCGCTTTAGATCATTACAACCCCAATAGTCCTACAAAAAGACATGTAGTATGGATGGCCAGAGATATTTCAATAAAGAAAAAGGCTGAGCAAGAAGTTCATAAACTCGCCTTTTACGATCCATTAACTAATCTTCCAAATAGAAGAATGCTTAGCGACAGATTAAGCGCGTGTGTAGAGAGTGTTAAGCGTAATAAAAATATAGGGGCATTATTATTTTTAGACCTAGATAACTTTAAGCGTATTAATGACTCGTTAGGGCACAGTGCGGGTGATGAAGTACTTGTAGAGTTATCAAAAAGGTTAAGCGCAATAATAAAAGGCTCAGATACACTGGCCAGAGCGGGTGGTGATGAATTTATTATTTTACTCAAACACATAGGGCAAGATACAAAGCAAGCAATCCTAGAATGTAAAGCCGTTGCTAAAGAAATTCAAAGAGCTTTTCATGATAAGTTTGAAGTGGGCAACCTTGCATTTCAAGTAAGTTGTAGCATAGGTATTTGCCTAATTGATAGCGTAAATGCACAGGCTGACAATATATTAAAATTTGCAGATACTGCTATGTATCGTTCTAAAAATAAAGGGGGTAATAGCAGCAGCTTTTACGATCCAGCCTTGCAAACACTACTTGAAAAGCAAACAGAGCTAGAAACCGACATAGTGAGAGCAATTGCATCTAATGAGTTTTGTGCTTACTTTCAGCCACAAGTTAATACGCAGGGTGATGTTGTTGGTGCTGAAGCACTTATTAGATGGAACCATCCTCAAAGAGGGCTGATAACAGCAAACGAATTTATACCTATTGCAGAGCAATACGGACTTATTCAAAAACTACAAAATATTGTTTTGCATGATATATGTATTTTAATTAACGAGCTTAAAGCAAGCGCTATCATTGACGACTCGTTTAGTGTTTCAATTAATATTAGTCAAAGTCAGTTCAATTCATCAAATTTAAAAGGTGAGCTGTTCAACACTATCAATGAATTTGATATTCGAGCATCACAAATTAAGTTAGAAATAACCGAGTCAATGCTCTCTAGTGATATAGATTATACAATTAGGCAAATGAAAGAGCTCATTGCGGCTGGCTTTTTATTTTCGATTGATGATTTTGGAACTGGATACTCTTGCTTAGCTTACTTAAGTGCGTTTCCTGTTAAAGAATTAAAAATAGATAAAAGCTTTATTGATAAAATTTTAGATAATGAGATTGGCTTTAATATCGCGCAAACAATTATCAGTTTAGGAAAAAGCTTAAACTTAGTGGTCGTTGCAGAAGGCGTAGAAACAACAGAGCAGTATGACTTACTTAAAAAAATGAATATTGACACTATGCAAGGCTACTTAGTTGCAAAGCCGATGGATAAAGAACGTTATTTAAAATGGCATAGTGCTAATAGCAATCCGCAATAATACTTAATCAATTAGAGGGATTAAATCTGGCGGTAACTGTGTTAAAAAATTCTGCCTTGTTATCGACACGGTTTTCTTATCTCAAAATAGATCACTTAATTAAGCAAATTTGGTACGGAAATGCTCTCAGAGCTTAATTACTTAAAGGCCAATGTTTAATAATTGGGAATAACCTAACAGAGACTTCCCATATGCTAGGTCACTTTTACTTTTTCTAGCTCCTAAAATTCCCCAAACTATATGCTAAATAAGGACTAAAGATTTTTTGGTTAAACAATGCTAAGCTATGCCCGCTTGAATATATTATTTAAAGCTTAATAAACTTATAACAATGAATGGAAGCTTTATGCAGTTAGTCGATTTGAACCCTAATGATCCCGATGTAGTAAATGTATTTGACGATATAGACCGACTTATAAATTCTTTATACCCTGTTGCTACAGCGCAGTCTTTGGAGTTAAACGAATTAACCTTACCTAATGTGTATGCTATTGGTTTAAAAACTGAAGAAGGTATTATCGCTTGTGGTGCGATTGTAGAGAAATTTGATACTCAGCCTTATGGCGAAATAAGACGTTTATATGTAAAACCAAGTCATCGTGGTAAAGGGCTATCAAGACGTATTATGCAGATTTTATTACATCAAGCTGGCGAAAAGAAAATCCCGTTAATACGTTTAGAAACAGGTCCAAAGCAAATAAAATCAATCAATTTATATGAAAATTTAGGCTTTAAACGCTGTAGCAGTTTTGGCTCATATGTAGATAATCCACAAAGTGTATTTATGGAGTTAGGGCTTAGCCAATAAGCTTATTAACGCTACGACATGTTAAAGCTTAATGTGTCGTAAATATCTGGCCTCATTATTACCTTGTAATAAAAGTCATACTCAAACTATTAACTATAAAAGCAGCTTTTATAGTGATGCAAAAAATACTTCACTGTTTTTAACACCTGTCTTCGTATAAAATCTGCCTCGATAATTAGTGACTAACTTACAAAGCGAGAATTTTTATCTTTTCTAAAAGTAGCAATAAACAAATGAGCGAAATAACAGTAGTAACCCACAATGGTAATTTTCATGCAGATGACGTTTTTAGTATTGCGGTACTTAAACATGTTTTGCCAACGTTTAAACTGGTACGTACTCGCGATAAAGCGCTTATAGAAAGTGCCGACTTTGTAATTGATGTAGGTGGCGAATACGATCCTGAAACTAATCGCTTTGATCATCATCAACGCGGTGGTGCAGGCGAGCGAGAAAATGGCATTCCTTTTTCATCATTTGGTTTAGTGTGGAAAAAATACGGCTTAGCGCTGTGTGATGATAACCAAGCCGTGGCTGATAGAGTGGATTCAGGCTTAGTTTCAACCATTGATGCCATTGATTGTGGTCATGTTGAAGGTGTATCAAAAGGAATAAGCTTGAGCCAAACAATCTCAATGTTTAACCCTACGTGGGAAGAAGAGAGTAACTTTGATACCTGTTTTGATGAAGCTGTTGAATTTGCAGCTCGCATGCTCATTCGTTTTATCGCCTCAGCTCACGGTAGTGTAAATGCAAAAGCGATTGTTGCTAAAGCAATTGAAAATGCAGAAGATGCCAGAGTTATAGTGCTTGAAAAATACACACCGTGGAAAAAAACAGTGCATATTTTATCAAGCGATGCGCTATACATGGTTTACCCATCGCATTCTGGGCAATGGATATTACAAACAGTACCCGTTGAGCCTGGCTCGTTTGAAGATAGAAAACCGCTTCCTAAAGCATGGTCAGGTTTATCTGATCAAGCGTTTATAGATGAAACCGGTATTGACGACGCTGTGTTCTGTCACAATGGCTTATTTATAGCGGGCACTAAGTCGTTTGAAAGCACAATGAAACTTGCCACCATGGCGCTTAGCGAATAACAACGCAGATTCATAACGAATACTAAGCATAACAATTTATATAGATTGTTATGCTTGTTATATTAGCGTGGAGCATTATGTTTGAACTAAAAACAATCGCACTTTTTACTATTACAGCCTTAGCAGAAATAGTGGGTTGTTATTTGCCTTACCTTTGGCTTAAGCAAGATAAAAGCATTTTACTTTTAATTCCTGCGGCTTTAAGTTTGGCACTATTTGCATGGTTGCTATCTTTACATCCTACTGCAGCAGGGCGCGTGTATGCAGCTTATGGCGGCGTATATATTTGTGTTGCGCTATTATGGTTATGGGTTGTTGATGGCGTAAAGCTTACTATGTGGGATATTATTGGTGGTTTAGTTGCACTGCTAGGTATGGCTATAATTATGTTCGCACCAAAAAGTGCATAGCTGGCTCATACTCAATAAATAAAAAGCGCCTATTTATAGGGGAAAACACATATAGGCCCTGTCTTGGCTAAAAACCAAATGCACAGCTGCAATTTCTACCTCCAAAGATAAACACACCCTAGTGCTATTTAAAGTCCTATCTCGATTATTTTCAAACTGCCAATAAAATATAACAACTTCAATACGACAGGCAATACCTAACGCTACATATGCGCTAAGCAACTATTGAAGCTGGTGGATGTTATGCTGAGCGTTTTAGAAGTGCAGATTATATTCAATTTTAAAAATGCATAGGTATTACTTAAACACAACACGTTGGCTAAACTATGAGTAATATGAAGCGTGTAGAACACTCGGTTCTAATTCTTCAAAAGCAGATTCTATTACCAAAGTAATTCCAGATTAGTTTTATTGAATAGGGTAACTCATTTTTGCTAATAAAATTTATAAAGAGTCATTTAAAAACAGCCATTTTTTACAGCTTTTCTTATCTTTAATAATCATCAAAGTCCTATTTTATATACGCTGGAGGGCAATGCGTGATTGGTTGTTTTGTTAATATTAGAAATCACTCGTTACGAGTAAAAATACTTGTTGGACTTAGATCTCTATTTTTCTTTTAATGCGCGGCACTAGCCGAGTTGGCACTAATTAATTAAATAAAAGAGAAAGATAAATGAAAGAAACAACATCACTAGAACAAGCTCGTACGAGCTACAATGTTCGTCATTGGAGCCAAGGTTTTTTTGGTATTAATGATCAAGGTGATGTGTATGTTGCGCCCAAGGCTCATGCCCCAGAGCAAACCATTGCATTAACAGATATCGCAAAGCAACTACAAGATAAAGGTTTAAGCTTACCTGCTTTAGTTCGTTTTCCGCAAATTTTACACCATCGTGTACACAGCTTATGCGGCGCATTTAATACTGCGATTGAAAACTATGGTTACCCTAAAGACTACCTATTAGTTTACCCAATAAAAGTAAACCAACAGCGTGAAGTGGTTGAGGAAATAGTAGCAAGCCAAGCACAAGTAGAAAAAAAGCAACTTGGTTTAGAAGCAGGCAGCAAGCCTGAACTACTTACAGTATTAGCATTGGCTGAAAAAACCAGCGCCGTTATTGTATGTAATGGCTACAAAGATAAAGAATACGTACGTTTAGCACTTATTGGCGAAAAGCTAGGTCATAAAGTGTATATCGTACTTGAAAAGCTTTCTGAGCTAGACATGGTGCTTAGCCAAGCAAAAGAGCTTAACGTAAAACCACGCATTGGTATTCGTGTACGTTTAGCGTCGCAAGGTAAAGGTAAATGGCAAGCGAGTGGCGGCGAAAAATCAAAATTTGGTTTATCTGCATCGCAAGTTTTGCATGTAGTTAATCGTTTAAAAGACGCAAACCAGCTTGATTTACTTCAGCTAGTACATTTTCACTTAGGCTCACAAATGGCGAACATTCGTGACGTACGTTTAGGTGTAAGCGAAGCTGCGCGTTTTTACTGTGAGCTACGTAAATTAGGCGCAGAAATTGATTGCCTTGATGTAGGTGGCGGTTTGGCTGTTGATTACGACGGCACACGTAGCCAGTCGCATAACTCTATGAATTACAGCTTAGCTGAATATGCAAATAACATTGTGTACACCATTGGTGATATATGTAAGCAATATGAGCAACCAATGCCGACTATTATTTCTGAGTCGGGTCGTGCGCTTACGGCGCATCATGCTGTGCTTATTTCTAATGTTATTGGTACTGAAAGTTACACGCCAGAAGAGTTAGTAGCGCCAGCAGTAGATGCACCCCTGTTATTAAAAAATATGTGGGCATCGTTTGTACAGTTAACTGATTTAACGGATGACCGTGCATTAATTGAAATTTATCACGACAGTCAAGGTGATTTAGCTGAAGCGCATAACCAATTTGCACTCGGTTTATTAGACTTATCGCAGCGTGCGTGGGCTGAACAAATTAATATTCGTATTTGTTATGAACTTAACAAACACATGGATAATAAAAACCGTTTTCATCGTCCTATTATTGACGAGTTAAACGTTCGTTTAGCCGATAAGTTTTTTGTAAACTTTTCGTTATTTCAATCGCTTCCAGATGCATGGGGCATTGATCAAGTGTTTCCGGTATTGCCATTAAGTGGCTTAACTGAAGCACCCAAAAAACGTGCTGTATTACTTGATATAACCTGTGATTCAGATGGCGCACTTGAGCATTACGTAGATGGACAAGGTATTGAAAGCACATTACCAGTGCCAGAATTTAGTGCCGATAAACCTTATTTAATGGGCTTTTTCTTGGTGGGTGCTTATCAAGAAATTTTAGGTGACATGCATAACTTGTTTGGCGATACGCACAGCGCAATTGTTAATATGGATGAGCAAGGCGTTGCAAGTATTACCGAGATAAACCAAGGTGACACTGTTGCCGATATGATGCGCTATGTACATTTAGATGTTGAAAGTTTTCAGCAATCATACGAGCAGTTAGTAAGCACTAAAATTGAAAAACACGAACAGCAAAGCGTTTTAGACGAGTTGCAAAGCGGCCTTGATGGCTACACTTATTTAGAAGAGTTATAAGCAATGTCGACTTTGTTTGGTCACGCAGATCACTCATTGTACTCAAATGGGATGACGTTTTTACGTCGTCCTATGGTGCAAAATATTAATGCAATTGATGCAGACGTAGTCGTTTTAGGCTTACCGTTTGATTTAGCGACATCGGGTCGCCCTGGTGCACGTTTAGGTCCTGATGCGATTCGTCGTGCGTCGGTTCATTTAGCATGGGAAGACACTAAGTACCCGTGGACGTTCCCGTTGTTTGAGCGCTTAAAAGTGGCAGACGCAGGGGACTTTACTTACCCCGTTGGCGATCCTGAGTATTTTACTGCGCAACTAGAAATGGCTGCTGAGCAAATACTTCGCCAAGGTAAAACGCTATTAGGTTTAGGGGGCGATCACTTTGTGACGCTTCCGCTATTACGTGCTCATGCAAAAATACATGGCAAAATGGCGTTAGTGCACTTTGATGCGCACACAGATACCTATAGCAACGGCTCGCGATTTGATCACGGCACTATGTTTTATCATGCGCCAATGGAAGGGCTAATTGATGTTGAGCACAGTATACAAATAGGTATTCGTACCGACTTTGATCAAAGCAAACATGAGTTTGCTGTGATTGATGCAATGCAAGCCAACGATTTACATGCAAATGATATTGCAGCGCAAATACTTGAACGAGTAGGTGACCTACCTGTTTACTTAACGTTTGATATAGATTGTTTAGACCCTGCGTTTGCGCCTGGTACAGGCACTCCTGTGTGCGGTGGTTTAACGTCAGATAAAGTACTTAAAGTACTGCGTGCGCTAAAAGGCATAAACATGGTAGGTATGGATGTGGTAGAAGTATCACCTTCGTACGACCAAAGTGAGCTTACCGCTATTGCCGCAGCAACCATTGCGAGCGAATTATTGCATTTGTGGACGCATAAAAATAAGTACTAACTTTACAAATTTTGTACTACAAAAAAGGGTATGCGCTTGCATACCCTTTTTTAGTTAGAGGTATCGATTATTCTGCAGCTTAATTTCCTTTAACCAAATAACGCTTAGCCCAATAAGAGGCAGGTTAGTAGTAACAGGGTTAAATGCTTCAATAAGTAATTGTGGCTGCATTGCAACTACAGCGAGTAAAAGGCCAATTAATGCTAAAATATTTAAAATTACTAGGTGTTTATTTTTATAAAACACAAATAAACACAATCCAAATATAATTTCGCCAACACCCGCCGAACTTGTAATTAAGTCAGACACTTCTGCTGAAAAACCAGCACTGCCAGTCATTAATTTTTCAAGTGGTGCAATATGATAAAGCTTTGGAAAAAAGCCATGATATATCCAACTTAAACTCACTATGTAGCGAGCAAGTTGAATATAACCGCGATTATTTCCTAGCATTGTCAATACGCTCTTGTGCACTTGGGTGGCTAGATAAGTACTCTAAAAAGTCATTTACTTTTTCGAGGTGCTCGTTTTCGCTGGTATGGCTTTCTTGTAGGGCTTCTATTGCATCAGCAAAGTCATTACTCGAATACCCAAGCGACTCTAATTGAGTGAGTGCAAAGGTATCTGCCTCGCGTTCCATATCTCGTGAAAACCCTTGCTGAGCAAACGATGCACCCGTACCTAATGCAACCTCTGCAACCCCTTCTAAATCACCAAATACAACCGCTAGCACAATCGTACTTGCGGCAGATTGTGCTGTAATACGTACGCTATGCTGGTGGACTACATGGCCCATTTCGTGTAGCAATACCGCTTTTAGTGCATTGGGTTTATCGGCAAGTAAATTTGCTAAATCATCTGTGACCACGATACGGCCATGGGGTAGTGCAAACGCGTTAGCACCAAAGCTGTCTGATTTATAAAACGATAATCTATAAACCGATTGATCAAGCGATAACGCATTAAGCATATTTGTAAAATGTGCTTGTACTTTAGTTTGCTGCTCTGCGGGCAGCTCACTTGGGTCAAGCGCAATCTTTTTAATAAGTGTAAAGCTTTGCTCCCCCATTTGTTCCACAACATTACGTGGCAGGGTATCAACACTGTAAACAGCAATAGCCGGTACCGCTTTATAAAGTACTAACCACATAAAAAGTGGCGTAAATATGACTGCGGCTAAAATTGCCCATTTACTTTTTTCAAGGCGCTCCATTATGTGATGGTTATTTTCTTTAAATGGCCATCTGTAACTTACATCTTGAGGAATAAAACGACTGCCATCTTCAAAGTTTAGTTCGTCGGCAAGTCCTGCCATCCCCGAACTTAATTTTAGACTTGAGATTGCGTGGCGAGCTATAACGTGTTCATCGTTGATAACTTCAATGTGTGTGTCGCTAATAGTTGCAACACACACTTGATAGTTACTCGATGCGATGGGGAAAAAATGTCCCTTTACATGCATAGTGAGCTCTTAAGTTAGAGAAAGGTCAATATCAAATACGTTTGCAGCTTCTTCAGCAAATGATGATTGCTGTTCTTGCGCGGTATCAATTAGGTTTAATGCACCAGGATAAATAGTGACGTTAGTTACATCAGCGAGCATTTTTGATGTACGTACTTTTGTCCATGGGTATGCAAGGCCTAAAGAAAATACAATAGCCAACATATTAGTTAATAGTAAAACAGCGAAAGGAATTGGTTTTAGCTCTGATTTAAATGTAGCAACGCCTTCAAAATAGCTGTTATCAAAAATGTGATTTCTAATAGCGGCGTGCCATACAGCAGAAACAATGGCAATCATTAGCACATAGGCAATCATCATAAAGATAGGAAGCATAACCATAGCTGCAGAGTTTTCTAAATTTTGTTGGTTTTCAATATCTACTAAGTTGAGGCCAAATAACCCTAAAATCCCCATAAATACCACCATGGTGATAGAGCTCACTACAAAGCAAATAAGCGCTGTTAAGTAATAGGTTTCGCCTTTTAGATTTACAGTAAGCGGTTTGTCGCCATAACTAATATTGCTATGGATATAGCTATCAATACGTTTTATAACGTAAGGCATTAATAAATAAAGCGTAAATATGCTGGCAATAGGTAATAGTATAAAGTTAACAAAGGCTTCGCCATAATTGCCTTTAAAAGCAAAGTGAACATTACGATGGCGGGTCATACGCAGATTAAAACGTAAACCTTGGTTAATAATCCATGGCATTAAAAAAATAAAACCAAGAGCAATAAACAGGCCTAAAATAGGCATAAAGCTAATAGAAAATGTATAAATAAAAAATACAATAACCGCTAAAATCCGACCTTTTAAAATTTGTATTGGCGTTGCTAGGTAGTCAAAGCTATGACCATCTATACGGGTGTGGCCGTAAAAATAGCGATGCGTACGTACTTTAGCCCACGCTGAGTATATGCCAAGCGTAATAACGCTAAGTAATATATTTACAATCCAAATTCCAAAAAACTCACCGCCTTTACCACTAAACTGCACTTTTCCGCTAAAAATTGGTTCAGCAGGCTCATTTATTGGTGGGGTTGTTTCAGATGGGGTAGGGTGTATTGATTCCATTAAAATTATATCCATGTTGTTTTTTTGTTAATTTACCCATTTTTAGTGCAAAATTCAATGTTTATAATTATCTCACCCTTCTGTAAACAGCTATAAATAGGCGTTTTAAGTATTGAGTTAAATACTCTAATACTTTTTTATAAATAAACCTCGCTGGTTTTATTTATTTGGCTGGTAACTGGGATCTTTAGCTTTTTAATATGCGATTTAGCTACTATACATAGTTAATGCTGCTTAAATGTAATGGCATTAATTATGTATTAAGCACACCTACGTACAATTAAGCTAATTGATTTATATGCCAAAATAATAGATTGTAAGAGTAGTGGGGATGTAAATTTATTTAGGTTTTACAGCTTTTATCACCGCTTTAAATAACATTAGGATATTTATTATGTTTCAAGCAGTCGTGTTAGGGGGATTAGAGTTTAGCCCGCTGATTGTTTACTTCCCAATTGCGTTTATTTTAACAGCGCTGACTCGTTTTGCTTTGCATCGACTAGATTGGCATGACCGTATTTGGAAAGTGGCTTGGTTTGAAGTGTCACTATTTGTTTGTTACTTGGCACTGGCCGTCTATTTACTAAGTGGAAGATAAATTGAATGATTAAATATCTGCGTATTACTTTTACTATATTGGTTGTTATAGCTGCGGTTTTTGCTGGGCGTTGGGTATGGACTGACTACATGCATACTCCTTGGACGCGCGACGGTCGCATTCGAGCAGACATAGTTACAATTGCTCCAGACGTGTCGGGTTGGGTGACTGCTTTAAACATTAAAGATGGTCAAAACGTACAAAAAGGCGAAGTACTTTTTAATGTTGATCAAAAGCGTTACCAAGCAGCGCTTGATAAAAGTAAAGCCAATACAGAAAATACGCTATATACATGGGAGCTTGCTAAACATAAATACGAAAGACGTGTTGAGCTAAACACTCAACAGGCAATAAGTGAAGAAACGCTAGAATCAACACGTATCAATACTAAAATTGCTGAGGCAAATTATAACCTAGCTAAAACAGAGCAAACAATTGCGCAATTAAATGTTGATAGAACTAAAATTGTTGCGCCTGCATCGGGGCAAATAATTAATCTGAATTTACGCCAAGGTAACTATGTAGCTCAAGGCACACCTGTGTTTGCTATCGTGCAGTCAGATTCATTTTACGTAACGGGTTACTTTGAAGAGAGTAAAATACCGCTTATTTATCCTGATCAAAAAGCTAAAATAGCGCTTTTAAGCGGTGGTAAGCAATTAACGGGGCATGTAGTGAGTGTAGGTAAAGCAATTGCAAATACGAATACACAAAGTAACGGGCAGCTTTTACCACAAGTACAACAAACATTTAATTGGGTACGTTTATCGCAACGTATTCCTGTTGATATTAAGTTAGATTCATTGCCCGAAGATACACAGTTAAGCGCAGGAATGACCGCCACAATACATCTCGCTACACGTTAAGGGGAAGACAGTGGGCGTTGTATTACAAAATTTGTTTTTTCCTAAAAAACAGGCAATTATTTTTGCGACTAAGGGCGTTATAGCCATGGTAATGGCGCTTACTATTGCTATGTGGCTTAATCTTGAAAGACCTTATTGGGCGTTAGTCTCGGCTATATTTTTGCAATTACGCCCGCAAAGCGGATTGGTTATTGAAAAAGCAATTTGCCAAATAATAGGCACTATAGTGGGTGGTTTATTTGGCATATTGCTTTTAACTCAGTTAATTCTCTACCCTTATTTAGCGCTCGGTGCATTGGCATTATGGTTGGGGGTAAACTCTGCGTTATCGGCAATGGTACGCCAAGCAAACTTTGTTTATGCGTTTGCTATGGCAGGTGTAACAGCCGCTATTATTGTACTTTTAGTCATGGTTACTCCGGCAATGGTGAGCAGCCAAAGCATATTTGATATTGCACAAGCGCGCGTGAGTGAAATAGTAATAGGCTCGATATGTGCAGGCCTTGTGAGCCATTTGTTTTGGCCTGTAAAAGTTAAACACTTACTGCAAGTACAAGCGCGGTCGGTTATAAACCAAACGTTAGATTATTTAGTAACTGAGCTTGATTCTAAAGGCTCGCACGAAAATCGCCATCAGCAAATAGATGGCATTATGGCAACATTAGGATCAATAAACGAAGACTCCAGCGCAGTAAGGTACGAAGGGCCAAAAGGTCCAGGGCGCTCACGTGCTGCAAATCAATTGTCGCAAAAAGTACTTTCTTTACTGGCTTCAATTCAAATAATTGGTCGCCTGCAACGAAACCACTCAGACCTTATTACTCCCACATTAGACAAATTAATAAGTAAACTTAAACACGTATTCGCGCAAATTAAAGAATCTGACGATTTTGATTACTGCGCCGAACAAGTTAAAACACTGCGTAAAGAGCTAACCGACTATAGAGCAAATACGGTGTGTGATTCGCCATTTGAATCTCACATGCTCAATGTAAGCTTAGAAGTAGCAGCCGACTTAACAATTTTACTACGGGCATACAGAGCTTTAGAACAACGCGATAAAACATTATTAAATGCACCCAGTATGCTTACATATCGCGACCCATTAGCTGGCATTATTGTTGGATTTAGAACTGCTTTGGTGTTTTCTATCGGCGCATTTATTTGGATTAATACAGGTTCTTCAGCTGCATTATTAATTATGATTTTACCGGTCATATTTTCGATAATGCTGGCGCGAATACCCTTGGCTATTTTGCAGGTTGTAATTAAACGTTTATTGGCAGGTATAATTGTTGCTACTTTTGTAACTATTTTTTATGCGTTAAATTTACTGTCGCAAAGTGGAGGGCAATTAGAAATATTATTGCTTGTATTAGCTGGTCCGTACTTTTTGGGTTTGCTGTTACTCGCTGATCAACAAACGCTGCCATACGGCTTAGGGTTTTGTATTCCATTTACTATTTTGGTTAGACCCAGCACAGATATGAGCCTAGCGTTTTCAATTGATTATACACTTAGTTCTGCAATCGCTATTTTTGCTGGCGTGAGTATTTTATTTTGGATTTTTCAGTTATTTACAGGACCAAGTGTTCAGTTACTTGTTCATCGTGTTTTTAAGGCTACCTATAAAGATTTACTCGAAATAAATACCCATCAAACTCCGAGTATTTGGTACAACCGCCGCATGGCAGATAGGTTAATCCGTTTAACTAATTACGATCAGGGTTCACACTCACGCGCTGTTACCGATATGGCTCTTACCGGTCTAAACTTAGGGCATGCTTCAGTGCGATTAAACTCAATTTGCGAAAACCTTGCTGGTGACACAAAGCTAAAATACTTAAATGAGTGGCAACGCACGTTGGCTGATGCATTTATGCTGGCTACCAAAGGTAAGTTTGATGAAAACTTTAAGCAAGCGTCTGATAATCTTTATAACGAATTAGCCGCATCTGTTGGTGATTCAAATCAATTAGAAGCGATAAAAGGGATGTTTATTCGCATTAATCTGACCTTTGAAAGAAGTGCCAGCAAGATAAATTAACCCCATTCGCTGCTTTCGAGTTCAGATGTTATAACGAAATCTGTTATACTTGATGGATAATTTTATGGGGCTGTTATGATTTCAAAAAACCAACTCAAACTTATTCGCCAACTTGGCCAAAAAAAGTACCGAAAGCAATATAATCAATACCTTGTACAAGGTGAAAAAAACGTACTTGAGTTATTAAACAGCCCATTAAATGCGGTTAATATTTTTGCTACAAACGAATTTATAAATGCGTACCAAAGTGAGTATCAGCACGCTAATTTTATTGAAGCGGATGAAGAAACCCTCACTAAAGCGAGCACATTAGTTAGCAATAATGCAGCCATTGCTATTGTTGATATGCCAAAGGCGGCTTTACCACAAGCAAATGGCTTAATACTCGCGCTTGATGGCGTATCAGACCCTGGTAATTTAGGCACTATAATTAGAGTAGCCGATTGGTACGGTATTAAACATATAGTAACTAGCACCGACAGCGCAGACGCTTACAACCCTAAAACAATTAGCGCCACAATGGGCTCGTTTGTAAGGGTATCGGTAAGCCAAGTAGATTTACCTGATTACTTACAGTCTTTAAATTTACCTGTTTACGGTGCTTTTTTAGATGGACAAAGTGTACATAAAACCCAATTTACGGGCTCAGGCGTTTTACTAATGGGCAGTGAGTCGCATGGTATACGCGAGACATGTGCAAAGTTAGTGACCAATAAAATAACCATTCCCGCTTTTGGTGGAGCAGAGTCACTTAATGTTGCAATGGCGACCGGTATCATTTTAGATAACTTTAAACGACAAGCTTAATCTATTAGTAAATTATGGGTTAAATTGTTTATGACAAATAACAATAATAAATTGGTAATAACAATAAGATGCGCTTAAGCACTATTAAATTAGCGGGCTTTAAATCGTTTGTAGAGCCCACTAAAATTCCATTTCCTGATCAAATGACATGTGTTGTAGGCCCTAATGGCTGTGGCAAATCTAACGTTATTGATGCAGTACGATGGGTGCTAGGTGAAAGCTCTGCTAAAAACCTGCGTGGCGATGCCATGACCGACGTTATTTTTAATGGCTCAACTAATCGTAAAGCCATATCACAAGCTTCTGTAGAGCTTGTTTTTGATAACGATAAAGGTAGTCCTTCAAACACATTTGCCGATCGAAACCAAATTGCAATTAAACGCTTAGTAACGCGCGACGGGCTATCGCTGTACTTTTTAAATGGCAGTAAATGCCGTAAGCGTGATATTACCGATATATTTTTAGGTACAGGTCTTGGTCCGCGTAGTTACGCAATTATTGAGCAAGGGATGATCTCGCGCTTAATAGAAAGTAAACCACAAGAATTACGCGTATTTTTAGAAGAAGCCGCTGGCGTTTCTAAGTACAAAGAGCGCCGCCGCGAAACACAAACTCGTATAAAAAGCACCCGCGAAAACCTTGAACGTTTGTTAGATGTGCGTAAAGAGCTGCAAAGCCAGTTAGATAAATTGGCTGTGCAGTCGGTTGATGCAAAAAAATACCGAGAATTAAAAGCGCAAGAACGCACATTAAAAGGGCAAATTGCGGTTTTAAAATGGCAAAAGTTACATCAGCAGCAACTTGAAAAAAGTACTCTAATTAAAAAGCTGAACGATCAAATTTCGTTTTTTAAAACTGCTAACTCAGGGCATGACGATGTACTTGCAAGCTTAGAAGGGCAAGTACAAGCTCAGCAAGATAAACTAAGCGATGCACAACATCAGCAACATGTAATACACACCGAGCTTACCCGCGCTGAGCAACAGCAAATAAATGTAAAGCAACAAACTCAAACGCTTAAACAAAATTTAATTAAATTACAGCAACGCCAAACCCATAGCACTGAAGTTAAAACGCAGCAGCAAATTGTGTGCGAGCAACTAAATGAAGCCCTGCAAGAGGCAAGTGAAAACGCGTTAATGTGCGAAGAGCAAGTTAGGAAGTTAACGCATGAGCTTGAGGAATTATTAGCACTGAAGCAGCGCCACAATACACACTGGCAAACTTTGTGTGAGCAACAGCAACAACTTAATAATAGTGCGCAACTGCATAGCAGTCACATTAAACAAACTCAGCAGCAAATAAGCCACGTTAACGAGCAAATTGATCAGTTAAATACGCAGCTTACTGACTTACAAAGTAGCGATGTAGAACAACAATTAACGCAGCAAACACAGCAAACACAAACATTAACCCAAGAACTTGCTGCTAAACAAACAGCGCACACGCAGTGCAGTGCTCAGCTTGAAGTGCAAAATGAGCGTGTTAATAACTCACAAAAGCAATATTCGACGCTTACTCAAACAATAAATGAGTTAAAAGCCAGTATAACGGGGCTTAAAAGTACATTAGGGTTTGATGAAGAAAGTGAAAGTACTAATGGTTTGTTTAATCAGCTAAGTGTTAAAGAAGGCTTTGAGCCCTTAATAGAGCAAGCACTTAAATCGCTAGAGCACTTAAATGTAAGTGAGCAACAAGCTGATAATAGTGTGTGGCCAATTAGTGGTAAGCACATTGCTGAAAATAGCTTAGCGGCATTCATAACAAGCGGCGTGTACCCAGATCATTTAACGCGCATTGCTTATAGCGAGAGCGGTGATCTAACGCTGTTAAAAGATGCTTATTATACAGCCGTTATGGATAAAAACGGTGCTTTATATGGTCGTAACTGGCATGTAAGTGCCGATCGAAATGCCGAAAACTCATTACTTTTAAAACATAAGCAATTGCAGGATAAAGCTCAGCAGTTAATTGATGCCGAGGATGAGCTAAAACAAGTAACACACACTCGTGATGAACATACAGCCGAGCAAGTAAAGTTAATTAACGAGCAAAGCGAGCTAAAAGAAGCCATACATGAGCTTGCGCAAAATATAGCAGTAGCCGGTACACGCAGCGATATGCTCAAACAGCAAGTAGCGCACTTTAAGCTTCAACTAGAAAAGCTACAGCAACAAAAACAGCAATTAACCACTGCGCTTTTGCAATTAAATAACGTGCTTGATGAGCAAACAGAGCAATTTGAAGTGTTAAATGAGCAGCAACTTAACTTAGCGGATGAGGTAGACGCTGCAAATAGCCTGCGCTCACAAAGTGATAAAAGTTATAGCGAAGCATTAAGCATGCTTGAGCAATATAAAACGCAAGCGCATAAGGCAACGCTCTCAGAGCAAAAGGCACGCAGTGAATGGCAGTTAAGCCAAACCAAATTGAGCCATGCAGAGCAGGAGCACGTTAGTGCATCTGAAGGTGCGCAAGAACTACTCAATGAAATAGAAGAGCTGCTGATCCCAGAGCAAGAGCTTAGCGATAAAATAACGCAGTTTTTAGCGCAGCATCAAAAAGGCGAGCAGGCACTGGTAGTGCTACAAAAAGAATTATCTCACGCTAAAGAAAGTTTAAACACCAAGCAAGCAAGTCTTAAAAACTCACAAGGTGAGCTGGTGGGCTTGCAAGAGCAGCATCAAAAGCTAACAATTGAAGAGCAAAGCTTACTAATAAAAGCGCAAGTTGCGCTCGAACCATTAGAAGAGCTAAAGCAAAGCTTAAAAGCAATACTTGATGAATTACCTGATTCATTGAATTTAAGTGTAGCGCAAAATCAGTTAACCGGATTTACTAATCAGTTAGATAAATTAGGTGCAGTAAACTTAGCGGCAATAGAAGAGTTTGATTTAGCTAAAGCTCGTAGTGACTATCTTGATAATCAATTAGATGATTTAACAAAAGCGTTAAGTACCCTTGAAGGTGCAATTCGTAAAATTGATAGTGAGACCAAAACACGCTTTAAAGCGACGTTCGATCAAGTTAACGAAGACTTTGCAGAGCTATTTCCTAAAGTTTTTGGTGGTGGTAGTGCGTATTTAGAATTAACCAGTGACGATTTACTCGAAAGTGGTGTTAGTATAATGGCACGGCCACCGGGTAAGAAAAATTCAACAATTCATTTGTTAAGTGGTGGAGAAAAAGCGCTGACCGCATTATCATTAGTGTTTTCTATATTCAGGCTCAATCCAGCTCCTTTCTGTATGCTGGACGAAGTAGATGCACCATTGGATGATGCCAACGTTGTGCGTTTTTGCCGTTTGGTTGAAGAAATGTCACAATCAGTGCAGTTTATTTATATTAGTCATAATAAAATTGCGATGGAAATGGCTGGTAGATTAACAGGTGTTACTATGGCAGAACCTGGCGTATCGCGTATGGTTGCTGTAGATATAGAGCAGGCTGTGCAACTTGCACATGCATAAATTTTTATAACAAGTGTATTATTTTTAATTAATATACAGGTTTTAGGCATATCAAATAATAAAAGGTGAGGGGATGGCCGAACAATTAAGATGGGTTTTAATCATTATCAGTGTAGTTGTCATTGGTGGTTTATTAATACATGGATTGTGGTCTGTGAGAAAAAAAGACCGCCCAGAAGTATCTGATAACGAGCGGGTTGAACCATTACAAGAAAGCGCATCAGCTTCATCTAAACCGTTTCGAACTGAGGCTGAACCAAAAGAGCCAATGCAAAACGAACGTGATGAGCCACAGTTTGGTGAGCTTAACTTTGATGCAAATGAGCCGCAAATAGATACAAGCGTGCCAGAAGTGCCGATTGAAGATGACCTAGAAATAGTTGATGACCTAGAAGCAAAAGAGCAAAGCGCTGAAGAAGCACCTGCCCAAATGTCTGACTTTGTTATTGTACATATTCAAATGCCGGAAGAGCTTAGTATGCAGGGCAGTAAATTATTGCCAGCAGTTAACACTTTAGGTTTTAAATATTCTGAGGAAGGCTTTTTTAATCGCCATTTAGATCCGGCTGGTCAAGGCCCTGTTTTATTTAGATTAGTAAATATGTACAACCCAGGTACGTTTGATATTGATAATATGGAACAGTTTAGTACCGCTGGGGTAAGCTTATTTATGACGTTACCGTGCGACGGCGATGGTCTAGCTGCATTTAATATGTTGCACAGCGCAGCTAAAAAGTTAGCGGATGAATTTGGTGCACAAATTTTAGATGCTGAGCGAAATGAAATGACAGTAGATCGCGTAAGACAATATGTTGAGCAGGTTCGTTCTTTTTCAGCGTAAATAACGCATACATTATATTTTTATAAGCCACTGGACGGTGAATCGTCAAAGTGGCTTTTTTTATGTTTATTGAGGTTTAAATGTCTAGCAGCATTAGTGAGCAAGTTAATCATCTTCGTACTACATTAGAGCAACACAACTATAATTATTATGTGCTCGACACCCCCAGTATTCCTGATTCTGAATACGATAGGTTATTACGCGAACTAAGCGCACTTGAAACCGAGCATCCTGAATTTTTAACCGCCGACTCACCTACACAAAAAGTAGGCGGTGCAGCACTTAGTAAATTTGAACAAGTAGCGCACCAAGTACCCATGCTCTCACTTGATAACGCCTTTAGTGAAGAAGAATTCACTGCGTTTAATCGCCGTATAAAAGAGCGTTTAATGAGTACTGATGAGCTTACTTTTTGTTGTGAGCCAAAACTTGATGGTTTAGCTGTATCAATTATTTATCGCGATGGTGTGCTTGTACAAGCGGCTACTCGAGGTGATGGTTTTACCGGTGAAAACATTACTCAAAATGTTAAAACCATTCGTAATGTACCGCTCAAGCTACGTGGTGATTACCCAAAAGAGCTTGAAGTTCGCGGCGAAGTATTTATGGACAGCGCTGGCTTTGATAAATTGAATACTGAAGCGCAAAAACGCGGTGAAAAAGTATTTGTTAACCCGCGTAATGCAGCAGCGGGGAGTTTGCGTCAACTCGACTCTAAAATTACCGCTAAACGCCCACTCATGTTTTATGCGTACAGCACCGGGCTTGTTGCTGATGGCAGCATTCCTGAGGATCACTATCAGCAATTAGAAAAGCTGACTGATTGGGGGCTACCTTTGTGCCCAGAAACAAAATTAGTTGAAGGTCCAAAAGCCGCGCTCGAGTACTACAGCGATATTTTAACGCGCCGTGGTGAGCTTAAATATGAAATTGATGGCGTGGTAATAAAAATAAATAAAAAGACCTTACAAGAGCGTTTAGGCTTTGTGGCACGTGCTCCTCGTTGGGCTATTGCGTATAAGTTTCCGGCGCAAGAGGAAATAACCCAACTACTTGATGTTGATTTTCAAGTCGGTCGTACTGGCGCCATTACACCGGTTGCACGTTTGAAGCCTGTTTTTGTGGGTGGCGTTACCGTATCAAATGCAACGCTTCATAACAGTGATGAAGTTGCACGTTTAGGCGTAAAAGTAGGCGATACAGTTATTATTCGCCGTGCTGGAGACGTAATCCCACAAATAACACAAGTTGTACTTGAACGCAGACCTGATGATGCCAGAGATATCGAATTCCCGACGACTTGCCCAATCTGTGATTCTCATGTTGAAAAGGTTGAAGGCGAAGCTGTAGCCCGTTGTACGGGTGGACTTGTATGTCCTGCACAGCGTAAGCAAGCTATTAAGCACTTTGCTTCGCGCAAAGCGCTGGATATAGATGGTCTTGGCGATAAGATTGTTGATCAGTTAGTCGATAGAGAACTTATAAAAACGCCTGCTGATTTGTTTATTTTAAAACAGGGGCATTTTGAGTCACTTGAACGTATGGGACCTAAGTCAGCTAAAAACTTAGTAACAGCACTTGAAGAGGCTAAAGGCACTACGCTTGCTAAGTTTTTATATTCATTAGGTATTCGAGAAGCAGGGGAGGCGACAGCACAAAATTTAGCTAATCACTTTCTAACCCTTGAAAATGTAATAAATGCCAGCATTGATAGTTTAACGCAAGTAAGTGATGTAGGCGAAATAGTAGCTGCTCATGTTCGTGGCTTTTTTGATGAAGAGCATAATTTAGCAGTTGTTAACGCGCTGATAGATCAAGGTGTAAACTGGCCAGCGTTGAGCGCACCTTCTGAGGAAGAACAGCCGCTCGCTGGGCTTACATATGTACTTACAGGTACGCTTAATACACTTAATCGCAATGATGCAAAAGCACGATTACAACAACTTGGTGCCAAGGTGTCTGGTAGCGTATCGGCTAAAACAGATGCGTTAGTGGCGGGTGAAAAAGCAGGTTCAAAACTAACAAAAGCACAAGACCTAGGCATAGACATACTAACTGAAGATGAATTAATTGAGTTGCTTATAAAGCATAACGGTTAGGAAAATGACAATGAGCCGATATGGGCCAGAATACTGGGATAAGTACGGAAGTTACCGTACGCCTATTGCATTTCATTTAAGTGTGCTTGTGCTATTACGCAGTTATTTTATTTGGGTTATTGCGGCTTTAAGCCGCAGGCCTGAACTAGATTTAATGTCGTTATTTTTTAAAAATAAAAATGATTTTTTTATCGCAATAACGATTGGAAGTATTGCAATAATACCGACTATTTTATTTTGTTTACGCAGACCACGAGATTCACACAGTGCAAGCAACAGGTTAGCAAGAATATGGCGACATATGCGCTGGCCTCTTATTTTATGTGCAGTTGTTGATTTAACATGGTTAAGTGTTCAAGCAGCGCATAGCCATTATCGATTTTCATCATTTTTAGCAGTACAAATGATGATTGTTTTATGGGTATTATGGTATTTGGTGAAAAGCCGCTATTTAACTGTTTTCTTTAATGATTGGCCTGAGCCGACAGAAAAGGCACCAGAAGAAAAAAAGCGACTTAAAAGGGATTAGTTGTGGACGCCGTAAATAAAAAAATAGCGATAGCTATATCGATAATAGGCTTTGTGCTTATTATTTTAATGATTAGCACTGAGCTTTTAGAGTTTATGTGGTTTAAAGCGTTATTTGGGTTATGGGTATTTGTTTTTTGCTCAAGCGTTTATAGGTTAACGCCTTTATTTAAATCAAGAAACAGGTTAGAGGATTTTATTCAGCGAGATGCCCAACACTTATTACTTTTTAGTTTGATGGGATTTTTTGATAAAAAGCACGGTCCAGATTGGTTAGTTATTGAGAGTATTGAACGTATAACGACAAAGGATGATGAGCTAATAATTTACAGTAATAACGAGCGCCAAATGAGTGTTAGTTTACCTGTAAAAAAAGCAGAGCTAGATAGTTTTATTAAACGAATACTTACCGACTCAGAAAAACAAAATATTACCTTTAGCTAAGAAAATTACCTTTAAGATTGAACGAGTTTTAGTCTTAAACGGTCAACACTCCTTAGCTGATCTTTAGTGTATTAAATAACGTAATAATTAGCCGTACTTTTTATGACTTTATAAAGTATAGCTAATCAACTATTCAATGAGGCTATTATGTTGAAGTGGAATGATGTTATTAACTTTGCCACCAATGGCAATCCTACCCCAAGTAAAAAAGTAGTCAAAACTGACGAGCAGTGGCGGATGCAACTATCAGAAGATGAATATTACGTAACACGTAAAAAGGGAACAGAGCGCCCAGGTAGCTCGGGTAGTTGTACATTACTCGAACCTGGCAAGTATGTGTGTATTTGTTGTGATAATCTATTGTTTGATGCTGATGAGAAGTTTGATAGTGGTACTGGTTGGCCGTCATTTACGCAACCTGCGACAATTGAAGCGATTGGCTATGTAAGCGATACAAGTCATGGTATGGAGCGCATAGAGGTGGTTTGTAACGTGTGCGATTCGCACTTAGGTCATATTTTTCCAGATGGCCCATTACCAACGGGTTTACGTTATTGCGTTAATGCCGCATCAATGAAAAAGCTCTAATATTTTATTTACTAGCGCTTTGAATATCTAAATTCATTTCTTTTGCTATGTGCAAAATCTTATCTAAACGCTGCGTCTGATCTGCTTGTAATTTAGTTTTATCAAGAAGGGCGTAGCACCTTCTAGCAAGATCCATATTAAATGAGCTGCCAGATTGCTTAGTTGAATCAAATAGGCACTGTAATAAATTAAGTGCGATACTTTGATTACGAGGCATGACTCTAAACGCTTGTGTAAAAGCTTCCAACGCAGTATTTAATTGGCCTTTATTAAATTGACTAACGGCATGGTTATTAAGCTCTTTTGGACCCATTTTAATATCGCGTCGCTCACTTTGTTGCTGCTGAATATAACGCAAGTAAGTTGTGTCGCTAACTGCGGGATGTCTTTCACAGTGGCTAATTATTTGTGTGAATAAGGTTTGCGCCTTTTGATGAAACCCCAGTTCATGAAATGCTTTTGCCTTATCAAGTGCGCCATCAACCGATCGGATATGAGTATCGTCATCATCAAGCTGTTCAATTAGCTTTTTCGCTTTTTGGTGCTCATCTTTTAAATAATGAAGCCGTGCATTAAGTACATCAATTTGAGCTTGGTTTGTATTATTAGGAAACTGTTTTTTTAAATCATTAATGTATTGATTAGTTTGCCTAGAAATTCGTTGAATTTGATCGGTTTGATCAGTCGTTAGCGCAAAGTCGATACCTGCACGTGCTGCATTTAAATATACATCGGGGTGGTCGTGTATGGAGTGCTTTGCGAAGGTGGCAATATCTTTTTGAGTTAAATAGCTTTTTTCATAGTCGTGATTAATTAGCGAGACATTACTTAGCGATTTTTGACGTGTGATATTTCGCGGTGCAATTTCCGCGGCTTGGCTCAAAAACTCTTGTGCTAGCTCAAACTGATTTAGCTTTATTTCTAATCGGCCCAACAAATCCAAGGCTACTAAACGAGTTTCTTGGCGCTCTAACATTGTTTTGAGCATTCGCTGCGCCAAAATATGTTCGTTGTTCGCTATAAGTGCCTCTACTAAGCCTACTTTTGCCCAAGCAAATTTTTGAATGTCGAGAACAGACTTAAAAAAGTCTTTTGCATCCTGAGCTCGTTTTAAACGAAGTAAGGCATCACCTTTTAGGCGAAGTAATATAGGGCTGTAATTATTGTTTTTTTTATCTAGAGCGGTATCAATAAATTTAATAGCTTTTGAATCGTTACCATCATCAATTAATGAATACACTGTTTGTAAGTCGTGCTTACGCTTTAAAATTCGTTCAATGCGTGTTTTGAGCTCTTGCACTGTAAAAGGTTTAACTAAAAAGTCATCAGGTTGGAGTTCAAGAACACTATGAACTAGTGAACCACTTGTTTCTGCTGAGATGAAGATAAAGCCAGTCGAGCTTTTTATAAGATGTTTTACACGTAGCTCTTCATAAAGTTGGTAGCCATCTTGGTGTTTATTTAAATTAAATGAACAAACGATTAGATCAAATTCTTCACTTAAACACTGATCTTTTGCAGAGTTTGCATGATCGGCAAAGCGCAACTGCCGAAAGCCAAGCCTTTCTAACGATTGTTTCATATAGCTTTGGGCAAGTGGTTGCTCCTCGACTATAAGTATTTTGGCTTTTGAATAAATCTTAGTTGGCATTGGCTTAAGCGTAATTGTATTTAACACAGACTATAATCAACAGTTTAACTGCTTACAAGGGAATTTAAATGATAGCTGTATTTATTAGGTACTTAACTTTGCCTAATACGTTTATCTAACTACGAAAGTACTGAGCCGAAGAACATAATTAAAAACTACATAAGCAAAATGGATAACTCTAATTTGATGAGTGCTTTGATATAGAAATTTAGATTTTAATAAAAATATGAAATGTATTTAATATGGGTAGAAAGAGTTATTACTAGAGAAGTTATCATTAAAGGAGTTATTAGAGAAATTATCTGATGGTGCTTATATGTGGTGGGTGATGCTGGACTTGAACCAGTGACCCTCGCCATTACTTGTAAAGGGTGGCGATGCTCTTTTTCTTAAGGCTAAGTTAATTACATACGATTTATATATTGAGTTTTTATAAAGTTATTAAATACTTTTAACATAGGAAAGAGGATTTATTACTAGAGAAGTTATCATATAAAGAGTTGTCTGATGGTATTTATATGTGGTGGGTGATACTGGACTTGAACCAGTGACCCTCGCCTTGTAAGGGCGATGCTCTCCCAACTGAGCTAATCACCCACATATAATAGGTATGCCTGTTATTTAATTCTTTGTTATCAATTAACCGCTTAATGTAATTTGGTGGGTGATACTGGACTTGAACCAGTGACCCTCGCCTTGTAAGGGCGATGCTCTCCCAACTGAGCTAATCACCCAAATTACATTTTAATATGCACCACTGTAAATAGTGGTGGGTCGTACTGGACTTGAACCAGTGACCCTCGCCTTGTAAGGGCGATGCTCTCCCAACTGAGCTAACGACCCATATTAAATTTTAAAACGCGACTATTGATATAATAATAGGTTTATATGTGGTGGGTGATACTGGACTTGAACCAGTGACCCTCGCCTTGTAAGGGCGATGCTCTCCCAACTGAGCTAATCACCCACATATAAATTAAAACGCTACTATTAAAATAAATAGTACTGGATTTTAACCAGTGAACCTCGCCGTTGCTTGTAAGTAGCGGTGATGCTCTCTTTTTTCTAACTGAGCTAACGACCCATATAGAATTTAGATGTGAACACTTTAATTAAAAAGTGGTGGGTGATACTGGACTTGAACCAGTGACCCTCGCCTTGTAAGGGCGATGCTCTCCCAACTGAGCTAATCACCCACATATAAATTAAAACGCTACTATTAAAATAAATAGTACTGGACTTTAACCAGTGAACCTCGCCGTTACTTGTAAATAGCGGTGATGCTCTCTTTTTTCTAACTGAGCTAATCACCCATTTAGATTTTTGTAATATACACCATTTTAAAAAAATGGTGGGTCGTACTGGACTTGAACCAGTGACCCTCGCCTTGTAAGGGCGATGCTCTCCCAACTGAGCTAACGACCCATATTACAATTTTATAACGCGACTATTAAATAATAATAGGTTTTATATGTGGTGGGTGATACTGGACTTGAACCAGTGACCCTCGCCTTGTAAGGGCGATGCTCTCCCAACTGAGCTAATCACCCACATATAAATTAAAACGCTACTATTAAAATAAATAGTACTGGATTTTAACCAGTGAACTTCGCCGTTGCTTGTAAGTAGCGGTGATGCTCTCTTTTTTCTAACTGAGCTAACGACCCATATAGAATTTAGATGTGAACACTTTAATTAAAAAGTGGTGGGTGATACTGGACTTGAACCAGTGACCCTCGCCTTGTAAGGGCGATGCTCTCCCAACTGAGCTAATCACCCACATCTAAACAACATCACATTGCTGCGTTGTTGTGGGGCGCTATTATAGATAGAGTTGGAAATGTGTCAACACTTGAATGATAAAAATGTACTGAGTGAAGCTTTTATAAACAATAGGATACTTTGGAAGTCTATTTTATCATCAAATTCAAGGTGGCAGTTCAATTAAGCACCTAAAAGTGAGCAGGAATTATAACTCTATTAATCTTAAATTTAGTTTTACGATACTCATTGTTTTTTTATTGGAGTCGTTTTTATGATTATAATCCAGATGGATTAATATTAGGGCGAGTTATTTAGCTAATAGAGTTGGCCTTTAAAAATGAATTTAATTTAAACTTCCCCAAACGAATGATACTTACAATACTCTAAACTTTATTTTTGTACTTGTTTTATTTTTTATAAGCCAACCTAGCCAATTCGAAAGACGCACTCCTCACTAACAGCTTTTCGGGTTAAGACTAGGGCGTGTTGATCTATCGAGGTTAAATTTGCAGCAGTATGTTAGGTGTTTAGGCAAGGCAGAGCCTATTCGTGTGGTTATTCCCGATAAATAGGCGATGACGCAGAATAAAGACCAGACATGGCTGCCCGAAGGGTTCTGCCCAGGGGGAATTACTCTTTGTTGCTCGGTTTTTAGTTAGCCCACTAGGTTACAAACCTCGCGCCGCGATTTAATCGCCCCTAGATTGAACAAATTTCAATCCACAAAGGTCAACATGCCCTAAATAAATCACACATAGCTAAAGTTTTGTACATAGAATTACGAAGCTACAATGCTCTTTAAAAAATGTTCTTCACACAATAATCGACTTTTCTCAGTACGAGCTACGCTGGTTATTAAGCGAGTGAAGGCTGTGGGTACTCTCAAACCCACATTTAAACTTTGGTTATTATAAGTAATTATAACTTTTAAAAGGTTAAGGCTATTGGCGAGGCCTTAATTGGTAGTTTTTAGATAAATTCAATTTGCATATAAATGTATACCTTTGCTTTGATGTAGTTTTGTTGCATTAATTAGGGGGAGTAGGGTGTTGTTGAGTATTCGCTGCGATATAGTGATGTTATTATAAGCAGTAGGGCTAGAATATTATTCAAATTGTATTTTTTAGCACGCTTGATAGCCAGTTTGTTGAAAATTAAACCATTTAAATAAAGCTAGGTAAAAAACTGTTGACTTTATTTTGGGTGGTGCATAGAATGCGCCCCGCACTAAGCGATACACGATGTGTTTATCACGACGGGTATTGATTAAGTTGGGGCCATAGCTCAGCTGGGAGAGCGCTTCGCTGGCAGTGAAGAGGTCTGCGGTTCGATCCCGCATGGCTCCACCAAAAATTAGTGTTTCGTCCTAGGGTAGCAGTTTTCTGTGTCCCCATCGTCTAGAGG
>NZ_WTKT01000020.1:0-82834 GCF_011378685.1 Pseudoalteromonas sp. C8
CATCAAAGATCAACACGCCCTCGTATTTTACTGCGTTGACTCCGCCTTTTTACGACTCATAATTTTACCTGCGATGCTTTGCACAGTGCCTTTTAGTAAGCTGCGTTTGTTTTCAAGCCGTGGTAATGGGCGACTAAGCTCCATTGCTTTGTAACCAATACGCGCTGTAAAAATACCGGCGCTGACCCCTTGCGCTGCCCGCCCCGAAAGCTTACCTAAAAGCTCAGCACTTAGTGCAGTTGCAGCAAGGTCAGATACAAGCTCAGCACTGCCTACAAACATTACTTGTTTTATCAGCATACGGTATAACTTTATACGGCTCGCGTAGCCAAAACCAATGCCGTAAATTTTACCAATTTGTTCTATTAACTTAGTACCGCGCCAAAGCACAGCCATCATATCCACCAGCGCAAGTGGGCTTAGGGCAACTAGCAGTGCAGATTCAGTCGCAAAACGATTTATAAGCTTTTTAGCTTTGGTGTCTTGAGTTATTAATAAACTGTTGGCGTACAGCGTCATTATTTCTTTGTCGCTGTGATGCATCGCTACTTGGTTTTTGAAGGTTTCAAAGTTATCAAGCTCCTGGTGTTTATTAAGCTTTTCGAGCCAAGGTAATGCACCGCCTACTTGCTCGCTGTTTAAAAGCCTGTCGGCTTCAACTCGGTGCAATTGGTTACGCTTTAAACTGCGCAGCATTCGGTACTCTCGCCACAATAAGCGCCCTATTAGCAGTACGCCACTTACAACCGCGGTTAAATAAACACTGCCTAAAATAATTGACTGCTCGAAAGCAAATAATAACGAGTATGCAAACTCTAAAAGCACCAGCACTATAAAACTAATAGCAAAAACACCTTTGAGCGTTTGCCACTTTGACTTTTTGTACACAGGTTCCAGATCTATTTCTGGCTCTAGTGCTTCATCTTCAAGTTCTTCGTAATCACTTTGTCCGTGCTGAATAATTTTTGCAGGTGCTAAAACGGGTTCGTTCTGCTCAATGCTTTGCGTATCTATGCGACGCCCTGCTTGAAATGGTTGGTTTGACTCACTCATGTTAATTTGTCTCCTAGCAGGTACTGCATGACATGATCTAATCGAATATGTTTTAGTTGTTTATCGGGGCTCGGCATTGGAGAAAACGATAAAAACTCAAATCCCTGTGCTGGCCACTCATTTTTATTAAGCATCCGCGAGGGAGGTTGCGGCGGTAAATACGTAAGCCAATCAGGCTCGTGTAATGGTTTACCGTAAATGCAGTCAAGCGTTTGGCCTTTGTCGGCAATTTGGCGCGGCTGCGTTGCTGTAATTGACGACATGGCCATGGTTTCTATTTTTACACCATCAAACTTTAAATGATTACTTTGCTCATGCACGAGCGAATCAAGTAGCAGTGCTAAATCTTTATGGTGCTTAGCACTTATATGATCTGACTTATTAGCTGCAAATAATATTTTGTCTATGTTGGGCTTAAATAAACGTTTAAAAAAGCCCGATTCACCATAGTTAAAGTGTGCGAGTAATTGGTTTATTACACTGCTTTGCTCTTGGAGTGTTTCGTGCCCTTCGTTTAGCGCACTAAGTACATCTACAAGTACGATTTGGCGATCGAAGTGTCTAAAATGCTCATTATAAAATGGTTTTACAACTTCTTTTATATAGGCGTTAAAGCGCTTAATTAAATGCGCTAAATTAGAACCCGCAACGACATCGTCACTGTTTATTTCACCCGACACTGGAAAAAACAATAACAATGGCGCGCCTTGTAAGTCGCCAGGCATAAGCATACGCCCAGGTTGTAACATAGCAAGTTTGGTGTCTTTTTTAAGCTCGACTAACATGCTTTGATAAAGCTGAGCAATATGAGCAAGTGCGTTTTCATCAACGGGAGCGTTTAAGTCAAGTTGCTCAACGGCCATTAAAAAATCACTTGATGTGTTTACGCGCGAAGGCTGAGTTAATAACGGATATTGTTGCTCGCACCATTGAGCATAGCTTTGCTCAAGCATAGGTAAATCAAGGAGCCATTCACCCGGGTAGTCAATAATATCTAAATAAAGCGTTGATTGCGGCGAAAAGTGGCCGCGCAGCCCTGCGTTACTTTGATACTTTATTGCCAAGCGCAGCGTATTAATCCGCTCAGTTGATGCAGGCCATGTAGGCATCCCATCGCTGGGTAATAATGAATTTAGCGCGCGCGTATAATTAAACGTAGGAACTTTTAACGCCTCTTGCGGCACAACTTTAGTGGCCACATGGCGGTGCTCGCGCATTACATCAAAAAAAGGTAAGTTTTTATCGTCCGCTTGGGTTGTTAAGTGTTTAACAAGCGCGGTAATAAAGGCTGTTTTACCACTACCACTTAGGCCAGTTACGGCAAGTTTTACGTGTTGGTCTAAACTGCGATGAAGGGCTTTTTGTGCTTTGCCTTTAATACTTTTAAAGGTCTTTTTTGCAAATGATTGGCTCATAAAGTGTCTTGCACCTAATTTGCCGTAATTTATCACGCTGCAAATAAGGTGCTATTAAATCCTTTAAAGTTTGTTAATTTCACGGCTCACCGTAAACTCGCTTGAAGTTACATGGCGCTCCATATCTTGAAGGCGAGTATCTACACGCGTTAAACGCTCTTTTAAATCTTGCAATGCGCGCCGCGGTGGCTCGCCCTTTTGCCATACTTTAAATTTTACTTCTAGCGGATCGTCAGTTTTAGTTGAGCTTTTAGTTTGCACTGTTGCGGGCTCTTTTTTATCTAAAATGAACCAGGCTGCAATATACGCTACCACAAATAATGGGCCACCCGTTAGCAGTACCGCACTAACAAATATAATGCGAACTAACCATAACTCCATATTAAAGTAGTCACTTAATCCCGCACATACTCCGGCTATTTTACCGCGTTGTGGGTCTCTTAATAATTCGCGTTTGGCACTCATACTTTGCGTCTCCATTGTGGTGACTCTTGATCAAGTAATGCTTCAAGTGTTTCAACCCTGTCTGCCATTTTTTCGGCTTTATGTGCAAGCTCAAGTAACTGGCGATGTTCGTGTTCACTTAAACCTTGGCTTACTTGTTTTTTGCTACGGTAATGTAAAATTAACCACAGCGGTGCAACAAAAATCATAAATATAACAAATGGTACAATTATTACGTCTGAATCAAACATAATCCTCTCCTGACAATCCGTTTTGATGTTTTTAAGCAGTGGGGCACTTTAAGTGCCCCTTTATAAATTATTTATCAGCTAGCTTCTTTTTAAGTTCGGCTAGCTCATCATCTATCTTTTCATTTTTTTGTAGATTAGCAATTTCGTCCGCTAACGTCTTTTTACCTAAATCGTAAGACTCAATTTGAGATTCTAGTCCATCAATTTTGGTTTCGTAACGTTCAAAGCGGTTAAGTGCGTCTTCTACTTTTGAACTATCAAGTGTCTTTTTCACTTCAAGGCGCGACTCAGCCGAACGTTGGCGAAGTATAATTGCTTTTTGACGAGATTTCGCATCTGCTAGCTTTTCTTGTAGTGTCGTTACTTCTTGCTGTAATTTCTCAATATGAGACTCTACATGTTCAAGTTCACTAGCGACTGAAGCAACGGCATCTGCCGACTTTTGCTTTTCAAGCAGGGCTGAACGCGCTAAATCGTCGCGGTCTTTACTTAAAGCCAGTTCGGCTTTATCTTGCCAATCGCTTACTTGTGCTTTAAGCGTATCTAAGCGGCGTACAATTTCTTTTTTCTCAGCCAATGTTTTAGCTGATGTAGAACGTACTTCAACAAGCGTGTCTTCCATTTCTTGAATAATCAGACGAACCATTTTTTCTGGGTCTTCTGCTTTATCTAAAATGGCGTTGATATTAGAATTAACAATATCTGCAAAACGTGAAAAAATTCCCATAACATTTACCTCTGTAATTAAAACTTAGTTAGTCTGCTATAACTAGTATCAATATGCTTGCCAACTTTTTAAAAGTTAAAATACACTTTATTTTCATTACGTTAAACTAAATATACAAATTTCTTTAGTTATCCCTATTTATGAAATACACTAACTGTTAGTAAAAATGACCAAGAGTTAGGAAATATGAGCCAATATCGCCAACAGGATAATTTACTCGGCCAATCAGATAGCTTTCTATCTGTATTAGATCAGGTATCGCAACTGGCTAATTTAGATAAACCGGTACTTATTATTGGTGAACGCGGCACAGGTAAAGAGCTAATAGCAGCACGCTTACACTTTTTATCAAAGCGTTGGGATCAAAACTACGTAAAACTTAACTGTGCAGCGCTTAACGAAAACCTTCTCGAAAGTGAATTGTTTGGCCACGAAAGCGGTGCCTTTACGGGGGCAAGTAAACGCCACGAAGGTCGTTTTGAACGCGCCAACAGCGGCACACTGTTTTTAGATGAATTAGCTAATACCTCAGCTATGGTACAAGAAAAACTGCTGCGCGTTATAGAATACGGTGAGTTTGAACGTGTTGGCGGCAAACAAACTGTAAAAGTAGATACACGCTTAGTGTGTGCCACAAACGAAGACCTCCCTTATTTGGCTGAGCAAGGTGAATTTAGAAGTGATTTACTCGATCGCCTTGCCTTTGATGTAATTACCCTGCCACCACTGCGCGAACGCCAAGACGATATTATGCTTCTTGCTGAGCAGTTTGCGATGAATATGGCGCGCGATTTAGAGTGGGAACTCTTTAGCGGTTTTACCCGAAGCGCAACAGAAACACTGCTTAGTTATGATTGGCCTGGTAATATTCGTGAACTTAAAAATGTGGTTGAACGCAGTTTGTATCGCCACGGTAGTGAACATATCCCCGTTCACCAGATTATTTTAGACCCATTCGATAGCCCATTTAGACCAAAAGCGCGCATTAAAGCACCTATAGCGGCTCAAACTGTTAATGCCGAGCCTATTGTTGTTGCGCCGCCGATTGCTCAAGCAAGCAGTAATATAGCCGTCGATATTCAATTTCCGTGCAGCTTAAAAGAGCGTTCTAACGACTTTGAAATAAACATGATTAATAAAGCGCTCGAACATAGCCAATTTAATCAAAAGAAAACTGCAGAAGTACTTGGTTTAACGTATCATCAATTACGTGGTTATCTTAAAAAATACAACTTGTTGGATCAACAATAGTCAGAGGTTATGCGGGTGCATAAATTATTACTTGTTTTGCTTGCCACCACTTTAGTTGGTTGCCTTGATAGCAAAGAAGAAATCATAGAAGAAAAAAACCAAGGCTTAGTTTATTGCGCTGAAGCTAACCCTGTGTCGTTTAATCCGCAAGTCACGACCACCGGTTCAACTATTGATATAATTGCTAACCAATTATACGACCGTTTAATTAGCATTGACCCTGTTACGGCAGAATTTCAAAGTGAGCTGGCGACCGATTGGAAAATTAGTAAAGATGGTAAATCGGTTACCTTTACCTTGCGTAAAGATGTAAAGTTTCATACAACTTCTTATTTTACCCCATCGCGGGATTTTAACGCCGACGACGTTATATTCACCTTTAGCCGATTATTCGATGTATACAATCCATATCACTTTGTGGGCGATGCCAATTACCCGTATTTTCAAAGTGTGGGGATTGATCAACTCATTCGTAAAATTGTGCGTGTGTCTGACTACCAAGTGCGTTTTGAATTGTTTAATCCTGAAAGCAGCTTTTTAGCTAATATGGCTACCGACTTTGCCGTGGTGCTTTCAGAAGAATACGCCATGGAACTTAAGAAAAAAAACCAAGAAAACTTATTTGATCAGTACCCTATTGGCACTGGGCCGTATATTTATAAAGAATACCGCCGAGATCACCTTGTACGCTTTTACCGTAATCCACTTTATTGGAAGCACGACGTTGCACTTGAACAATTGGTTTACGACATAACCCCTAACGGCACTACGCGTATAGCAAAAATGCTGACTAAAGAGTGCGATGTAACGGCTCATCCAAGTAGTGCGCAATTAAGTATTTTAGCGCAACGTGATGATATAAACGTTGAAAAAGAAACGAACTTAAACATAGGTTATTGGGCATTTAATACAGAACGTGCCCCGTTTGACGACTTACGCGTACGCCAAGCACTCGCACATGCAATAGATGTAGATAAAATAATGCAGGCGGTTTATTACGGTAACGGTACTCGCGCACAATCTATTTTGCCGCCAACCTCTTGGGCGTTTGAGCCACAAGAAGATATACCTACGTTTGACCCAGAACTTGCTAAAAAGTTACTAATTGAAGCTGGCTTACCTGATGGCTTTGATATGACGATATGGGCTATGCCTGTGAGTCGTATTTATAACCCTAACGCGCGAAAAATGGCTGAGCTTATGCAAAGTGATTTACGCAAAGTGGGCGTTAATGTAAGCATTGTAGAATATGAGTGGAACACGTTTATTCAACGTATTGGCGAGCATAGGCACGACAGTGTATTACTTGGTTGGGCCGCAGATACACCCGATCCTGATAACTTTTTTAGCCCACTGCTGAGTTGTACCGCTACTTTTAGTGGTAAAAACCCAGCAAACTGGTGTAATCCCCAATTTGACTTATTGCTTACTCAAGCACTAGACACTACTGATTTAAACAAACGTAAAAAATACTACGAAGACGCACAAAGCTTAATCATTCAAGAGCTGCCGTTATTACCTATTGCTCATGGCCTGCGCTTTCAAGCGAGTAGCGCTGATGTGGAAGGCATAACACTTGGCCCATTTGGCGCTATTTCGCTTGCCAATGCGAGGAAGAAATAATGATCTTAGATTATATTTTACGTCGCCTTGGTTTGTTCTTTTTTATGATACTGATGCTCAGCGTATTTACGTTTTCACTGGCGTATTTATTTCCCGGTGATCCGCTAAGTAATTTAAGCGGCATACCAAGTAGTAACTTTGCACAGCATAGTGAGCTTGAAGACAAATATTTATATAACAGCAATTACTTTATGCAATACATTGCCTTTTTAGGGCGAATATTTCAGGGTGATTGGGGGCTTTCGTTTGCCTCTGGTAATAGTGTGTTTAGCCATATTGTTGATTTGCTACCGGCTACTTTAGAGCTAAGCGTATACGCATTAATTGTATCGGTTGTTATTGGTGTACCGACTGGCATTTTAGGCTCTGGGTATCATAAACGTTGGCCAGACAAGCTCATAAACTCTACCACTATGGTGGGTTATTCAATGCCTGTATTTTGGCTCGCATTGTTATTAATAATGGTTTTTTCATTAAAGCTTGGCTGGTTTCCTATGTCGGGAAGAATGGGGCTCCTTTACGAAATACCCGCCAGTACTGGTTTTATTTTAATTGATATTGCACTGGCTGGCTTTCCATATAAAGGAATGGCCTTTGTTGATGCGCTGCGCCATTTAACACTTCCGACTATTGTACTGGCTATGTATCCAACCACTGTATTAGTGCGCTTTACTCGCGAGTCTATGCTTAAAGTAATGGATCAAAACTTTATTAAAACAGCTAGGGCAAAAGGCCTTAACCGCCGCCAACTTATCATGCACCATGCACTGCGTAATGCATTACTGCCGGTAATTAAGCAAATTGGTTTGCAATTTAGTACGCTAATAACGCTTGCGATGATTACCGAAGTTATTTTTTCGTGGCCGGGTATTGGCCGATGGTTAATCGATAGTATTTATCAGCGTGACTTTCCTGCAATTCAAGGCGGATTAATGGCAGTGTCTTTATTTGTTATTTTAGCTTCTATTACAGCTGAGCTTACTTACACGTTATTCGATCCACTCTCGCGGAATCAGGCCCATGGCAAAGTTTAATTTATTTTCTGAAGAGTCGAATAAATCGCCACTGGCGCGATTTTGGCGAAAGTTTAAAAATAACCACCCTGCTTTGGTTGGTTTATGGATATTTATGGCGTTTGCACTATTAGCCGCCACCGCTCCTTTTTTAGCCCCGTATGGTGTAAACCAACAACACACTGATGCACTGCTTATTCCGCCATCGTGGCGAGAAATGGGCGATGTACGCTTTCTTTTAGGTACCGATGATTTAGGCCGTGATGTACTCTCACGCTTAATGAATGGTGCTACGTATACGTTTGGCCTCTCTGTTGTAGCCGCCCTAATCACGACTATTTTTGGTGTGTTAGTGGGTACTTTTGCAGGGATTAGTAAAGGGCTGCGTTCAAGCTTTTTAAATCACTTGCTTGATATAACCCTTTCTATTCCTTCTTTGTTACTGGCAATAATAATAATCGCCATACTCGGCCCGGGTTTAATGAATACCGTATGGGCAATTATTTTAGCATTACTGCCGCAGTTTATTCACTCAGTACGTAACCTGATTGTTGATGAATTAAGTAAAGATTACATTACTGCGTTTAGACTAGATGGTGCGTCTAATTGGCATATTATATCGCGTGGTATTTTTCCTAATATTTATGAGCATATTGTGGTTATATTCACGATGGCGCTTTCTACCGCTATATTAGATATTTCAGCACTGGGATTTTTAAAATTAGGGGCTCAGCCACCAACGACCGAATGGGGCGCAATATTAGCCGAAAACTTAGGCCTTATTTATTTAGCACCGTGGACTGTAGCGCTACCTGGTATACTATTATTTTTAGCCGTGTTATCTACTAATTTAGTAGGCGATGGCCTGCGACAAGTGCTAAAAGCACGTAAGGCTGATTAAATGCAATTACTCGATGTTCGTAACTTAACAATTGAACTACGTACCTCTGAAACTGTAATTAGAGCCGTAGACAGAGTGAGCTTTAGCTTAAAAGAGGGCGAAGTACATGCGCTTGTGGGCGAGTCTGGCTCTGGTAAAAGCCTAATAGCAAAAGCGATTATTGGTGTATTGAACGAACGCTGGGACATTACTGCCGACCGTATTCATTGGCGCGGCGTAGACTTAATGCGTTTAAGCCCAGAGAAACGCCGTAAAATAGTAAGCCAAGATATAGCGATGATCTACCAAGATCCAAGTCGCTGCCTTGACCCAACTGCTAAAATATTTGACCAAATTGCCGAAACACTCCCAGAGATCGCAACTAAAGGTTTCTTTTTAAAGCGCAACCGCGAGAGAAAAGACAGAGTAAAAGCGCTTATTCATAAGGTGGGCATTAAAAACCACGAAGCGGTACTAAGTAGTTACCCACATGAGCTCTCAGAGGGCGTATGTCAAAAAGTAATGATTGCGATGGCCATTGCTCGCACGCCTAAGTTATTAATCGCTGATGAGCCAACTACAGCACTTGAGAGCACAACTCGCGCACAAGTATTTAGACTACTAAAAAGCTTAAACCAACTTAAAAACATGTCTATTTTGATGATCTCTCATGAACTTGAAGAGATTGCACATTGGTCGCATGGCATTCATGTTTTATATTGCGGGCAAATGGTTGAAGCAGGCCCAACCCATGAAATATTTAAACAGCCTCGCCATCCATACACGCAAGCATTACTAAAAAGCTTGCCTGACTACGAACAAGGTTTAGCCCATAAAGAACCTTTTTATGCACTTAAAGGGACTATCCCTACCCTGCAACACTTGCCTATTGGCTGCCGCCTCGGGCCGCGTTGTCCGCAAGCACAAAAAGCCTGCGTGGTAACTCCCACCCTTACTAAGCATCATGGTCATAGTTATGCGTGCCATTTTCCGTTAATTAAGGACATGAAATAATGCAGCCGCTACTAAAAGTACAAGCACTATCAAAAACATTCAATGTGCGAGCTGGGCTTTTTTCACGTAAAAAGTTTGAAGTACTTAAAAATATTTCGTTTTGTGTCGGTAAAGGCGAAAGTATTGCCATAATTGGTGAAACAGGTGCAGGTAAAAGTACATTAGCAAAACTACTTTCTGGAGCTGATACTGCTGATAGCGGGCAAATTTTGCTCGAGAATAATATTATCGAAGATAATGGCGTACGCGATAATCAATGTCGCCATATTCGTATGATTTTTCAAGATTCAGCTGCATCGCTCAACCCGGGGTTAACCATTGGCGAAATGCTTGATGATTGCCTGCAATATAATACTGAACTTGATGCTAGTGAACGCACTGAAAAGATTGATGCAACGCTTTCAAAGGTGGGTTTGTTAATCGATCATAAACACTACTACCCGCATATGTTTAGTGTGGGGCAACTACAGCGTGTTGCGTTTGCTCGTGCATTAATTTTAGATCCTAAGGTGATTGTGCTTGATGAAGCCGTTTCGTCTTTAGACCCTTCTATACGCGCGCAAATAGTGAATTTATTACTTAAGCTGCAGCGCGACACAGGCCTTACATATGTGATGATCACCCATCATTTAAGTCTAGTGCGCCACATCAGTGATTATGTGGTTGTACTCGATAAAGGCGAAGTAGTTGAATACGGCCCTACTGAAGATGTTTTTCAAAACCCCCAATCAAAAGTAACGCAGCGATTACTTAGCTGCTAAACGCAGCCTAGCGTGTAATGTAATCTCCTTTATGAAGGTCTTTGTTAAATGCGCAATTTAACAACTAAAACCATAAAGAGGATCTATGCTAAAAAAAACATTACTCACAGGCATTTCATCATTAGCGTTACTACTGCTATCAACAACCTCAATAGCTGACGAAAACTCTACCTCTAAAAGTTGGGTTGGTGGCGTTGATCATTTAGGTTTAACCGTATCAAACTTAAATGCATCCAAAGCATTTTTTACTGATGTACTTGGTTTTAAAACGCTAGGAAGTGATCCAACCTACCCCGCTTATTTTTTATCAAACAATAAAATAACTATTACATTATGGCGCGTAAAAAATGATGAAAAACATGTGGAGTTTAATCGGGCAGAAAATGTGGGCTTACACCATTTAGCACTCCGTGTTGAAAGTATCAAAAAGTTAAGCGAGCTACATACACACTTAAAAATGCAAAATAATATTATTATAGAGTTTGCACCGGAAAACTTAGGTAAAGGTCCAACCCAACATATGATGATAAGAGAGCCTAGCGGCAATCGGATTGAGTTTATTGCCAGAGGTAATTAATACCAACTTTATTTAAGACAATAAAAAAGGCGCTTTAAAAGCGCCTTTCTTTATGAGCTAAAATTAATTATTCAACAGTTTGTGTAGCCGTTGGTAAGCTAAGTTCAGCATTTGCTTTAAGCGCTTCAATAAATACCATGTAGTTTTTATTAGCTTGCGCCATAGTAATGCTTTGTTTTGCTTGAGGGTCAATATTAGCTGCAACTTGTGCATCTGTTACCGACTTAAGCGCAACAATTGCTGCATCACCATTATTTAAATTAACAAGCTCAACTACCGCAGAATCTGCTGGGTGAGCCATTTTAAATGCTTGAGTCACAATAGCAGGTGAAACAGTGTAGCTTTGACGTGTTAACTGCGCTTCTTGACGAACCGTCAAGCTTTGCTCGTTTGCTACATCGTTTAAGCTCTTACCTGCTTGTACTTCTGCAAATAAGCTACGCGCTTTTTCTTTAGCAAGCTCAGATGATTTTTCATTAACTAAACGCGCTTTAATTTGCTCGCTTACTTCATCCAGCGCTTTAGTAGCAGCAGGTTTATGCTCGTTAATACGAACAATAATTGCATGCTCCTCACCAAGCTCAATAACTTCAGAGTTTACTTTATCTTCAAGTAAATCAACTGATGTTAGTGCTGTTACAACTGCAGGGCTGTTTAAAGGCTCTGGTAGAGCATTAAGTGCTAAAAGAGGTGTAGATTTAACTTCCACTTCAGCAACTTCTGCAGCGTCGTCTAAGCGGTCTGAAATTTCAAATGCAAGTGCGCCCATTTCTGTTTGCTTTTCGTAAAACGCATCTACTTTTTCAGCTTGTTCTAATTCAGCACGTAAGTCAGCTTTAACATCGTCATACGCTTTAACTTGTTGTGGTTGAATGTCTGTAAGTTTAATTATGTGATAACCAAACTCAGAAGCAACAACCTCAGAAATGTCACCTTTGTTTTGCAGTGCGAAAGTCGCGTCTTCAAATGCAGGGTCCATTACGTCACGTTCAATCCATTCAAGGTCGCCGCCCATTTCGCCACTAACGATATCGTCAGATGATGATTCTGCTAACTCAGCAAAGTCTGCACCTTGCTCTAGTTGTGCATGAAGTGCATTGGCTTTTTCTTTTGCTGCATCATCGTCTTCACTGTTATCAATTAAGATATGTGATACACGACGCTTTTCTGGCTCAACGTATTGTGCTTTATTTTGCTCGTAATACGCTTTAACGTCATCCTCGGTTACCGATTCAACATTAATATCTGCTGCTTTAAGCTCAATATAACTTACTGAAATAAGCTCTGGAGATAAAAATTGTGATGCGTTTAGCTCGTAGTAATCAGACACTTCTTGCTCTGATACTTCTACGTCCGCGGCAAGCGCTTCTTTATTAATGACTAAGTAGTCAATACTACGAGTTTGCTGCTGCAGAGCAATTGCGCTTTTAAGCTCGCTCTCTAGGGCAAAGTCTGTACCTGCAACAGCAGATACTACCTGACTACGTGTCATATCTTTACGTAAGTATTCACGAAAAGCATCTGGTTGAAAGTTCATTTGACGAATTACTTGTAAGTAACGATCGTTATTAAACTTTTCACCAATTTGAAAGTACGGTAGTTCTAAAATTGTTTTACGTACACTTTCGTCGCTTACGCGAAGGCCTAAATCAGCCGCTAGCTGTGATTGCAATTCTTGTTGTACTAAGCGGTCAACTACACCTTGGCGAATTTGCGCCATGTAATTTGGATCAGCGGCAATTTGTGTAAAATATTCACCAAATTGTTGCTCTAAACGGCTACGTTCATTTTGGTAAGCACGGTTAAAATCGGTTTGACTAATTTTAATTCCATTTACTTCAGCAACGGGTTGTTCTGTGGTTTGACCTAAGTAACTACCGATCCCTGCTAAGGCAAAAGATAAAATCACCGCGCCTAAAATTATTTTGGCTACAGGTCCTTGCGAACCTTCTCTGATTTTCTCAAGCATTTGTTTATCTCTTTTTGATCAAGGTATTTTACCTTGTCACATGTAAAAAAAGCGTATCTTACCAGATACGCTTTTTCACTTGAAGTAACTGGCGGTAAAGTTACTTAATTCATCTGTTGTGGTGAATCAGTAACTTTACACTCGCCATAACTAATGTGTTTAAAACAGTGATTAGTTTACTGCGTCTTTAAGCGCTTTACCGGCTTTAAAAGCAGGAATAGTTGCAGCAGCAATTTGGATTGTTTCACCAGTTTGCGGGTTACGGCCTGAACGTGCAGCACGGTCACGTACTGAGAAAGTACCAAAACCAACAAGTGCAACTGAGTCGCCTTCTTTTAGCGCGCCAGATACAGATTCGATGAATGAATCTAGTGCACGACCTGCAGCCGCTTTAGAAATGTCAGCATCAGCTGCGATTTGATCGATTAATTGAGATTTATTCACAATATCATCCTCTTTCATTGTTATTATCAAGAGCGATGGTTTTTTAAACTAACATCACTTTTTTGAAAATTGTAGAGCAAACTTTTAATGCTCACATGATTATATTTTTCTTAAGCCTACGCCCCATAAGGGCTAGGCTTGAAAACCAGTGCTTAACTTATCATACCGTTTAGATTTGAAAAGCCCTAAAAAGCACTTTTTTTAGCTTTTTTCTTGGTTTTTAGGTGTTTCGACCGAAAAACTCTCAACAGGATGCACTAAAGCAAGCTTTAACACCTCGTCAATCCAAGTAACTGGGTGAATATCAAGACCTGCCAACACGTTCTCTGGAATCTCTTTTAAGTCACGTTCGTTAATTTTTGGAATGATTACTGTTTTAATTCCACCACGATGCGCCGCCAATAATTTCTCTTTTAAGCCACCAATAGGAAGTACTTCACCACGTAGCGTAATTTCACCGGTCATTGCAACATCTGCTCGTACAGGGTTACCCGTTAAGCTAGATACAAGACCTGTTACCATTGCTGCGCCCGCACTAGGGCCATCTTTTGGTGTTGCGCCTTCAGGTACGTGAACGTGAATATCACGTTTTTCGTAAAAGTCGCTATTAATACGAAATGTATCTGCGCGATTACGTACTACCGTCATTGCCGCTTGAATCGACTCTTGCATTACATCGCCCAGTGAACCGGTATAAGTAAGTTTACCTTTACCTGGTACAGCCGCACATTCGATTGTTAGCAAATCACCGCCAACTTCTGTCCATGCTAAACCTGTAACTTGACCAATACGGTCGCCATCTTCAGCTTTACCATAATCAAAGCGTTGCACACCTAAAAAGTCTTCTAGGTTATCTTGATTGATAATCACTGTTTTAGTGTCTTTTTCAAGTAAGATATTTTTAACTGCTTTACGGCATAGTTTTGAAATTTCGCGCTCTAGGTTACGTACGCCCGCTTCACGTGTGTAGTAACGAATAATGCCAATAATTGCACTATCTTCGATAACTATTTCAGACTCTTTTAAGCCGTTACGTTTTACTTGTTTAGTAATTAAGTGCTCTTTTGCAATGTTTAGCTTTTCATCTTCGGTGTAACCCGATAAGCGAATAACTTCCATACGGTCCAGTAATGGGCCCGGAATGTTAAAGCTGTTTGATGTTGCTACAAACATAACATCAGATAAATCGTAATCTACTTCAAGGTAATGATCGGCAAAGTGGCTGTTTTGCTCAGGATCAAGCACTTCTAATAGTGCTGAAGCTGGGTCGCCACGCATGTCTGATGACATTTTATCGATTTCATCTAACAAAAATAATGGATTTTTAACGCCCACTTTTGTCATGTTTTGAATTAGCTTACCTGGCATTGAACCAATGTATGTACGACGATGACCACGGATCTCAGCTTCATCACGTACGCCGCCAAGCGCCATACGCACATACTTACGACCAGTTGAACGTGCAATAGATTGACCAAGTGATGTTTTACCAACACCTGGTGGCCCAACTAAACATAAAATTGGCCCTTTAAGCTTATTAGTACGCTGTTGTACCGCGAGGTACTCAATAATGCGTTCTTTTACTTTATCTAAGCCGTGGTGATCGCTATCAAGAATTTTTTGCGCGCCCGCTAAGTCTTTTTTCACTTTAGAGCGTTTTTTCCATGGCACATTAATTAATGTGTCAATGTATGAACGCACTACAGTCGCTTCTGCAGACATTGGCGACATCATCTTAAGCTTATTAAGCTCTGTCGTCGCTTTGTCTTGTGCCTCTGCTGGCATACCCGATTCTTCGATGCGTTTTTTAAGTGCTTCAAATTCGTCAGGTACATCGTCAAGCTCACCCAGCTCTTTTTGAATGGCTTTCATTTGCTCATTGAGGTAATACTCGCGCTGAGACTTTTCCATCTGCTTTTTAACGCGGGTACGGATTTTCTTCTCAACTTGCAGTAAGTCTATTTCGCCTTCCATTAATGCCATTAAATATTCAAGACGTTCTGTAACGCTTGAAATTTCGAGCACTTTTTGCTTTTCAGGTACTTTAAGCGGCATATGGGCTGCCATTGTATCGGCAAGGCGTGCTGGCTCATCAATACCTGAAACTGAAGTTAGTACTTCAGGTGGAATTTTTTTGTTTAGCTTTACATAGCCTTCAAACTGGCTAATTGCGCTACGAATAAAAATATCTTGTTCTTTCTCGTCTACCGAATCAGATTCAATAAATTGAGCATTAGCAACAAAAAAGTCATCGTTATCTACAAATTCTTCAATTTGTGCGCGCTGTGTACCTTCAACTAAAACTTTAACTGTACCGTCTGGTAATTTTAATAACTGAAGTACAGTGGCAATAGTACCGATACGATAAATATCATCTTGCTCTGGTTCATCTACAGTTGCATCTTTTTGTGCAACCAAGAAAATTTGTTTGTCTTTGTCCATTGCCGCTTCTAGGCATTTTATTGATTTTTCACGGCCAACAAAAAGCGGGATCACCATGTGCGGGTATACCACAACATCGCGCAGTGCAAGGACTGGGATTTCGACTCGGTCGGTTCTCTCAAGCGTCATTATAGTTTCTCTTCGCACTTCATTTATTTTAAAGATTACTCAAGTATATGGGGATAACCTAATTAAAGTTCAACAATTTTCCCATACTCGATTAAATTAATTATAAAAAAAGGAGCCTAAGGCTCCTTTTTTCATTCAAATAGCTTAAAAACTATTCTGATGCAGCTTTATCTTGTTTATTATTTTCATAAATCAAGATTGGGTCTGACTCACCTTTAATAACGGTTTCATCAATAACAACTTTGCTTACGTCATCCATTGAAGGAAGTTCGTACATAGTATCAAGTAACACACCTTCAACGATTGAACGAAGACCACGTGCACCTGTTTTACGCTCCATTGCTTTGTGGGCAATTGCAGCTAAGGCATCATCGCGAAACTCAAGTTCAACGTCTTCCATACCAAACAATACTGAGAACTGTTTAGTAATCGCGTTTTTAGGTTCACTCAATATTTGCACAAGAGCAGCTTCGTCAAGTTCTGTTAACGTAGCAACTACTGGCAAACGACCTATAAACTCAGGAATTAAGCCGTATTTAACTAAATCTTCTGGTTCTACGTCTTTAAATGTTTCACTTAAAGAGCGACTCGCCGCAGATTCTTTTACGCTAACGCCAAAACCGATACCGGTATTTTTATGGCTACGTTGCTCAATTACTTTATCTAGGCCTGAAAATGCACCACCACAAATAAACAAGATTTTAGACGTATCTACTTGTAAAAACTCTTGTTGTGGATGTTTACGACCACCTTGCGGTGGAACAGAAGCAACGGTGCCTTCAATCAGTTTAAGTAGCGCCTGTTGAACGCCCTCGCCCGATACATCACGTGTAATTGACGGGTTATCTGATTTACGAGAAATTTTGTCAATTTCATCAATGTAAACAATGCCACGTTGCGCTTTTTCAACATCGTAATCGCATTTTTGTAAAAGCTTTTGAATGATGTTTTCAACATCTTCACCTACATAACCTGCTTCGGTTAATGTAGTGGCATCGGCCATAGTAAACGGCACATCAAGTAGACGCGCTAATGTTTCTGCAAGTAATGTTTTACCACTACCTGTTGGGCCGATAAGCAAAATATTACTTTTACTTAATTCAATGTCTTGCTTAGTCGATTGGTTACGTAGGCGTTTATAATGGTTATAAACGGCAACAGACAATACTTTTTTAGCATGATCTTGACCAATAACATAATCGTCTAAGTGTTTACGAATTTCTTTTGGTACAGGTAGTTTGTCAGACGTATCATGCTTAGGAGCAATGTCTTTGATCTCTTCCCTGATAATATCGTTACACAACTCTACACATTCATCACAAACGTATACTGAAGGGCCTGCAATTAATTTACGCACTTCATGTTGGCTTTTGCCACAAAAAGAGCAGTATAACAATTTATTACTTTTGTCGCCGTCTGTAGGAGTGTCAGACATTCAGCTACCTCATTTTATTACGTTGGCCACCAAAACTGTTGGCGGCTATTTCAATACGCTTTAACTATACCAAAATTTATTAGTTTTCGCATAGTAACTCAAAGTGGCAAACAGGCAATCCTGCTCGCCAAGCGCTTACTTTTTGTCGCGATTTGTAAACACAGAGTCTACCAAGCCGTAATCTACAGCTTGCGTGGCACTCATAAAGTTATCACGATCTGTGTCTTTAGAGATAATATCTAATGGTTGGCCTGTATGCTCAGCCATTAAGCGATTAAGCTTAGCTTTAATAGACAGAATTTCTTTAGCATGTATTTCAAAGTCAGATGCTTGACCTTGGAAACCACCTAATGGTTGGTGAATCATCACACGTGAGTTTGGTAGGCAAAAACGCTTACCTTTAGCGCCAGCAGTAAGTAAAAAAGCACCCATGCTTGCAGCTTGACCTACACATATTGTACTTACATCTGGTTTGATGAAGTTCATTGTGTCGTAAATAGCCATACCCGCAGTTACTGAACCACCTGGTGAGTTGATGTATAAAAAGATATCTTTATCAGGATTTTCTGATTCTAAAAATAGCATTTGCGCTAAAATCAGATTTGCCATGTTGTCTTCAACTTGACCTGTTAAAAAGATAATACGCTCTTTTAATAATCTCGAATAAATATCATACGAGCGCTCGCCTTTCGGTGTTTGTTCAACAACCATTGGGACCAATGCATTTAGGGGATCTGTAATACCAGTATTCATACTTATTTAATTCCTTATGCGCTTATACTTATCCTTATTATAAGGAAGCATAGTTATCGTTTTTCGCAAATTTAGAGCCAAAAACTAAAATGGCCCGGGCACGCTGTATAAACAGAGTAGCACGAGCCATTTAATCGTTAGCGAGAGCTTAAGTCAATGACTTATTAAGCACCTTGCTGTGGATTCATGATGTCATCAAATGCTTTTTCAACATCAGTAACAACTGCTTTAGCTAAAATAGCTTCAACAGCTTGCTCTTCCATTGCTACATTACGCATTTGCTGCATAAGTTGATCATTACCTTTGTAGTATTCTACTACTTCAGTTGGATCTTCGTATGCAGAAGCTACCGTTGCGATTAATGCTTCAACTTTAGCGTCATCAACTTTAATCTCGTTAGCTTTAATCACTTCACCTAATAAAAGGCCAGTTTTAACACGTGTTACAGCTTGCTCGTGGAACAATTCAGCTGGAAGCTCTGGCATGTTTTGAGCGTCGCCGCCAAAACGTTGAGCTGCTTGCTGACGTAGAGCATCAACTTCTTGATCAACAAGTGCTTTAGGCACTTCGATTTCGTTGTTAGCTAAAAGACCTTTGATTGCTTGGTCTTTAACGCTTGCTTTAACCGCTTGGTCTAGCTCACGTGTCATGTTCTTTTTAACTTCTTCTTTAAGCGCGTCTACGCCGCCTTCGGTAACACCGAATTTAGTTGCAAACTCTTCGCTTAATTCTGGTAATTCTTGCGCTTCAACTTTTTTCACTGTGATAGTGAATTGAGCCGCTTTACCTTTTAAGTTTTCAGCGTGGTAATCATCAGGGAAAGTTACATCAGCAACTACTTCTTCGCCTGCTTTTTTACCTACGATGTTATCTTCAAAACCTGGGATCATACGACCTTGGCCAAGCTCTAATGGGAAGTCTTCAGCTTTGCCGCCTTCAAATACTTCACCGTCGATAGTACCTACGAAATCAACTGTTACACGGTCGTTTTCGCCAGCAGCTGCATCAACATCAGCCCACGCTGCGTGTTGCTTACGAAGTGTTTCTAGCATGTTAGCTAAATCTTCGTCAGTCACTGTTACCGCTGGTTTCTCAACAGTAATTTTATCTAAACCTTGAACTTCAACTTCAGGGTAAACTTCAAACGTTGCTGAGAATTCTAAATCTTTACCTGCTTCAAGTGATTTAGGTGCGAATGTAGGCGCGCCAGCTGGATTGATTTTTTCAGAAACGATTGCTTCAATGTAATTACGTTGCATTACTTCGCCAGCAACTTCTTGACGAACTGCAGGGCCAAAACGCTTGTTAATTACAGATACTGGAACTTTACCAGCACGGAAACCATCTATACGCTGTGTTTTTGACAGTTGTTGTAGGCGTTTTTTTACTTCGGTCTCAACGTTCTCTGAAGGAACGGTGATAGTTATACGGCGCTCAAGGCCTTGGGTCGTCTCAACAGAAACTTGCATGATTTACCTCAATATTCAATTTTGGCGACTGTTCGCCTTCCTTTACAAACAAAGTGATCTGCATGAGTCTTGATAAAGTTTAAGCGGTTTTTCACACTTAAAAGCATCCGTCGCTACCATGAGATACCATTGCTGCTTTGCCCTTCGGGCACTATGTTAAACAATAGACGCGGCATTATAACCTAATATTTATGATAGTCGAGTATAGGGGGCAATTATTTGGACTAGATAAGGGACTATAGAGACTAACTGAATAAAAAACAGGCTAACTAGGCATTGAATGGATTAAAGTAGAAATTATTTAATAGAATTATAGGCTAACAGATTTAGATTTATAACTTAGAGGAGTTTACTTATTATTCTTATTAGATAAGAAAATGGTCGGCGATGCAGGATTTGAACCTGCGACCCCTTGGACCCAAACCAAGTGCGCTACCAAACTGCGCTAATCGCCGACATTGAAGAGTTTACTTCTTTTTTCATACTGAACACTTAAACTGAGAGTTTAAGACCATTTTAAGGAAATGGTCGGCGATGCAGGATTTGAACCTGCGACCCCTTGGACCCAAACCAAGTGCGCTACCAAACTGCGCTAATCGCCGACATTGAAGAGTTTACTTCTTTTTTCATACTGAACACTTAAACTGAGAGTTTAAGACCATTTTAAGGAAATGGTCGGCGATGCAGGATTTGAACCTGCGACCCCTTGGACCCAAACCAAGTGCGCTACCAAACTGCGCTAATCGCCGATATTCGTTGTAAATGGGGTGACTGATGGGGCTCGAACCCACGACAACCGGAATCACAATCCGGGGCTCTACCAACTGAGCTACAATCACCGCTATATTTACATGTTTTCAAATGGTGCACCCAGAAGGATTCGAACCTTCGACCCACGCCTTAGAAGGGCGTTGCTCTATCCAGCTGAGCTATGGGCGCATCGAAAACTTCATAGTTTACCAATAAGCTATTCGATTATAATAAATTATAAAAATGGTCGGCGATGCAGGATTTGAACCTGCGACCCCTTGGACCCAAACCAAGTGCGCTACCAAACTGCGCTAATCGCCGAAACTTATTATTGTTAGCGAGTGACCTCGTTGACAACGGGGTGCATAATAGTGATTTGACGGGGTTAGGTCAAACGTTTTTTTAATAAAACCAATCAAGTGCTCATTTTTAGTGCACAATGGTTAAATATTACAATAGTAGGCTGAAATTTAAACTATTTAATAACTCAAATGTTATATACATTAAAAGCAACTTGGCGCTGCTATGCTTTTCTGCGAAAATAGTAGGCACATTATAAAACGAGTTAAATAAAGAGTATGTTTTCTTTATTAGCATTTTTACCCCTATTTTATTATGCATTCGTTTTTAGAGTATCGGTATCTAGTTAATTAACCCCAATTAAAGGTCACCCATGACGGCAAACATCATTGATGGTAAGGCAATCGCAAAACAAGTACGTAGCGCTGTAGCAGAACGCGTAAGTGAACGTGTAGCAAATGGTTTACGTGCACCAGGACTTGCAGTAGTACTTGTTGGACTTGATCCAGCAAGCCAAGTTTATGTTGGTTCAAAACGTAAAGCCTGTGAAGAAGTAGGTTTTATCTCCAAATCATTTGATTTACCAGCAGACACGCAAGAGCAAACTCTTTTAGATTTAATTGACGAGCTAAATAATGATGCCGAAGTTGATGGAATTTTAGTGCAGTTACCACTGCCAAAAGGTCTTGATGCTGAAAAGATTTTAGAACGCATTACCCCACATAAAGATGTTGATGGATTTCATCCATATAACATTGGTCGATTAGCACAGCGTATGCCTGCCCTTCGCCCATGTACCCCTAAAGGTATTATTACATTACTTGATTCAACGGGTGTACGTTATAAAGGGATGCATGCAGTTGTCGTTGGCGCGTCAAATATTGTTGGTCGTCCAATGTCGTTAGAGCTTTTATTAGCGGGTTGTACTACCACAGTATGCCATAAGTTTACTCAAGACTTAGAAACGCATGTTCGCCGCGCTGACTTATTAGTTGTGGCTGTAGGTAAACCTGAATTTATACCTGGAGATTGGATAAAAGAAGGCGCTATAGTCATCGATGTAGGCATTAACCGTTTAGACACGGGTAAATTAGTCGGTGATGTTCAATACAGTGTGGCTGAACAAAAAGCGCATTTCATTACACCTGTACCAGGTGGCGTTGGCCCGATGACGGTCGCGAGCTTAATTGAAAACACACTTGAAGCGTGTGAGAAATATCACAGCTAAGCTGTTAAAAAATCAAAAAAGGGTTGCCATTTGGCAACCCTTTTTTAGTTGAACGTGAATTACTTTAAACGCTTACGCTTTACGCCACGTTGTTTTACCGGCTGAATCTTCAAGTATTACACCTAACGCATTAAGCGCATCACGTGCTTCATCAGCAGCAGCCCAGTTTTTACTTGCACGTGCTTCATTACGTTTCACAATTAATGCTTCAATTGTCGCAACTTCGTCGTCATCTTGCCCGCCTTGTAAAAAAGCTTCTGGTGCTTGTTGAGCAACCCCTAAAACGTTACCAATACTGCGTAATATAAACGCAAGTTGCCCAGCTTGAACTGCGTCACTTTCTTTTACGCGGTTTAATTCTTTAGCAAGTTCGAACAACACAGGTAGTGCTTCTGGTGTATTAAAGTCGTCATTCATTGCTTTTCTAAATTTAGCAACAAACTCATTACCTTCTAAATCGCACTCTACCGGTTCGACATCACGAAGCGCTGTATAAATGCGCTCAAGTGATGAACGCGCTTGGTCTAAATTTTCTTGTGAGTAATTTAGTTGGCTGCGGTAATGACCTGAAATTAAAAAGTAACGAACAGATTCAGGATCGTATGCTTTTAAAACTTCACGCACTGTAAAGAAGTTATCTAACGACTTAGACATTTTTTCTTTGTTTACTTGAACCATGCCAGTATGTATCCATGTATTTACATACTTGCCGTTGTTTGCACAGCACGATTGGGCAATTTCGTTTTCATGATGTGGAAACTGTAAATCAGACCCCCCACCGTGAATATCAAAATGCTCACCTAAGTGCTTTGAGCTCATTGCCGAACATTCAATATGCCAACCCGGACGCCCTTCACCCCACGGTGATGACCATGATGGTTCACCTGCTTTTGCTTTTTTCCATAACACAAAATCAAGTGGATCGTCTTTATCTTGCGCTACTTCAACGCGAGAGCCTGATTGCAACATAGTTAAATCTTGCTGAGAAAGTGCACCGTATTGCTCAAACGTTGATACATCAAACAAAACATCGCCATCGGCTGCGACATAGGCATGGCCTTTTTCAATCAAGCGCTTAACCATAACGATAATTTCATCCATATGGCTTGTAACTGTTGGCTCAATATCTGGGCGTAGCATATTTAGGCTATCAAAATCTTCATGCATCGCTTTAGTCATGCGCACAGTTAAGTCGTTTATTGACTCACCATTTTCGTTCGCACGTTTAATTATTTTATCGTCGATATCTGTAATGTTACGTACATATTTCAAATCGTAACCAATATGGCGTAAGTAGCGCACAATAACGTCAAAACCTACAAAAGTACGAGCGTGTCCAATATGGCAGTAATCATAAATGGTGATACCACACACATACATGTCGATTTTTCCTTCGACCATAGGTTTAAATTGCTCTTTTTGTCGCGTGAGTGTGTTGTATATATTTACCATTTACTTTGAGTCCTTGACTATTTACTTGAACAGTTATGTTACCACTTGAAAAGCCCCTGCTCTAGCGCTTTATAACAAACCAAACATCTACTTTGTTAATCTTAGCCAACTACGATAAAATAGCGCCAATATTTAAACCGGATATAGGAAAACACATGGTTGTTCTACACACTAATTTTGGTGACATCACCATTAAAATGTTTGAGCAAGAAGCTCCAAACACAGTTAAAAACTTTTTAGAGTATGCAAATGCTGATTTTTTCAACGGCACTATCTTTCATCGTGTAATCGATGGTTTTATGGTTCAAGGCGGTGGTTTTGTTCCAGGTATGGAACAAAAAGAAGTAAACGACCCAATTCAGAATGAAGCTAATAATGGTCTGTCTAATAAAGTAGGCACTTTAGCTATGGCACGTACACCTGATCCTCATTCAGCTACAGCACAGTTTTTCATTAACGTGAACAACAACGACTTTTTAAACCACAGCAGCGAAACATCGCAAGGTTGGGGTTATTGTGTTTTTGCTGAAGTAGTAGAAGGCATGGACGTAGTAAATAAGATTAAAGCAGTTGCAACAGGTAGTACTGGTTTTCACCAAGACGTACCTCTTGAAGATGTGATCATCGAAAGCGTTACTGTTAATTAGTAACGTTTACTCATATTATGTGAGTATATAAGCGGGTGTATACTATTAGTATATGCCCGTTTTTTTAAAACTAGAATAGACTGACCTATGACTCGCCAAACTTACTTTATTGCAGATTTACACCTAAGCGAAAACCGCCCCGACATTAGCGCTGCATTTTTTGACTTTTTAAATACACATATATTAAATAAAGATGTAGATGCACTTTATATTTTGGGTGATTTTTTTGAAGTATGGGTTGGAGATGACTACATTACTGCACTGAGTGCCGATGTAGCAAAACATTTAAGCGCCGTTAATGATGGTGGCACACCTGTTTATTTTATACATGGCAATCGTGATTTCATTATGCGCAAGCAATATGCCGACATGGCCGCAATGACATTACTCGATGAACAAACGGTCATTGATTTATATGGCACGCCTACCGTTATTTTACATGGCGACGAAATGTGCACTCAAGACACTGAATATCAAAACTTTCGTAAAAAGAGCCGTGGTTGGTGGTGGCCAAAATTGATGCTTGCAATGCCGCTTTGGTATCGTAAAAAAATAGCGCGTAATGCCCGCGAAAAAAGTAAGTTAAGCCAAGCTGATAAACCTATCGAAATTTTAGACGTTGTCGATGAGGCTGTACTTGCCACCTTTGCCAAACATAACGTTACAAATATGATTCATGGTCATACTCACCGCCCTAATGTTCATACGTATAAAGTTAATGAACAAACACTTACTCGCACAGTGCTAGGTGACTGGTATACCCAAGGCTCTTATTTAGTCGTTACCCCTCAATCACAAGAATTAATTAGCACGCCTTTCGCATAATTTAAAATTCTGACTATTATTTATCTATATATATGAATAATAGTGAGAGGTTGAATGATTAAGCTGTTAATTTTCATCGTAGTAATTGCCATTCCTACACAAGTATTTAGCAAGCAAACATGGCAAATTGTTACAGAAAACTATCCTCCCTATTTTAGCGAAAACCTACCTAGTAATGGCTGGCTATATGAAATAGCCCAATCAGCTCTTAAAACGCAAGGTATTAATAGCGAAGCCGAGTTTACGACCTGGGACCGCGCCCTAAAGCTATTAGAAAAAAACAGAAAAACCGCTATTTTAGGTGCTTTTTATTCATTAAAAAGAAATGAAGTTTTTTACTACTCTCGTCCACTTGCAGTTGCTCACTCAGGAGTTTTCAAACGAAAAGAGAGTGTTATTAATTTCGACGGTACAGTTCAATCATTAACACCTTATAGTATTGGTATAGAAGACAATGCCGTTGTAAGCCAAGAGTTTGCTAGAAATACGGAGCTGGCAATAACGTCCACTAAAAGCCTTCCTACAAGCTTATATTTACTACAACAAGGGCGTATTGATTTAGTCGCGGGTACTAAAGAGGTTGGAAATTACTGGCTTGAACACACTAAAACCGAAGATTCAGATGATAATAATATTGAGTACTTATCGCCAGATCTTGCTTCTCATAAACTATATTTAGTTGTCTCTAAATCAAATTATAGAGCCAAAGAATACTTACAAAAATTTAATAGAGGAATTGATATAATAACTAAAAATGGATGCATTGCTAAAATTATGAAAAAACATAATTTCAGCAATCAGAAAATAGCAGAGTATATTAATTTCTTAAAAGAAAATTAGCTTTGCGCTATTGGAACACCGCTGTGAAATTTAAAATCAGTATCGGTTGTAGAAATTAGCTCTTTTTCTTTTTCACCAAAAAAGTTTACGCGTTCGGTAATATCAAAATCAGCAATTTCTTGCGCTAAAGTTAAATAATCTTGGTAATGACGCGCTTCTGAACGTAACAACGAAATATAAAAATCACCTAAACGTTTGTCAACATGCGGTGCAAGCTTTGCAAAACGCTCACACGAACGCGCCTCAATATAAGCGCCTACTATTAGCTTATCGACTAATGCATCGGGCTCGAACGTTTTAACATGACGGAGCATGCCTTTTGCGTAACGACATGGTGTAATACTTCGATACTCAACACCGTACTCGTCCATAATTTCGAGCACTTGATAAAAGTGATGCAGCTCTTCTTTTATCAGCAAAACCATTTTATCGATTAGACCTTGCCCGTATGGAGAACTCGATTTAGGAATTATTGATTTAGTGAGCTTATTTTTAGCAGCCAGATCGCGCCAATTCCCTTCTCGTTTGTAAATAAGCGTTTCAAATGGCTTTAGCCACTCGAGTAATGCATCACTACCCTCTTTATCTACCGCGTATTTACGTATCAAAAACATCGCACTTTGAGCTGCTTTTAATTCACAAATTAAGTGATCTATTAAAATGACTGATAAGTTTTCTTTTTTAATTGCTTGCTCCACCCATTGCTCTGGGGTGGTACACAATAAAAAGTTATTAATCGGCTCTAAAAGTTGGCTATGTGGCACTTTGACTGCTCATTACTAAATAAATTTGATAGACCGTTATTTTAACACGAAATTTTGCTTGGGATAAATCAAAGCCCTTATCTGCGTCTAAATGTTAATAACGAGTTAACTTGACTTTGCAAAATAAGTGAACCATAACTGTACATAGACTGTATAAAAATAAACCAACCAAAACAATAATACGTTCCTTTTATGGAGTAAGTACTATGATACTAAATCACCTCTGGGGCATTTATGCTCACCCACTTGAAGAATGGCAAACAATAGATAATCGCCATGAAAGTTTAACCTATAGTTTGTCGCATATTTTACTGATTGCTTTATTTCCTTCAATAATGGGCTACTACTCATCTGTTTATTTAGGATGGAGTATAGGTGCAGGCAATCCCGTATTTTTAACGCACGATAGTGCACTGCTAATTGCAGGTGCAATGTATTTTGCTTTAATAGCGGGTGTTTTTGCATTGGCGTATTTAGCCCATTGGATGGCGGTTACATTTGGCTCTAAACCTACATTTACACAAACACTTGAACTTGCAGCATATACTGCAACACCAGTGTTTATGTCGGCACTCGCCGCTTTTTGGCCTGTACTTTGGTTTGTAGTGTGTATTGGAATTATTGCACTGGCTTACTCGGTTTATTTACTCTATACCGGCGTACCAATACTTATGCATATCCCAGAAGAGCGTGGCTTTATTTACGCCAGCTCGGTAGTAACGTGTGGATTAATATTACTGGTTATTATTTTAGCTGTAACAGCTATGCTTTGGACTAATGGGATTGTTAGCCCAATGTTTACTTAATAAATTTCACCTAAAAAAAGAGTCATGTTTGATAGAAATGTTCCCTTTCTTTCCTTCGCAAAAAAGGAGCTAATTAGCTCCTTTTTTTGTGTAACGACTTTTTGTTAACTAACTATTAATCAGCTTCATTTTCGTCTTGGTTGTGTATCTCTAAACCTGAAGACATCGCACTTTCGCGGGTGCTTTTTGCAGAATCGTTACGTAGCTTATCAATACGGTTTAAATAGTTTTGATCAATATCGCCAGTAATATATTGGCCATCAAATACTGAAGTTTCAAACTTAGTAATTTCAGGGTTTTCTTGGCTAACCGCAGCAATTAAATCTTTTAACGATTGAAAGATTAAACCGTCAGAACCAATACTTGCATTAATATCTTCTACTTCACGTCCGTGAGCAATAAGCTCAGCTGCTGAAGGCATATCAATACCGTACACATTAGGGAAGCGTATTTCAGGTGCCGCTGATGCAAAGTAAACGTTTTTAGCGCCAGACTCTCGGGCCATTTCAACAATTTGTGCTGATGTTGTACCACGAACAATTGAGTCATCAACCAATAATACGTTTTTACCTTTAAACTCGCGATCAATTGCGTTTAGCTTTTGACGCACTGATTTTTTACGCATCTCTTGGCCAGGCATGATAAATGTACGACCAATATAACGGTTTTTAACAAAACCTTGGCGATACGGTAAATCAAGTACACGTGCGATTTCCAGTGCTACATCACATGAAGTTTCTGGTATTGGGATAACTACATCAATATCTTTGTCAGCCCATTCACGTGCAATTTTTTCGCCTAGTTTAGTCCCCATGTTTACGCGTGTTGCGTACACAGACATACGGTCTATTGTTGAGTCAGGTCGAGCAAAATAAACAAATTCAAAAATACACGGCGAGTAAGATGCCTTATCAGCACAACTAAGTGAATGGAATTCACCTTCTTCTGTAACATATATAGCTTCACCAGGGGCTACATCACGTACAAACTCAAAACCGTCCGGTTTCAACGCAACGCTTTCTGAGGCAAACATGTACTCAGTACCTTTTTCGGTTTCGCGTTTACCAAATACAAGCGGGCGAATACCATTAGGGTCGCGAAAAGCAACAATGCCGTGGCCGATAATCATAGCAATAGTTGCATAACCACCGCTTACTTTATTGTTTACTTCGGTTACCGCAGTAAAAATATCTTCAGGGTCTAAATGCAACTTATCAGATTTGCTTAATTCATGTGCCATGATATTAAGTAAAATTTCAGAGTCTGATGTTGTATTAACGTGACGACGTGCTTCAGAGAATAGCTGCTCTTTTAAAGCTTCTGCATTAGTAAGGTTGCCATTATGGGCAAGTGCTATACCAAACGGTGAGTTAACATAAAAAGGCTGTGCTTCAGATGAGCTTGAAGATCCTGCTGTAGGATAGCGCACATGGCCAAGACCAATTGTACCTTGTAGTCGTTTCATATGACGTGTGTGAAAGGCATCTTTCACTAAGCCATTTGCTTTGCGCAAGCTAAACGTATTATTCTCAATGGTAATGATACCCGCGGCATCTTGACCACGGTGCTGCAAAACAGTTAAGCCATCATAAATCGCCTGATTAACAGGGGATGTTCCGACTATTCCAACGATACCACACATGTAATTTATCCTCGCCGATTAACGGTTTACTGAATTTAAAAAGCTCGAGTTGTTTTCTAGGTACGAAAAGAACCATTCAACAACAAAGCCAAATTCTGGAATCAAAATAGAATTGCCCCACCAGTGCGTATTGGGTGCACCAGTAAAAGCATCAAGAAAGAAGAGTAACGCGCTCACGACCAACACGCCTCGTAGAGCACCAAACACTATGCCAAAGACACGGTCGGTACCCGATAAACCAGTACGATGTACAAGTTCACCTAAAATGTAGTTTAGTAAACCGCCTAACAGTAGCGTCGCAAAGAATAATATGGCTATGGCCGCAGCATTTCTTAAAAGGGGTTCAGAAATGGTTGTTAGGAAGGAAGCTAAATATTGGTAAAATAAGCTAGAGATGATAAAGGCGCCAGCCCATACCGCTAATGACATTGCTTCTTTTACAAAGCCGCGTATTAAACCGATGATGGTAGACAATGCAATGATGCCAATAATGGCGTAATCAACCCAGATCATAAGAACCAATTAGTCGCTAATTTGGGGCGCATTCTATACCCAAACATCGTTAGTATGCAAGTTTAAACGGGAGATTACTGGGTTGTAGTCAATACAAAAAATTAACATTATAGAATGGGTATTGTGAGATAAAGATAATGATAAAAACAAATATAAATAAATAAAAAAAGGCTTGTGATACAAGCCTTTTTTTAATTATTTTGTTACTTCGTATTGCGTAACTTTACCATTTAATTTAGTAAGCTCTTTCAGCTGGGGAAGCTGCTTTTGTAATTCATTTTTATCAAGCGAAGGACCAACAAATACCTTGGTTAACGTCCCATTTGGGGTTTTAATCGGTTTAGTAAACGTTTTAAACCCTTCAACTTTTAATTTAGCCTGTAATGCTTTTACATTTGCAACATGTGAAAAACTACCTAATTGAATAACGTAAGCCATACTTGTTAGGTTTTCATCACTTTTACGAGGCGCAATAGGTTTTGGTTTAGCCTGAACCGGTGCCTTAGTGATCGGTGTAGTTTTGGGTTCAATAGTCGCTTCAACAACTTTATTCTCTACAGCGTAGTCACTCTCATCCATAGCGTTTTGCTGCTCAAAAGCTTCATCGTCAGCTTGAATGTCTTCAATTTCATCTTGTTTTAGTGGCTCAGCATTAGCCATGTTTTCATCAATTGACTCTTGAAGATCGATTGTTTTGAACTCAGGGCGATCAGGTATCGCTTTAAAGCCCTCTTTATAATGCACTTTTTCGCCATCGAGTATATTAGGGATAAACACAATTGCTGCGATCACTACTATACTTGTTCCGACTAAGCGATTAATAAAACTTGAGTTCACCGACATCCTCTCTATTTTTTAAAGTAATTAATAGCGCCGGCCACTGTAAAAAATGAACCAAATACAATCAACATAGTATCACTTTGTTGTTTTGGTAAAATTACACTCAGTGCCTGTGCCACACTATCATAGCTATTGATAGTATTATGATGAGATATACCCTGCAGCGCATTTTGTAAATTACTTGCAGTGTCGCCTCGCGGACCACTTAAGCTCGCTAATGACCACTCATCGACCAAGTGACTTACTTCTTTAAGTACACCCACTTTATCTTTATCAGCAAGCATAGCGGCTAATGCATGAATTTTAAAGCCTTTATCTTTATAGCTTGATAACTTATTGGCTAAATAACGCGCCGACTCAGGGTTATGTGCTACATCGGTAAAGACTAAAGGCTCAGCGCTTAACTGCTGAAACCGCCCTTCTACAACTAAATTAGCGAGGCAACTTCGTATGACTTGCTCACTAGGTAATAAGCTTAAAACACTTAGCGCAGTTAACGCAGTTGCTGCATTTTGACACGGTATTGCTGGCTTATCTATTACAAGATTATGTTCTTTATATTGCCAATTAAAGCTCTCAGCATTCTCTTTGAAAATAAAGTCACTGTCCGACAACGTCATATTGGCATTAATTTCTTTGCCGTAATCAGTCATTGTGTGAGGAATATTTAAATCCCCTATAATAGCAGGCGTATTTTCACGAAAAATACCGGCTTTATCATAAGCCACTAACTCTCGTGTATCACCTAAGTACTCTTTATGATCTAAATCGATAGTGGTGATCACGCTTGCAAAGGGAGTTACTATATTTGTAGCATCAAAGCGCCCGCCTAGACCAACCTCTAGTAATACATAATCGACCTTACAGCGTTTAAAAATTGCCAACGCACCCAAAGTACCATATTCAAAATAAGTCAAAGGAGTGTCTTTACGGCCTTGCTCAAGCTGGTGAAAAGCATCTATATGAAATTGGTCTGCCAGTTCTTCGCCATTAACTCGTACACGCTCGTTATAACGAATTAAATGAGGAGATGCGTAAGTACCCACGCTAAAACCTTGCGCTAGCAATAGCGACTCTAAGCAACGTGCAGTGGTGCCCTTACCGTTTGTACCGGCAATAAGAATAATTTTACTTGGAGTGTTTAAAAGGCCAATATTGTTGGCAACATTAGCAACTCGTTCTAGGCCCATTGCAATGTTAGCTGGGTGAACACTTTCTAAATAAAAAAGCCAATCATCAAGGCTTGATGATTGGCTAGGAATTGTTTTTGTCATAGCGTGTAATCAGTAAAGCTGAAATTTACGCTACTCTATGCTCTTGTTCCGTAGAAGGCAAGTTCATAAATTTAGCTAAAATGCGTGCAAGGGTATCGCGCATTTCACGGCGGTCAATAATCATGTCAATTGCACCATGTTCTAGCAAAAATTCACTACGCTGAAAACCTTCAGGTAATGTTTCGCGAACAGTCTGCTCAATAACACGAGGACCTGCAAAACCAATTAACGCTTTAGGTTCAGCAACGTTAATATCACCCAGCATAGCAAGTGATGCAGATACACCACCCATTGTCGGGTCGGTCATTACTGAAATAAATGGAAGACCTTTTTCCGTCATTTTTGCAAGTGCAGCACTTGTTTTAGCCATTTGCATAAGCGACATAAGCGCCTCTTGCATACGTGCTCCGCCTGATGCAGAAAAACAAATAAGCGGCATGTTATGCTCTAAACATTGATCAACAGCATCAACAAAGCGAGCGCCAACAACAGAAGCCATTGAACCACCCATAAATGAGAACTCAAATGCTACCGCTGCTACTGGAATGCCTTTTAATCGGCCTTTCATAGCTACAAGTGCATCTTTTTCACCACTTGCTTTTTGCGCTGCACTGATACGGTCAGAGTACTTTTTAGAATCTTTAAACTTAAGAATGTCTTTAGGCTCATGTTGTGTACCAAGCTCTTGACGATCACCTTCATCTAAAAAGTGCTCTAGGCGCTTACGGCCACTAACACGCATGTGGTGGTCACACTTAGGACATACGTTTAATGACTTTTCTAATTCAGCTTTATATAAAATTGAATCACACGATGTACACTTAGCCCAAACACCTTCTGGGATTTCTTTACGACCTGATGATTTTGTCGTTTTAGGTAAGATTTTTTCTAGCCAACTCATTTGCAACTCTCTTAATACTGTTCTGTGTCGCGAGCCTGCTAATAGCAATTAGCAGACAAATTTTTTCAATTAAAACATGAATTACACTAACGCGGTATAAAAAACTGGTCTTAGTAGTTAAAAGTGCTCATAAAAAGTACTTATATCACATCTATATCAGGCAAAAATAAAGGGCCTAAAGGTGTTTGAGGAATATTAAATTGCTCAGGGTAGTCAACATCCACTAAATACAAACCAGCAGCCTTAGCGGTAGCACTGGCCTTTGCGCGTTCTTTACAATCAAGTAGCTCTTTTATCCATATAGGTTGTTGTTTATGTAAACCAACATCCATTAAGCTGCCTGTGATATTACGTACCATGTGATGTAAAAATGCATTCGCTTTAATATCAATAATAACGTAAGTACCTTGGCGCTGTACCGACAGATGATGAATTGTTCTTGTCGGTGTATTCGCTTGGCAATGTATCGCTCTAAAAGAGGTGAAATCGTGTTTACCTATTAAGTACTGACACGCCTCTTGCATCTTTGTTTCATCAAGATGATGATGAAAATGCGTAACCCCCTCGTTTAATACCGCACCTCGTAGGGGGGAGTTATAAATAACATAGCGATAACGACGAGCTGTAGCACTAAAACGGGCATGAAAGTCATCAGCAACCGGTTGGGCAAAGCGAATAGCAATATCTTTAGGCATTAAAGTATTCATACCTAGTGTAAATGCGACCATATCGCGATCGGCTTGCGTTTCAAAGTGTATTACTTGGCCTGTACCATGCACACCAGCATCTGTACGCCCTGCACATATAACTTCAACAGGATGATTACAAATACGCGACAACGCTTTTTCTACTTCTTGCTGTACGCTATTTACATGTGATTGACGCTGCCAACCACTATAACGTGCGCCATTGTATTCAACTCCAAGTGCTACTCGCATAATTACCGTTTTACCTACTGTGCTAATGAACGAGGCATTTTATGCTATCTAACGATGCAATAAAAGGAGACCTGTCGTAATCAAACCAATACACATAAAAAAAACCGTATTTAGCTAAGCTAGATACGGGTTCTTATAAACATTTTAATTATTTTAGTTTAGCTTTTAAGCTAAGTGCTTCCTCTTGAACTTCTTCAGGACCTTTGTTAATGACATCCTCAATAACTTTAAGCGCAGAATCAAAATCATCAATTTCAATATAAGCACGCGCTAAATCAAGTTTAGCTGAGTAGCCACCACTTTCAGCATCAACATCCGTTGGGTTATCACCTGCAAGTAATGCATCAAACTCACTCAAACCGACATCCATATTAACGTCGGTGTAAGGTTCGTGTTCAAGTTCAGCGTCGTCACTTTCTTCTAATAATGAATCAATATCTACAAATTCGTCATTATCAAGTTGCTCAACATCACTACCTTCAACAAGTGACTCTTTTGTAGTTAATGAATCATCTGTCTCTAAGTCTTCTTTTAGCAAGCTGTCAAAGTCAACATCAAATTCACTGCTGTCATCAACACTTAAGTCTTCAGGCTCTGCTAACTCACTAAGTAATGAATCAAAATCAGTTTGCGTCAAATTCGACATAAACTCTTCATCAAGTTCGTCGTCAGAGCTAATATCAGTGCTACCCACTTCATCTAAGCTTGTTAACTGTGCTTCGCGCTCTGCATTTGTTTGCTCTTGCGATTCGTCTGATAACTCATCAGTTAGTGCTTGCTCTAAACTATCTTCGTCAAATTCAGCATCTAATTCAGAAAAATCATTTTCAATTAAAATCTCATCATCAAAATCATTTTCTAAACTATCTAAATCAGCATCTGCCATAAGTGCGTTTGCTAAATCTTGCTCAGCTTGGCTGGAAGCGACTCCCGGTGCCTCACCATCTAAATCATCCCCTTGTAATTCTTCAGGGGTAAATGGTAACTCACTTTCTAATGTTTCTTGAACTTCATCAAGGTTAAGAGGTTTGATGTCATCTTCAATACTTGGTGGTTCAACAGAATCAACCTCATTATTAATTTCTTGAAGTAAATCATCATCAAACGACTCATCTTCAATCTCCGTTTCAGTTTCTAATTCAGAGAAGTCATTATCAATTAATAGTTCATCATCAAAATCATCTTCTAAACTATCTAAATCACCATCTGCCATAAGCGCATTTGCGAGATCTTTCTCTGTTTGACTAAGTGCTACTGCATTTTCATCATCCGATGCATCTCCTTTAAGCTCTTGCGGCTCAAACGAAGGCTCATTCTCTAATAATGATTGATCATCGTCTAATTCAAGTTCAGGATATTCATCCAACTCTTCACTTGGCGTTACAAGCTCGCTATCAAGCTGCTCTTCAATTTCAGTAAGATCTGAGTCATCGTCGCCCGCTAGCGGATCGTCACCAAGATCAACTTCTATTTCTTCAAGATCATCATCAAGCTCATCTAAAGACCAATCAGGTGTTTCTATATAGTCGTCATCAGTGCCCTGTTGTAGCTCACTTAAAAGCTCATCAACGCTCTTTAAAGTATCATCTGTGTATTCTTCAAGTGCATCTTCAGGATCAAGAAGCGACTCTGATGTGTCTGAAAAATCATCAACCGTTACATCTATAAGTTCAGGTTCTTCTTTAAGCTCAGGTTCTTCTTCAAGCTCAGGCTTATCGTCAAGCTCAGGTTCTTCTGCAAGTTCAGGCTCATCGTCAAGCGCAGGCTCTTCTTTAAGCTCAGGCTCTTCTTCAAGCTTAGGCTCTTCTTCAAGCTCTGGCTCTTCTTCAAGCTCAGGCTCTTCTTCAAGCTCAGGCTCTTCTTCAAGTTCTGGTTCTTCTTCAAGCTCTGGCTCTTCTTCAAGCTCTGGCTCTTCTTCAAGCTCTGGCTCTTCTTCAAGCTCTGGCTCTTCTTCAAGCTCTGGCTCTTCTTCAAGCTCTGGCTCTTCTTCAAGCTCTGGCTCTTCTTCAAGCTCTGGCTCTTCTTCAAGCTCTGGCTCTTCTTCAAGCTCTGGCTCTTCTTCAAGCTCTGGCTCTTCTTCAAGCTCTGGCTCTTCTTCAAGCTCTGGCTCTTCTTCAAGCTCTGGCTCTTCTTCAAGCTCTGGCTCTTCTTCAAGCTCTGGCTCTTCTTCAAGCTCTGGCTCTTCTTCAAGCTCTGGCTCTTCTTCAAGCTCTGGCTCTTCTTCAAGCTCTGGCTCTTCTTCAAGCTCTGGCTCTTCTTCAAGCTCTGGCTCTTCTTCAAGCTCTGGCTCTTCTTCAAGCTCTGGCTCTTCTTCAAGCTCTGGCTCTTCTTCAAGCTCTGGCTCTTCTTCAAGCTCTGGCTCTTCTTCAAGCTCTGGCTCTTCTTCAAGCTCTGGCTCTTCTTCAAGCTCTGGCTCTTCTTCAAGCTCTGGCTCTTCTTCAAGCTCTGGCTCTTCTTCAAGCTCTGGCTCTTCTTCAAGCTCTGGCTCTTCTTCAAGCTCTGGCTCTTCTTCAAGCTCTGGCTCTTCTTCAAGCTCTGGCTTTTCAGCAAGTTCAGGCTCTTCTTCAAGTTCAGGCTCTTCTTCAAGCTCTGGTTCTTTTTCAAGCTCTGGCTCTTCTTCAAGTTCTGGCTCTTCTTCAAGTTCTGGCTCTTCTTCAAGCTCTGGCTCTTCTTCAAGCTCAGGCTCTTCATTTAATGATGAAGCAAGCGACTCAATATCATCAACATTTAATTCTTCTTGAGCATCTGCTAAATCCTCAACTGAGTCTGCTAATGCATTATCAATTTCTGAATCTCTTACATCTGAATTTTTTAGTTCATCATCAATTAGGTTATCTATGTCGTCTAAATCAAAGTCGTCACTTTCCTCAACTAATGATTTATCTGCAGTATCAACCGCTGCCTCATCAATTAAGCTATCTATGTCGTCTAAATCAAAGTCGTCACTTTCCTCAACTAATGAATCATTTGCAGTATCAACTGCTGCCTCATCAATTAGGTTATCTATGTCGTCTAAATCAAAGTCATCACTTTCCTCAACTAATGAATCATTTGCAGTATCAACCGCTGCCTCATCAATTAAGCTATCTATGTCGTCTAAATCAAAGTCGTCACTTTCCTCAACTAATGAATCATTTGCAGTATCAACCGCTGCCTCATCAATTAAGCTATCTATGTCGTCTAAATCAAAGTCGTCACTTTCCTCAACTAATGAATCATTTGCAGTATCAACCGCTGCCTCATCAATTAAGCTATCTATGTCGTCTAAATCAAAGTCGTCACTTTCCTCAACTAATGAATCATCTGCAGTGTCAACCGCGGCTTCATCAATTAAGCTATCTATGTCATCTAAATCAAAATCGTCGCTTTCCTCAACTAATGAATCATCTGCAGTGTCAACCGCTGCTTCATCAATTAAGCTATCTATGTCATCTAAATCAAAATCGTCGCTTTCTTCTAGAAGTTCATCTTCGTCGAGTAACTCTGCATCAATTGAGTCATCTACCACATCACTTTTTGGGTCATTCGCTTCATCAATTAAGCTATCTATATCGTCTAAATCAAAGTCGTCGCTTGTATCAAGTTCAGCTGAAGTGTTATTTGAGGTATCTAATTCTGTTGATGTTTGATCTAATAATTCATCTATATCAAAATTATCATCATCTGCAAGCTCCTCACTTAAAGCCGCCATTTCATCATGAGACTCTAAGCTATCATCCTCTACAGCTTCGCTTGTTTGCGGTGCATCAAACTCAGGTAGACTATCGTCTTCATCAAACAAGCTATCTAAATCGTCATTAGTTAGAATTTCATCATTGTTTATTGAGTCATCAGATAAGTCTAAATCAATATCTTCAGCGTTTTCATCTGAAGGTTGATCAAACCCTTGCTGCATAAAAATATCGAGTTCATCATCGTCATCGGTATTTTCATCATCAAAAACAATGTCATCACTTAGTAGACTTTCAAGCTCATCCTGATCGAGTAAATTCTCACCACCTGAAAAATCATCTAGGCCGTCATCTAAATCATCATCAGGCAACATATCATTTTCAAGATTATCATCAAGTTGAACACTCAAGTCATCTAAAGGGTCGGGTACAATTGGATCGTCATTTAAACTTGGACCTAAATCATCATCGCCAGTGTAAATTGGGGTTTGTGGTAAAAAGTCATCATCGTTTTGTGGCTCTTCTTGATTACTTGCTCGTTTGCGTAAAAACATAACAATTGCAAAAATAATCAGTAGCCCAGGAATAAACATTAATAAACCCAGCACTATCGGATTTGAAAATAATGAGCTTAAATCAAGCGATTCTTTTGGTACTATCTCTTGTTTTTTTTGTTGTGCAATAATCTCGTTTTGCTTAACAATTAGTTCTTTTAATTGATTTTGAATTTCACTGTCTTGTCCTAACTGTAAGCGTAAGTTTTCGAGTTCGTTTGAAATACCTGATAATTGTTTTTTAAGATTATTATTCTCAACTAAAATTTCTTCTACATTGCTTACAGAATTTTTAAATTGTTGTTGTAACTCAACCAGCTTAGTACTTTGCTCTGTTTTTATTTCATTTAATTCTTTCTGTATCTCTTTTTTGGCATCGTCTACGTCGACTTTACGAGCTTGGGTTACTTTTGTTTGTGCTGAGGTAATTTCGCTTTGCGTAAGTGTGCCATTTTTTTTCTTTTCCCATAATGCATCATCTTGCTCTGAGCGTTGTTTTGCAAGCTGTGTATTTACACCTTTGATTTCGGCTAAGGTAGGGATTTTTAAATAGGCACCATTTTGAATATGATTAAGATTTTGCTCTAAAAATGAGTTGGGGTTTTTGTTATACAAGGCCTGCATAACTTGATAAATGCTGACGGAGTTATCTGGGCGCACTTTAGCCGCTATACGCCAAAGTGTGTCTGTTGGTTTAATTGGCCCAATAGATCGCCCTTGCGCACCATAGTCAACGCCTTTAGGCCCCTTTAATTGGGTACTGTCTTGAGAGTAAACTGGCGTTACTATCAATGCAGACGCTAATATAATAAGTGTAACTAAACCGCGCATGCTGATCCTTTAGTATTTAAATATTAACAAAAGCACCTAAAACTTAAGTGCGTAAATATTGTTTGTTATTGCTGTTATCAGCCAAATGACTGACTCGCATTTATTATTACAATCTATTTTTATTGCAAGCTCTATTCCAATTACAAACTATAAACCAGTTAAGGCTTAATATCCATCGCAACACCTTGAAAATAAATGCCTTAAAACATCTTTATAAATATTAATTTATTGAGTGTTATCAATCAGTTTTTATACTTTTAAAAACAAACGGCAAAAAATTGACAAGCTCTATAAACAAAAAGCGGCAAACAAATAATGTTTACCGCTTCTAAAGTGTGTTCAGCGCTATTAACTATTACATGTAATTAGCAATAAGCTCTTCTGCAATTTGAATACTGTTAGTTGCAGCACCTTTGCGAGTGTTATCACTTACAACCCACATGTTTAATCCATGAGGATGAGAAATATCAGCACGTAATCGGCCTATATAAACAGTATCGTTACCACTAGCGTCAGACACTGCTGTAGGGTAATCACCTTCATCATCAATTAGCTCGACACCAGGCGCGTCTTTTAAAAGTTGCTTAACGTGTTCAAAGTCATAAGGCATGCGCGTTTCAATATTAATTGATTCTGAGTGACCAAAAAACACGGGAACACGTACACATGTAGGATTTACTGCAATAGTGGTATCACCCAAAATTTTATGAGTTTCATTTACCATTTTCATTTCTTCGCGTGTATAGCCATTATCTTCAAAGCTATCAATTTGAGGAATAACGTTAAATGCAATTTGCTTTGGAAATACTTTATTATCCATAGGGCGTGCATTCATCAAGTTAGCTGTTTGCTTTGCAAGTTCATCAACCGCTTCTTTACCTGCGCCCGATACAGCTTGGTAAGTAGATACGTTAATACGGTCTATTCCGTAAGCATCATAAATTGGTTTAAGTGCTAACATCATCTGAATAGTTGAACAGTTAGGGTTAGCAATAATATTACGATTCCTAAAATCAGCTAGGCTTGAAGCATTAACTTCTGGCACCACTAGTGGGATTTCAAAATCATTTCTAAAGTGCGATGTATTATCGATTACAATACAGCCGGCATCAGCAGCAATAGGAGCATATTTTTCAGATACACTACCACCAGCAGAAAACAAACCTATATGCGCTTGGCTAAAATCAAAGCCTTCAACGTCAAGTACTTCAATGGTCTCACCACGAAACTTTATGTCTTCACCTGCGCTGCGGCTGCTCGCAAGTAAAAAAAGCTGATCTACAGGAAACTTACGATCTGCTAGCGTTTCAATGATTTGACGGCCTACTAAACCAGTAGCGCCAAGTACGGCAACGTTATATTTTTGCGACATATTTCTTCCTCTATAAACGACATTAAAACAACATCGTTAGTTAAATAATTATTTAGCTATGCTAAAGCCAAGTTGACTAAGTGCTGCTAGTTGTGGGCTATCACCTTGTAGGAATAAGGTGCTAAATTCTCGCCTTACCGGATAGTTTTTACGTAAACTATCAAAGCCCTCACCTTCTAAATGACGAAGTAAAATTCCGTCATCGCGGCGTACGTCATAAATTAAATGCACCAAACGGGCAATATCTTGCTCGCTTAGGCTTTGCGTAACAGTTGCATGTGTAATAGCAGGTATTGGTAAAAAATCATCCAACGATTTACTCACCTCTACACCTTTTAGGTCACACAATTTTTGATACAACATTTGTGTACCTCGTGCTTTCCCCTCAAGTGTATGCCCTGCGATATGCACACTGGCATAACGCAAATGCTCTAGTAATTCAGTTAGAATATTGGGCTCTTTTTCCCATACATCAAGTACTATATCTAAATCAGCCCCAGCTTCCATTACCTCAAGCAATGCTTGATTATCAATTACGTCGCCTCGGCTTGCATTAATTAGCGTGGTTCCTGGCTTAAGTGCTTTTAATCGCTCTTTATTCATCATGTGCAGCGTTTTGTGCTCGCCACTTTTAATAAGTGGAACATGAAAAGTAACAACATCTGATTGCGCTAATAACTCATCAAGCGCTACATGCTCTTGTAATAAGCCCTGTTCGTGCTTAATTGGATCGCACAGCAGTACGTCGACATTTAATGCTTTTAATTTTTGCGACAAACACGTGCCAATGTTACCCATTCCTACAATACCAATTGTTTGACCACACAATAGGCGCGCATTTTCTTGGCTTAATGCAAATAAACTACTAATTACATATTCAGCTACAGCAACGGCATTACAACCAGGTGCACTGGTAAAAGCAATATTTCTGTCATGCAGCAATTGCGTATCAATATGGTCTATGCCAATTGTAGCAGTCCCCACAAAGCTCAGCTTGTTAGCTTGTGCCAATAGTTCATTATTAACATTAGTCACTGAACGAGTAAGGAGTACATCTACATTTATTAATTGTTCAGGCGTTAATTTACGACCATCAAAACGCTCAACCTCACCAAAGTCTGCAAAGTACTGCTCAACTAAAGGCATATTTTGATCGGCAAGAATTTTCATCACTGAGTCCGTTTGGCAATTAAGTGGCGCCATTGTAACGAACAACCAAGCCTTTACACAAACTAAAAAGGCGCATTTTAGCTGATACAAATACTTAAAAGTGGTTATGTTGATTGTTTTAAATCAGCAATTTAAATTAGAGATTTAAATTATGTGGATAATAATTTTACTATTGAATATATAAAGGCCGAATCACAGCATGATTCGGCCTTTATTATGAAAAATAAACGTCAATTACATTGAATTTTATTTACTTGATTTTAGTTTATAGCTCAAAATCTTTTTTGAATTTCAAACCAAATTCACTGCGGTCATTACTGCGCATTACACCAACAAAACCTGATTGTTGTAGGCGACCAACATCGTAAACTTCGTTTAGAACGTTTTCACCATACAGTGTAACTTCCATATCGCCATATGGATTAGTGTACGAAATATTAAAACCAACTAGTTCACGAGAATCAATGGTCTCACTTTGGTTGTAAACTGATTGACCTTGCATTTCACTGCGATACGAATAATTAGCATTAAACGCAAGTGTTGCGCCACTCTCTAAATCCATAAAGTAAGAAGGTGCAACCATGACAGTCCAGCGTGGCGTCAGTGCTGGTGAATCACCTTTACCTATACCTTGTACGCCCTCAGCCACTTCTGTTATTTCAGAATCTAAATAACCAACTGCACTACGAATAGTAAAATCATCGGTAATAGCAACTGTTGTTTCAAGCTCAATACCTTGCGCTTTAGATTGACCCGCATTTTCTACAATTGTTACAAAGCCGCCACCCGCTGTTGGATCTGAAAACGGTAATGCTAAATCGGTGTAATCAGTCACAAATACCGCAAGCATCATAGATACATTTTCGTGTACTTGGCCTTTTAAGCCCATTTCGTAGTTAATCGCTTTTGTTTCGTCAAACGATACAAATTGATCTGGTCCACCAAATGGACGCGGTGGAAAACCACCTGTTTGATAGCCTTTTTGAATCTGGCCATAAACATTCATATTATTGCTAAGCTGATAAGATGCATTTACATCCCACGTAACCGCATCAAAATCTGCACTTACATATTTACGAGTTGGAAATGATGGGAATATAGCATTTGCATCTTTTTCATCTTTTGAATAACGAAGGCCACCACCAACCGTTAAATCGTCAGTTAAATCGTAGCTGGCATTTATATATACTGCATACGAATTGGTTTCTTGGTTAATTTCAAATTCGCCGTAACCGCCAAATGATTCTGTTACACCATCATTCAACAAGCCATTAGGTGTATTAAATGGGCTAAATACAAACGGGCCTGAACGCGTAAATCCATCTTCATTAAAAAAGTAAAGGCCAGATACAAAGTCCATATTATCAAATGTTGCATTTAGCTGAACTTCAAAAGAGTATTGATCAGCACCGCCCTCCTCTGGAAACTCAGATAAGTTTAAAGGTGATGCATCATCATCTAGGCCACCTTCATACTCAGATGTACGGTAGCTTGAGATAAACTTAGTAGTATAAGTATCGTTAATTGCCCAATCGGCTGAAAACGATGTACCCCAACCTGAGTAAGAGGTAGATTCAATACCCGCAACAGTTGTGCCTAAATCATCAGGGTCTGATGGAATTAAATCTTGAGTCAATAATGGGAAGTCGCCATTATTAACATCATTTGAGTCTAGTGGGTCTGTCAATTCAATTGTATAAGGCGATTGGCCAGATTCGTTATCAACACCATCTAAAGAAAAAGTGAATGCTAAGTCGGTATTTGCTTGCCATTTAAGTGCAACACGACCACTAAATTCTTCTTCTTCACCAATTTCTTTTTCTGGGTTTGCTAAATTAACAGCTTCGCCCACACCATCGCGTGTTTTGTACGATGCACTTGCAGACATACTTACATCGTCTGTCAGTGAGTTATTAAAATAAACATCACCGGCAATACGTCCACGACTCCCCAACTTAGCCGTAGTGGTAACAATACCTTCATCACCAGGCTGCTTTGTAATTACATTTACTGCGCCACCTAATGTGTTACGACCATATAGAGTACCTTGAGGGCCACGAAGTACTTCAACACGTTCAACATTTGGCAGCGATAAGTTAGAACCCATTTGACGACCTAAGTACACACCATCAAGATACACACCCACACCAGGATCTGTTGTTATTATGTGATCTTGCAAACCTATACCGCGAATGAATACCGATGCATGCGCAGAGTTACCCACGCCATAGCGGGTAATATTTAAATTTGGAACATATTTACCAATATCTTCTAGGTTACTCATATTAGCTTTATCAATTAGGTTAGCGCCAATTGAAGTGATAGCGGTTGGAGATTCAAACAGGCTTTCTGTACGTTTACGAGCTGTGACTTCTATCTTTTCAAATGCGTCTTGTTTAGCTGTTTTTTTAGTTTCTTCGGCGTTTACAGAGGTAGTGAGTGCAGCAAAAATTGCTAGACTTAACTGTGAGAGGTTACGTAATTTCAAAATATTCTCCAAAGGATACCGTGTGATTTAGTTATGCATTTATACTTAAAAGTATAAATTTCAGGCATAAAAAAAGATGCGTAATGCATCTTTCCTCTGGATGGGTATTATATGACAGAATTGTGAAGAAATGTATAAATTATTTGAATATATGTATAAAGAATAAAAGCAATTTAGGCATTGTTAGCTTTAGGTGGATTATCATAAATAAAGAACATTAATATCAACCTCACTAAAAAGCTGTTTTAAAACAAAAAACCGCATAAATACAATTTTAAAAAGCACATAAAACGTACTTTACACATGTACTTTAGTGTATAAAAAAAGAGCTACAACACATTCTCCTATCATTGAAATTAACTAAAAATAAGAATATAGTACTAAAATGTAGTCTATGGATAGAATATTATGAATATTGAAAACACAGCTGATAAAAGCCTCAAATGCTTCACAAATCCAAATTACACTTCACTTTTTTGTGTTGCAGCTGACTTCAACGTTTTACTTGTTAATTATCAAGCTTTAAACGTCATTACCAATTATGAACTTATTAATCAATTCATGCTAAAAAATGGTCACCAAGGACTGGTAATTTTTGATGTCCCAAAAGACTGCGATGTACTGGCATTAAAAGAGTGGCCAAATTTAAAAGGATTGTTTTACGAAGGCACTGACGAAGTACTACTTCAACAAGGATTAGAAGCCATTGAACAAGGAAAGTTATGGTTCCCTCGTGCAGTAACCGATGATTGGATGAGGCAAATGCTAGCGAGTGAACAACAAACTACGTTGCAATCAAACAACTTAACCTGCAAGGAAATGAAAGTATTAAACTTATTATTTTCTGGCTTACATTCAAGTGCAATTGCCGACACTTTATTTATAAGTGAAGCTACTGTTCGAGTCCACCTACACAAGGTTTACCAAAAAATTGCTGTAAAAAATAAGCAGCAAGCATTACTTTGGTGTCAAAAAAACTTAAATAAGATCAATAGTTAAGCGGGCTTACTTGAAACCTTATTGTGTCTACTCGACTTTGACTCTGACTCTGACTCTGACTCTGAATTATTATTTCAACTGAAAGCATAAAGTCAAAGTTGGACCCACTTAAATACCCTATACAACCAGCAACTTTCTTTTCTTAAACAGCACTCTGGAAGTGCCTTTCATGTCGAGTCAATATCAAAAATCCACTTTTTCGAACTTAATACTGCAAATAAAAATTATACTTTTCTCCTTACTATTTATTAATACCTGAAATAATTACAAGGTATTGATATTACTTATTGTATAAAGCAGTGGCCCGGCACCACAAACTTTCAGATCTCCAGCAAATAATGGACCAGGCCCTAGAGTAGTAATTACTGATAACGAAGGCCACCACTTTCAGAATGCTTGACTCTCCATAGGTGAATTACAATTAATCACTAGTTTTATACTCACGAGGCCATCTGAAAGTACTGCAAAGTATTATTTTGTGTAATGGAGACGCTAAATAGCGAGATATAACCTATCAAAAGACTTACTTCATCGTAACCGTATGCATTCATTGCAAAGCAGCATAATAAAAAACAAGTTAGCTTCTTCATGAGCGCTATTTCCTTTGGACAATCTCGCTAAAAAAAATTTAATCCTATAATAAAACTTCCGTTTAGAAAGTTGCTATTTGCTTATAGCTAACTTTACTTATTAATAATTTCGACTATATATTTACATAAAATATAAACATTTAAACCAAGTAACTTATGTGAAATACATAGAGTTAAGTAATAGCAACTTTATGTAGCAGTAAATACAGCTCTGATGGCTTACAGATAAAATTATAAAAATAAGTTACAGGAGGCATATTTTTGTACCCGAAGACAGGGCTAAACATTTTTAAACACAAACATTCGCACCTGATTAATTTAAAAAACAAAATAATATTGACTAAAAATTAAATAAAAACCTTAAACCATTCTGTTTATTAGATAAATACTCGTTATGCACTTATACTAATAAAGAAATCAACATTTAAATAACAAATAGGAACAACATATGAAAAAGCTATCTGTAGCAGTGGCTGTATGTGCAGTTTTAGCATCTAGCTATGCTAGTGCTGAGGTAAGAATTAATGGTTTTGCATCAATTGTCGGTGGTAAAAGTCTGGATAGTGACAGTACTTTGTACGGCTATGATGACGATATCTCTTTTAAAAATGAGAGTAAATTCGCTTTACAATTATCTGCAGACCTACATGAAAAGCTAACAGCTACGGCTCAAATTATTGCGCGTGGAGAGGATGACTTTGACGCTACATTCGAATGGGCATACGTTACTTATGAATACAGCGATGAACTGCAATTTAGCGCTGGTAAAATGCGTGTTCCTTTTTACAAGTATTCTGATTTCTTGGATGTAGGTTATGCTTATCGCTGGGTACGTCCGCCAAAATCAGTATACGGTATCCCATTTTCAACTTATGAAGGCGTTAGTGTAGTTTACAGCTCTCAATTGGGTGATTGGGATTCTACGCTTCAAGGCTTTTATGGTGCATTCGATGGTGATATTGACGTATTTGGAACAGAATTACCTGCTGAATTAAATAATTTAGGCGGTATAAACTGGAGTCTATCATACGACTGGTTCAGTGCGCGAGCTGCATACATTGTGGCCGACACTAGCATTTCTTCAGAGGATAGCGGCCTAATTGGTCTCGTAAGTGTATTGTCTGATAGTGGCTTAACTAATACTGCGAATGACCTAATCACTGAAGAAGATAAAACGAGCTTCGTTGGCGTTGGTTTTTCTATTGATTATGAAAACTTTTTGTTTGATGCCGAATATACGCAATTTGAGGTTGAAGACAGTATACTACCAGAACAGTCACAGTATTACGCATCAGTTGGTTACCGTATTGACAGTGTAATTGTTCATTTTACTTATGAAGACAATGATGACAAACATGACTCATCACGTTTTAATACCATTGAGTCAATACCAACCTTAAATTCAGCTGTAAATGGTGCTCTTGAAGGTCTTCGTGCACAAAGTAACGTATACACAATTGGTGCACGTTATGATTTTCATCCTTCCGCTGCTTTCAAGATCGACTTTAGTCGTTTTGAAGATGACATAACTGATACAGAGACGGATGTTGTAGCTGTCGGTGTAGATCTTGTCTTTTAATTGGAGCTTATGATGAAAAAATTAATTTTAGTAAGTGCACTTTCATTGTGCTCAATTAATGTATTTGCAGAAGTTGCTGTGATTATTAATCCAAGCAATGCTAGCTCTGTAGATGCTGACACAATAAAAAAGATTTATCTGGGAAAAAGTAAGTCATTTAGTAATGGCGATAAAGTTAATCCTATAAATCAAGACGGTACATCTGTAGCTGATGAATTTAACGACAAAGTAGTGGGTAAGTCTAGCAGTCAGTTAAATGCATATTGGTCAAAGCTTGTATTTACAGGTAAAGGTACCCCGCCTGAAAAACTAACATCTGACCAAGCTGTTATTGATTTTGTTGCAGCTAATGGAAATGCAATTGGCTATGTTGATAGTGCTAAAGTGACCGATAAAGTAAAAGTAATTGCGACCTTTTAGCAGTGAAATTGATATAAAAACCACCCAGAGGTTAATACAGATAGGTTGAGAAATATTTAACCAATCGATAAACCGGCCTTCTGGTTCGTTTATGAAGGCTTCTGAATTTATTCAGAGGCCTTTTTTTTGCAACCCACTACAACACTTTCTCTAGCCAATAGCTACGCACCCAATTCAGAAGACTTCTGTCAACTGAGTGTTACGACGTGTGCAATTAATATTATTAACTTAATTCAGACTATGTTTATTGTGAACTCAGGGAGTATCCCTAAATAAATAGAGCAATAGTAAGCTAAAGTAGAGCATCACATATTACTAATAAAGCGGGAGTGGACATATACTAGGTATGTCAAACCAGATATCCAAACAAAAAAGCCAGTCAGCGGTTAACTAACTGGCATCAACCCTAGGGTAGATTTTTATACTGACTCAGTACTAAGCTTTACTCGATTCTAAACTTAGCGGTTGCATCTAATAGGTTATCAGATAGGTAATGTAGGTTTTTGGCTACGTCGCGTACAGCAAGTAGTGAGTCCATAGTATCTTCGAACGATACATGCATATTTGACACATTATCTACTACCATAGCTGCAACGGATGTTTGTTCCTCAGTCGCTGCTGCTATTTGCGAATTCATACCATTAATTTCTAACATTTGCTCTGCGATTTTCTCTATTGAAATACCTGTTTTTTCTGCGGCTGTAGCATTATCTGTTGCCATATCACGTGCTGAAGTCATAGCAGCAACAGATTCATTTGCGGCAGTCGTTAATGATCCCAATAGTTCACGTATTTCATTAGTAGAATGTGCAGTGCGAGAAGCCAGTTCACGAACCTCATCTGCCACTACAGCAAAGCCTCTTCCATGTTCACCTGCTCGTGCAGCTTCAATAGCAGCATTAAGAGCAAGTAAGTTTGTCTGATCTGCAATAGACGTAATTACATTCAAAATCTGCGATACATTTTTTGTATCGTCTGCAAGCTTATTAATAGTCCCTGCAGCTCGATTAATTTCATCACTGAGCGTACGAGAAGCGGTAACTGACATCTGTACTTGTGTACGACTTTGTTCAACTTCTTTCTCGGCCGTTTCAGCAGCGTGAGAAGCGTTAGCTGCAGATTCTGATATATCACCAACACTCTGTTTCATTTCTTCCATAGATTGCTTAACAATTTCAGCATCAGTGGTTTGCTTTGTTGTAGCACGCTCAGCTTGTTCCATACCTTGAACTAATCGTGTTGAGTTTTCCATTAAAGGCTCACATACAGCAATAACTTCAAGAACTGTTTCTCTTAGTAAGGAAATAAATGCGTTAAAATTAATAGAGACTTGGCCAATTTCGTCTTCTGAGTTAACAGATAGCTGTGTGCTTAAAGAACCATTGCCGCTTGCTAATAAACTAAGGTTGTTAGCTGCATCACTCGCAGATGAACCTATATTCTTAGCAATCCAAATAGCCATAAACAATAATAAAATTAATGAAATAATGGATACAGCTAACATTAGAGTTAATGCTTCATCAGAGCGCGCTTTAGTGTTGGCAACCAGTTCAAAAAAACGATTATCCGCTTTTTGTTGAGCGCCTTTAAAACTTTCTAAGACAGATCCATATAAACTTGTTTTAAGCTGCGCTTGTTGCTGAATCTTACTAAAATCAGCAGTACCGTTAACCATACCTGTAGCAATACTTGAGGATATTTTTTCATAATCTGACAACTCATTAATAATATCGTTATTAATGTAGGAGTTATTAAGTTGCGTTATTAAGGTAATATTAGACTCTAAAGTTTGATATACCTCGTCTGCTTTAACTATAAGATCTTGCTCACCAAACGTAACCGCTTGGGTATAAAGTTCATCAAGTTTTTCTAAAAGCCCTACGTTTTGCGACGTTATTTTTACAACCTTATACGATGAGTTACTCATTTCATCGAGAGAAACCTTATTATCATTCATAGCTAAATAGTTTATCAATACGATCACTATGAAAGCCACTACCGCAATGCATGTTATTGCATGTATTTTTTTTGTTATGCTTAGGTTTTGAAAAGAGAAGCCTGAAGCCATACTGTGCTACCTTATTTTATTGTCTATATCTATTATCGGCTTGATATCTATAAGTGTGAGCTAAATTTGTAATATTTCTAGTTTTTTCTAACAAATAGAAGAATTATTTAACAATAAACACACATCGCTCATAAAACAATCACAATAAATTACAGATACAAAAAAACCAGTAACATCACTGCTACTGGTTTCTAAATTTGGTGCGGATGGGGGGACTTGAACCCCCATGCCCTAAAGCACCACCCCCTCAAGGTGGCGTGTCTACCAATTCCACCACATCCGCATTTTTTAAGCTTTCGCTTAATTGTTAAACATGTGATTTATTTGAGGACTATAAATCGTTTAACGATAGCTTTACGCTAAATTAGTTTGGTACGTCAGAGCTTTGCTCTTTAGTAGATGTTACTGGAACATCTTCTTCAACAGGAACTACTGTTTCTACTGCTGGAGCTGCTTCTAGGTTTTCCCATTCGTCAGTCTTTTTAATTTGACCAGCAGTTAGGTTTCCTAACACAATGCTTAATACAAAAAATACCGTTGCTAAGCTTGTGGTTGTTTTTGTCATAAAGTTACCTGCACCTGACGAACCAAAAACTGTGCCTGATGCACCAGCGCCAAATGAAGAACCCATATCTGCGCCTTTACCTTGTTGAATTAAAACCATTCCAACTAGAGCCAAAGCCACAACTAAATAAACTACTAATAAAATTTCGTACATCTTATACAGTCCCTTTTGCACTGTTACAGATTGCAGTAAAAGATTCTGCTTTTAGACTTGCGCCGCCAATTAAGCCGCCATCTATATCTGTTTGTGCAAATAATAATTCGCTATTTTTTTCATTAACGCTACCACCATATAAGATGGCAAGCCCTTGTGCTAAATTGCTATCAAGTGATGCAACTTTGTCACGGATAAATTTATGAACAGTTTGTGCCTGCTCTGGCGATGCAGTCTTACCTGTGCCTATGGCCCAAACGGGCTCGTATGCTATCACAGAATCTTTCAGTGCTGCTACACCTAATTTCTCTATTACTGCATCAATTTGTGCAGCAACTACTTGTTCGGTTTGACCGTTTGCTTGCTCACTTTCGCTCTCGCCTACACATAATATTGGTGTTAACCCAACTTGCTGTGCTCTAGCAAACTTTTCAGCGACTGTTGCATTACTTTCGTTATAAATACTGCGGCGTTCAGAATGACCAACGAGTACGTAAGTTGCACCTAAATCTTTTATAAGCTGCGCATCAACTTCACCAGTAAATGCGCCAGGCGTATTTTCAGAAACAGTTTGAGCTCCTGTAGAAACACCGCTAGCTACCATTGCTGGTACAAGTGGGAATGGAGGAAATAAAACAATGTCCATCTCTTGTGATTTTACATCGTTAATAGCGTCAGACATTTGTTTAACTAACTCTAAAGAGCCATTCATTTTCCAGTTGCCTGCGACCATCGCCTTGCGTATTGCCATTATCCACTCCACATTAGAAAGCGGGCGAGATATTAACTTTTCTCGCCCAAAGTTACAAGAGATTATTGTTATTAATCAGTTTGTTTGCTCATAGATTCTACAACAGCTGCAATTTTTTGAGCGCTGTCTATTACAATCTTTTCTTGCTCGGCTTCAACCATAACACGAACCACAGGTTCAGTGCCTGACTTACGCAGTAAAACACGGCCTTTATCGCCTAAAGCAAGCTCTACTTCTGCTACAGCTGAAAGCACTTCTGGTGCTTTTGTCGGGTCAGTTCCAGCTGTATAACGCACGTTAATCATCTTCATTGGATACTTGGTAAAACCAGCGCCTAAGTCTTGCAATGTACGATTTTGTGCAACCATAGCAGCAAGTACTTGTAAGCTTGAAATAATACCATCACCCGTGCTAATTAAATCTAGATTTAGTACATGGCCAGAGCTTTCACCGCCAATTTTCCAGCCTTTTTGCTGTAGTAATTCCATAACATAGCGATCCCCTACTTTACTGCGAGCAAACTCGATACCTTTTGCTTTTAAAGCATTTTCAAGGCCCATGTTAGACATAACAGTGCCAACTACACCGCCACCCAAATTATCATCCTCGGCTGCTTGGCAAGCAATAATATAAACCAGATCATCACCATCAAATACACGGCCATTATGATCAACCATCATTACGCGGTCACCATCACCATCGTATGCAATACCTACGTCGGCTTTAAGTTCAAGCACTTTACGTTTAAGGGTGTCTACGTGAGTAGCGCCACATTCATGATTGATATTAACGCCGTTAGGCTCGCATGCATGCGTTATAACTTCTGCACCAAGTTCACGCATAACAGAAGGAGCTATATGGTACGTAGCGCCATTTGCGCAATCGACAACAATTTTAAGACCTTTTAAAGACAGGCCTTGCGGGAACTGGCTCTTACAAAACTCTATATACCGACCATCCGCACTGACTAAACGCGATGCTTTGCCTAATTTGTCTGAAGCAACACATGTCATTTGCTCATCAAGCATCGCTTCAATTTCAAGTTCTACTGCATCATCAAGCTTTAAGCCTTGACCATTGAAAAACTTAATACCGTTATCGTAATACGGATTATGTGAGGCACTAATTACAATACCGGCCTCAGCACGAAATGTTTGCGCTAAATAAGCGACGGCCGGTGTCGGCATAGGGCCTAGTAATACAACATCAATGCCAGCGGCAATTAAACCAGCCTCAAGTGCGGTTTCAAGCATGTAGCCCGAAATACGCGTATCTTTACCAATAATTACTTTTTTAGTACCACTTTGCGATAATACACGCCCAGCAGCCCAGCCTAGCTTCATTGCAAACTCAGGGTTTATTGGAGCAGCGCCTACAAGTCCACGCACGCCATCGGTGCCAAAATATTTTCTTTCTTTCATTATGCCATTCCTTCCTCGCAGGCTTGATAAACACCAAGTACATCTGCGGTTTCTTTTACGTCATGTACACGAATAATTTTTGCGCCATTTTGCGCTGCGATTAACGCACCCGCTAAGCTGCCCGCTAACCGTTCATTTGTATCTCTGTTTAATAAATTACCTATCATCGATTTACGAGATAATCCGGCCAATAATGGCAAACCTAATTTATTAAAATCATCAAACTTAGCCAATATTTGATAGTTATGACTAAGCGTTTTTCCAAATCCAAAACCTGGGTCTAGAATAAGTCGTTCAAACTTAATCCCAGCTGTTTCACATGCTTTAATACGTTCACTAAAAAACATACTTATATCTGCAAACAAATTATCGTAATGAGGTGACGATTGCATGCTCCGGGGCTGCCCTTGCATATGCATTAAACAAATTGCTACATCTTCATACTGCGCAACCGTTTCTAAGGCGTCTATTTCTTGTAAAGCTCTAACATCATTGACTATATCTGCCCCTGCAAGTATTGCTTGCTCCATTACCTGTGCTTTACTGGTATCAATTGAAATAACGCAATCACTGTGCTGACGTATCGCTTTAATAGCAGGGATTACTCGAGCAAGTTCATCTTCTAAGCTAACATCTGGCGCGCCTGGGCGAGTAGATTCTCCCCCTATATCTAAAATTGTCGCACCGTCATCTAATAATTGCATTGCGCGTTTTAGCGCTATTTTGGGATCTAAAAACTGCCCACCATCAGAAAATGAATCCGGCGTTACATTTAATATTCCCATAATAACGGGCTTTTCAAGATTAAGCGTACGCCCTCTCGGAAGCTTTAATATGTTAGTCATTGCCAACCTTTATTCTTTTTCTAAATAGCTGATACAAAAAAGCCCCGAAGTTCGGGGCTTTCATTACTATTTTAACGATTATTCAGCTTTGTCATCAAGGTTTGTTTCATCTTTTTTTGATGAATCATCAGTCTTTTGACTTTCATCAGCAACTGGTTCTTGAGGTTCTTCCGCTTTTACCGGTTTAGCTTCATGACGGTCATGTGCATCACGCGGTTCACGTACTGGTTGGCGTGCCATTAAATCATCAATTTGCTTAGCATCAATAGTTTCGTATTTCATTAACGCATCTTTCATTGAGTGAAGAATATCAATATTTTCTTTTAATATTTCCTCTGCTCTTTGATAGTTACGATCTGAAAGTAATCGAACCTCTGCATCAATTACTTTTGCCGTGTCGTCCGACATGCTAGATGAACGACTACCGCCACCACCCATATACATTTCGTTCTGATCTTCAGCGTAAAGTAACGGACCTAGTTTTTCACTTAAACCCCAATGTGTAACCATTTTACGCGCTATATCTGTAGCTCGTTCAATGTCATTACTTGCACCCGTTGTTACTTTATCTGCGCCGTAAATAAGCGCTTCAGCAATACGGCCACCATAAAGGCTAGAAATCATTGATTCTAAAAGCTCTTTTGAATGGCTAACACGATCTTGTTCAGGCAAGTACATTGTTACACCCAGCGCACGGCCACGTGGAATAATAGATACTTTATAAACCGGATCATGTTCTGGCACCATACGACCAACAATTGCATGGCCTGCTTCATGGTATGCAGTCATTGCTTTTTCTTGCTCGCTCATCACCATGGTCTTGCGCTCTGCGCCCATCATGATCTTATCTTTAGCAGCGTCAAATTCAGCCATACTTACAACACGTTTATTACCACGTGCAGCATAAAGTGCAGCTTCGTTTACTAAGTTTGCTAAATCCGCGCCAGAGAAACCTGGAGTACCACGTGCTATAAGAGCAGCTTCTACGTTATCGCCTAATGGCACTTTACGCATGTGTACTTTAAGTATTTGCTCACGACCACGAATATCAGGTAAACCTACTTCAACTTGACGGTCAAAACGACCTGGACGAAGTAATGCAGGGTCTAATACATCTGGTCGGTTAGTTGCTGCAATAACGATTATACCTTCGTTACCACCAAAACCATCCATCTCTACTAGCATTTGGTTAAGTGTTTGCTCTCGTTCATCGTTACCGCCGCCCATACCTGCGCCACGTTTACGACCAACCGCATCAATCTCATCTATAAAGATAATACAAGGTGCCGCTTTTTTAGCTTGCTCAAACATGTCACGTACACGTGACGCACCAACACCCACAAACATTTCAACAAAATCTGAACCAGAAATTGTAAAAAATGGCACTTTAGCTTCACCAGCAACAGCCTTCGCAAGTAACGTTTTACCGGTACCTGGAGGACCAACCATTAGTACACCTTTAGGAATACTACCGCCAAGTTTTTGAAACTTAGAAGGATCTCTTAAAAAGTCTACCAGCTCAGTAACATCTTCTTTTGCTTCATCACAACCTGCAACATCAGCAAACGTTGTTTTAATTTGGTCTTCGCTCATTAAGCGAGCTTTACTCTTACCAAATGACATAGCGCCTTTACCGCCGCCGCCTTGCATTTGACGCATGAAGAATATCCATACACCTATAAGCAGTATCATCGGGAACCAAGAAATAAATATACTTGCTAAGAATGATTGTTCTTCAGGTTGTACACCCTTCACATTTACATCATTTTTAAGTAAATCATTTATTAAGTCTTCATCGTACATTGGCATCGTTGTTTGAAAACGCTCACCACTGCTCTTAGTACCAGTAATATTTCCTGTACCGCGGTCGATAATAACTTCTTGTAAAGAGCCACTGCGGACATCTTTTACAAATTGAGTGTAACTTGTTTGACGATCAACTTGCTCGCCGCCATTAAAGCTCTGAAAGACTGACATCAGCACAACTGCAATCACCAGCCATAGTATTAAATTTTTCGCCATATCGCTCAAGGGGTTAACCTCTTGTATCCAATTAATTTAAATTCAACTAAACGCCAAGCAACTGTACTACAGTTTGTATCCAGTCGCTACTATATATACTTCCCGAGAACGGGCACGTGAGGCATCAGGTTTGCGTATTTTCACTGCTTTAAAACTATTACGTACATCTTGCAAGTATTGATCAAAGCCTTCTCCTTGGAAAACTTTAACAATAAATGCGCCATTTTTCTTTAGTACTTGACTACACATATCCAGCGCAAGTTCTACCAAATACATACTACCCGCTTGATCTACTGAGTTATTGCCACTCATATTTGGTGCCATGTCAGAGAGTACCACATCAACATTTTTACCATCAATACGTTTTAACAACGCATTTAATACAGCCTCCTCACGAAAGTCACCTTGTAAGAAGTCAACACCCGCAAGTGAATCCATCGGCAATATATCACACGCGATCACTTGGCCTTTGTCACCTACTTTCTCAGCCAAATATTGAGACCAACTTCCTGGAGCCGCCCCTAAATCAACAACTGTCATACCTGGACGAAGTATTTTATCTCTATTTTGTACTTCATCTAATTTAAAAACCGCTCGGGAACGCCAGCCTTTTTTTTGCGCTTCTTGAACATATTTATCATCAAAATGTTCTTTCAGCCATCGTTGTGAACTGGCTGACTGTTTTTTATTTGTCATAAATTAACACGCAACTAATTAGTAATATTCTCTAGATGGCGTTAGAATACCCTTAATTCAAGCCATATTCAGCAAAATTTGTATAAACATGACATTATCAAACAAACAAAAGCAGTTTTTAAAAGGTCAGGCACATAGCCTTAAGCCTGTAGTTTTACTAGGTTCTAACGGTTTAACCGAAGGCGTAGTAGTAGAAATTCAAAGTGCATTAGAAATTCACGAATTAATCAAAGTTAAAGTTCCAACTGACGATCGTGAAACAAAAGCACTAATTTTTGAAGCAATCGTACGTGAAACTGGTGCGACTAAGCTACAAACGATAGGTCACACTATTGTGCTTTATCGTCAAAGCGTTGAGAAAAAAATACATTTACCGCGTAACTAATTATTCCTGTTAAAGGATTTAGTGCGTTTAAATTGAAAAAACCAGCTTAATGCTGGTTTTTTATTATTTAACGTTTTAAATCAAAAACTCATTTTATGATGGGTTACATCATATTCACTACCATTACTACTGGGCTTCTTATTCAATATAAAGTACTGAGTAAATTGTGTTTCACTCATTGCTGGCACTTTTTCATTCGAAAGTAGCTCGGCTAGTTGCGGTGTTGTATTACTGTGCCCAATAACAACAACCACTCCCTTTAGTTTTAGTAACTCATTTTTTAGATCACTTAGCTTACCTGCGTTATACACATTTATTTTGGTATTAAAATGTGCCTGCAAAGGTGCGGCTGTTTGCAATGTGCGTTTATAGTTGCTGCTAAAAAGATGTATATTTTGATGTTCTTTAAACAACGTAACTAAATTATTTGCACGTGCCTTTCCCACCTCTGAGAGCGCTGGATTTTTACCCGTTAACTTTTCGCTATGACGAAACAAATATATCTCATCAGGTGCTGCAAACACTAAACTACAATTGAATGACATGACTAAAAAAGTGATTGCTAATATTATTTTACTCTTCATATTTTTTTACCTCGTTTGTATTCTAATAGCCTGTCGATAAATTCAGTCGTTAGCTCATTGATTACGCCGGTTTCAGCATTAACTATTAAGCTAAAACCAATATTTAAGTGAGGAAATACAACCACATCACTTCTATATCCTTGCACCCAGCCACTATGATAGTAAAGTGTTTCATCAGCATAGTTATAGACGCGCCAACCTAACCCGTAATAAGCCTCATTAAGGTGTTTTTTCCACACTCTGCGATGCATTTCTTTTTTTGTATGTGTATAAGGACGCGTTTGCTTTGCTAGAGTATCCAATGACAAAACATCAGGGTAATGCCCTAGCTGGGCTTTTAACCAAATGGCCATGTCACTTGCACTCGCGTTTACACCCGCTGCAGGTCCCACTTTATAATAATTTTTTTTAAGCTTAGCGCTATACCAGCGCTTTTTACCCCGCACATGAGGTAGAGCATAATTATTGTCATGCACCATTTGTTCAAAACCTAAGCTCGCATCACTCATTTTTAATGGCTCAAAAATAGCTTCTCGTAACCACTGTCCGTAACTTTTATCGGTGCTTTGTAATATCACATCGCCTATAAGACTAAACATAACGTTTTGATAGCCATAACATTCGCCGGGTTTGCAAATTGGTTTGACGCTAAGCAGCTTTTCAACAATACCTGGGTAATCCATACGAGATTCAATTAAATTGTCGTATGCATTAGGAACTAATCCACTTGAATGGCTCAAAAGATGAAACACCTTTAAATCATCTTGATAAACAGTCCCTTTAAAATCAGTTATGTATTCGCTAACAGGCTTATCTAATTCCAGTAGGCCGTTAGCAGCCAATTTAACTGATAACGAGCCTGCAAATGTCTTCGAAACAGACGCGAGTCTAAACCGAGTATGCTTATTAACTTTTTGTCCATTTCGTGATTTAGTTACGCCCATGGTGTGGATGTAATCTGAATTGTTTATATTTACAATCGAAAGCGCTGCACCGGGTATACCTTTACTTTTTAATTTTTTTTGTGCGTAACGGCCGTACTTTTTTACAAATGCATCCCAATCAGGATCCGCTTTTGCTGCAAAACCCACAGAACTAAACAGCAAACACAAAGCAGATAGGCAATACAATAAAGAGTTGAGATACTTCATTTTTTATAAATTTTATCTTTTTAACTAAATCTGCGCAGATAATATCATGAAGTTTTGTTTGGACTAACGTACAATACGACGATTATTTGGTTTTAAGCGAGTGTTTAGTACTTATGCGTTTTTTAGTTGTGTCACTTTTTATTTTATTAACAACTGGTTGTGCTATTACAAAGCAACCGGCCGAACCACTGGCTATGCCATTAAAGCCAACATTAAAAAGTCAGACCTATCAACTTGAGTACACTACAGAGCACTCATCTCCAAAAGTTAAATCGGTTCAACTTCCTGCACATAAAGTAGTTAGAAACCAAACAGTAAAAATCATTACCGATAAGGCAAGCGTAACCGATAAACTTCTATCGCAAATTAGCCAAGCACTGAACGATAAACAACTAAAAGTAACAACTAAAAATAACAGTGACTACACACTGACTATTCAGCAACTCGATTTAACTTTCACAGACGATACTAAGTACGCAATAAAGCAACCAGAGAAGCCATTTACTTTATATTCAAATGTTGCCCAGCAATACCCAACACAGCAGTGCGCTGCAATATTTGCACAAGTTAGTATGCGTCTCACGCACAAGTCATCGGGTGATGTTGTTTGGTTTGCTAAATCTTCAATCGACAGCGCAAGTTTTCATCGTGAACCACTAATTTACAATTTCACCGAAGAGCAAAAAATCACAAATGAGCTTGAGGTTGTCGCTTTTATTCATCAGCAAAACACTGACGAGGCCCGTATTGAAAGACTTGGCAAAGATATTCAAATCCCTCAGTACAAAACATTGTCAAAACTATCTAGCCTCACCAAACTTAGCGGTCCATGTAACAGAACAGAAGTAAGTGCATTAACACCTATGATGCAGTTTTACTTGAGTAGTATATTAATCGATAAAATTAAAGTTCAGTAAATTAGGGTCTGTTGATCTTTACGGATTAAAATTTGTTCAAACTAGGGGCTATTTAATCGCGGCGCGAGATTTGTAACCTAGTGGGCTCGATAACTGCTCCTGCGTTATTCTACTGGCTTACATCCATGTAAGAATAAGTCAAAACCGAGCAACAAAGAGTAAATAGCCCCTAGGAAGAACCCTTTGGGCAGCGCCTGTTTGGCATTAATGCTACGTTATCGCCCATTTATGGGGAATAGCCACACTGCATAGGCTCTGCCTTACCTAAATACCAAACAGACTGCTGCAAATTTAACCTTGAAAGATCAACAGACCTAACACTTACTACATTTTTTTACAGATTAAAGGAACGAATTAACAATATACTACGCTTAATAACAAATAATAATTAGGCCCTAAGGGATGAGAAACGCTTTGCTTAACCATACTTTACTGAGCATAACACTGCTTTTTTGCTGCATTTTTAGCACGTCGAGTATGGCAAGTAACCGCTATTATGCAGATAATACGTTAGAGCCAACCCAAGGCTTTGCGTGGGATTGGAGTGCTGGTGCGGGCTTTTATATTGAAGATTCTTACCTTGTCGGCATTGAGTCTTACGATAAAGGCGTTGAGCTCGACTTAAGTCTTGCTGTTTCCTACGATAAATTTTACCTTGATTTCGATCACAATCAACTCAGTGGCGGCCTTGTAATAGGCTACAGTCTTATAGATAAATTTGATTGGGGCCTAGATATATTAGGCACAAATACTCAAGCTGGATTTGACGAAAAAGGCCTCGGATTTTATAACCATGGTGTTATAAAAGAACTCCAAGGTATAAAAAAACGTAATTACGACTTTGACGTCGGCCTTCGACTTTCTCGTCGATTTGAAAATTCTCAATTCTCTTTTGAATACCTTCATGACGTATCTGGCGCGCACAATGGCTGGGTTATAAATAGCTTTTTTAGTCACATTTTGCCGTGGCGAAACTGGGAGTTTAGATCTGGTGTTGGTTTAAGCGCCTACTCTGCTGACTTTACCAATTATTACTTTGGTATTGATAGCGATGAAGCCACCAGCCTTCGCCCGGTTTATAGCAGCAATGCCAGTACTAGTATTATTTTTGAGTTCCATGCTGAGTACCCAATAAGCCAAGATTGGGTGTTTTTATCCGGCTGGCTTACCACATGGTTTTCAAAAGAGATTGACGACAGTCCAATTATTTCCCAAGGATATCAACACAAAGCCAAGGTAGGCCTACGTTATGTATTTTAGATGGATCTGTGTATTACTGATCTTCCCCAGTACTTTTACTGTTAAAGCTCAGGAACCTCCTGAAGCACTTATAGCAGTTCCAGACACCTGCGTTGCATTGCGCGAAGGGCGAAATTGCTATGCTGACGTAACGCTAACGTGGGAGCAACCTATCATTGGTAATTACTGCCTACGTGACGCCACCTCAAAGTACATAATGCAATGTTGGCTCAAGCAACAGAGCGGTACCTTTAATTATGCATTTGATTCACAGCAAAGTATTTCATTTGAACTATTTGACAGCAATACCTCTAAAATAATTAGTATTGCCGAAGTAAAGCTTCAATGGGTATATCAAAACAGGCAAAAAAAGCGCCGCTGGCGACTATTTTAATACCAATCGCATTAAGGATATTTTCATGGATAACTATGGCACTATTTTACTCGTTGAAGACGATGTATCACTTGCTCAATGGGTTGCTGAATACTTAACAGAGCAAGGCTACACAACGCATGTTTGTCACAGAGGTGACGAAGTAATTAGCCAAGTCAAAACGTTAAATCCAAATATCGTGCTCCTTGATATTATGCTTCCAGGGCAAGATGGTATAAGCGTGTGTAGAGAACTTCGTAGTTTTTATAATTCGCCCATCATAATGCTCACCGCACGCGATGAAGAAATGGATGAGGTCATTGGTCTAGAAGTAGGTGCAAGCGACTACATAATGAAACCTGTGCGCCCTCGTGCATTGCTAGCGCGTATAAAAGCAGCCCTTCGCCAAAACAATGAGCCAAATACCCCACACGTTAACGAGAGTGTTATTAATGTTGGTACGCTTAGTATTGATACCGAATCTAGAAATGTAAAACTCAACAAGCAAGACGTAAACATATCAAGTGCTGAGTATTTACTGCTTCATTACCTTGCGAGCAATGCAGGCCAAGTGGTCTCGCGTGACGCTGTATTTAAAGCAACCAAAGGCAGAGAATACGATGGGCTTGATAGAAGTGTTGATGTACTTATTTCTGCACTTCGTAAAAAGTTTAATGATGATCCACAAAACCCTGAAAAAATTAAAACTATTTGGGGCCGTGGATATTTACTTGTTTCTACTGCGTGGTAATAAAGTGATGAATAAATAAATGAAAAAGTTTTATATATCGCTTTTAGGCAGTGCACTTTTATCTATTGTGGTATTGGGCTGGCTTATTGATGCTTTTAGTCAACAAGCACATACCCCACAGGATGAATTTAGTCAGCAAAGTAAAATGATTATGGGTTTTAGCAAGCAATTAGCTAACATACCCACATCTGAGCGCAGCGATTATGTAAAACAACTGGCGCTAGAGTTTGATGTTTTAATTGATTACAAACCTAATGAATCACTTGCTTTACCGCCTTCTTTATTATTACAAATGCACACGCCGGGTGGGCTGATTTTAGAAGATCAGCAAGGCTTTTATATGCTTTATAGCAGCGCTGTTTTAAATCCTTTTCACTTATCAATGCGTTTAGATAAAATTTTTGATAGCGAGCAACATAACGACATTATATTAACCTTGCTCTTTTACGCAGGCTTATGTGTATTTATGGGGTTTATTATTGCGCCCTTAGCTAAACGATTAACCGTGTTAAATGAAGCCGCTAAAAAGTTTGCCTCAGGTAATGTTCAAGCCCGAATAAAAGTATCGCATTTTACTTACATAAAAGACGTAGAGCTTACCTTTAACCGCATGGCCAGCCAAATAGAGAAACTTGTCGCCGAAAACAAGCTAATGGCTTCAAGTTTATCTCATGATATACGCACCCCTATCGCGTGCCTGCGATTTGGTTTAGATGCGGCATTAGATAGCCATGATGAGCAAAAAGTAAAACAGTATTTAACCCGTATGGAGAACGATTTAGACCATATGGAATCGATGCTTAGTAGCTATTTAGCTTTTGCTACTTTAGAGCAAAATGCTAATAAGCTGACCTATTCATCAACCAATATTAAATCCTACCTTGAAGATATTTTAGTGCAACTTGCACCAAAACTTGAAATGCAAATGCTCAACGTACAACTCAATAGTACCGATAAAACAATAAATGCCGATCTTCACTGGCTTGCTCGCGCAATTACTAATTTATTAACTAACGCATGTGATTTTGCAAGCCAACATATTTACCTCAGTGCAAAGTTACACGAGCAACAGCTTATAATAACGGTAGAAGATGACGGCCCGGGTATCGCTCGAGAAAATTTTAGTAATGTATTTAGCCCATTTTTTAGGGAAGAAGATCACCGTAACAGAGCTGATAAAAGTTACGGCCTTGGTCTAGCTATTGTTGAAAAAGTAGCCGACTGGCATCATGGCAGTGTTAAAGTAAGTAAAAGTACCCAGCTAGGTGGTGCGTGTTTTACTCTCACTATTGCACAGCATCATAATTCGTAAAGCAATAGTTACAGACTGTAATTAACAATTATTAAACAAAATCAACTCGTTATTTTAAACGACTCGATAACAACAATTAAAATCGATGGTTATAACACACACTTTACTTATTAAATTGTGCTAGATCAGCAAATAAGCACTTTTTATTTTTTAACATTTCCAGTAGATTGTCACCGCCGTCACACAATAGAGAAGTACAATAATATGAGCGCAGTTAGAGGCGAGTTCAGCTCTCGCTTTGGTTTTATTATGGCCGCCGCGGGTTCTGCCGTTGGTTTGGGCAATATTTGGGGATTCCCTACACAAACAGCAAGTAATGGCGGTGCTGCATTTTTAGTCGCATATTTAGTGCTTGCGTTCTTTTTAGCCTACCCCGCTTTAATGGCTGAACTTATGATTGGTCGTCACGGCCAAGCAAACGCGGTTTCATCACTTCAAAAAATATCTAATAAGCCATGGCAAAAACACTTTGCCTTTATTGTTGGTTTTGGCGGTATTTTATGTGCTGGCTTTATATTAAGTTTTTACGCGATTGTTGCCGGTTGGATGCTCAGCGCTACAGCTGAACCCATAGCTACTCTTGTCGGTGCCGACACAGCATCGACATGGTTAAGTGAGCAATCACTTACCCGAAACATCATATTCACTCTCATCTTTATCGTACTAACTGTCGCTATTATCAGTAGAGGCGTTGAGAACGGTATTGAAAAATGGTCAAAACGTTTAATGCCCGCTCTTTTGGGGATTTTATTTGCACTTATTGCTTATGTAATGACCCAAGATGGCGCAATGGAAGGTTTAAAGGCTTACTTAGTTCCTGATTTTTCGTCTATTTTTGACGCAAAACTATTAGTTAGCGCACTAGGACAAGCTTTTTTCTCTTTATCGCTAGGTACTAGCGTAATGATTATTTACGGCTCGTACATTAGCAAAAAAGAAAATCTTGTTTCTTTAGGTGCCTATGTAACCCTTATTGATGTATTTATAGCCTTTGTAGCGGGTTTACTGATTATTCCGGCTATGTATGTAGCGCAAGCTCAAGGCGTTGAAATATTCTCGGCCTCAACAGGTAAATTACTCTCTGAAGATACGTTAGTATTTCAGGTACTCCCTGCTTTATTTGATGGAATGGGCGAAGTTGGCTTATTTGTGGGCTTTTCATTTTTTGCGTTAATGAGTATTGCCGCTTTAACGTCATCTATTTCAATGTTAGAGGCGCCAGTATCATACACTGTAGAACGCTTTGGGATGAAACGCGTTCAGGCAACCTGGTTGATTGGAGCTTTAATTGCTATCGTTAGCATTATAATTGTGTGTAACCTTAGCAGCTTATTTGGCTTAGTGATTACTTTAACTACAAAAGTAGCTCAACCTTTGCTTGGCCTGATGTGTTGTATATTTGTAGGCTGGATTTGGTACAGAGGCTCATTACTTAAAGCAATTAAAGAAGGTAATCCTGAGGTCCATAACACATTGTTTTGGAAAATATGGCCTTGGTATACCAAGTTTGTGTGTCCACTTGCTATTGGTATGGTATTTTTACACTCACTCTTGAGCTAAATAATACCTTAACCTTAAAATAGTCTTAAATTAAAATAGCCCACATTAGTGGGCTTTTTTATAGCTGCTTAAATTGGATTTATTTAGTGAGTTTTAAAATCATATCTTGATGAGGTATACCGTCTTCTAAATATTCACTTTTATAATCCTCAAAGCCAAAAGAGCGGTAAAAATCAAGCAAGTAAGTTTGTGCACCTATATAAATATCTCGCTCAGGCCATTGTGCTTTGCAGCAGTCTATAGCTTCAGTAATAAGTAAAGTAGCATACCCATTACCACGCGCTCCTTCACTCACTAGCACGCGACCTATTGCGCTGTATTGCTCACTTTTGTCATAACAACGCGCATAAGTTTGTAGTTGCCCATTATCCAATGTATATAAATGCTGTGTATTTAAAGCAATATCTACATCATCAATTTCAGGGTAAGGACATTTTTGTTCTACAACAAATACATTAACCCGCCCACGCATAATAATAAAAAGAGTCTGTGTATCAAGAGCGTCAAACTGCTCACATTTAAACTGCATATTAAATCCTATAAGCAAAAAACCCAGCTTAGGCTGGGTTTATTAAAATCACTCGCTAGCTTAGTTAGCTTATACTAAGTAAATAAGCGCTCTAGCTGATCACACAACTGCGATAGATTCACATGATCGTGCTCTATGGTCAAATCTACATAACCATCGCCTTTAAAGGCTCTGTCTAGCTCTATAAGCACATGTGTTTTATGTGCCTCTGGTACAAACGATAATTCAATCTCCTGAATGCCAAATAAGCTGCGGCTATTAGGCTTATACTCAAGTTCTTGGTAACACCCAGATAATGACTGAAAAGTTGAAGCCCGTAAGTGGCCTTTTTCTACGTCAGCTTTCATTAAACTAAAACCTAACTTTTCCATCGCTTGCATACACGTTTTAACCGCTTCATTAGGGTAAATGTGTAAATGGTCTTTATCTGTTGGGTCAAGTGCTAAGTCTATATCTAGGCCTGTTTCTAGCCATACATGCGATTGATTATAACCTGCATTAATTTCTGTAATAGGTGTTTCAGAATGAAGACGTGCTTCAAAAGGGATGTTTTTAACTTCGCCTGGCTCAATTGTACCAATATCTGTAATTCGCCATTGCTCAATTACATGATTAGTAAAATAATCGCCATCATCACCCGCAACTTTAACACGAGTCATTAATAATAAATCTAAGCCTGCGATATCTTGGCTAACATCCCCTGCTGTGATAACTATTTGTGCGTTAAAAAGTTGACCTGGTTGTAGGTGTTCAGTTTCTAAAATAGTGTCTACTTTTGCAGCACCAATACCTACCGACGCTAAAATCTTTTTAAACATATCTCTCTCCTTAAGCTGAGCTGCTCTATTATTTACTCTGGCTTAAACTTCTTCGTTATCGCATCTTAACCATATTTAAAAGCTAATGTCAGTGAAAAAATGTTATTTACATACTATTTACGATTAAATAAGTGTTTAATGCGCATTTTTCATACGCAGCAAGGCAAGTAATTGATTAGACGCGTTCATTTTTAGGTCTATTATATTTTCAATGGCATAAATTTTTCGTTACACTGCAACACCAAATGAAGTGATATTAAGAATTATGGAACTAATCTATTTTGCTGCCGCGTTTGTTTGTGGTTTTGCCGTTTATCAATTAAAACTACCTCCTCTTATTGGATTTTTATTAGCAGGCTTTGCTTTAAATTTATCGGGATATAAAAGTACAGAGTTGCTCGATACAATTGCAGCACTTGGCGTAACCCTTCTTCTTTTTAGTATTGGCTTGAAACTTAAAGTTAACAGTTTAATTAAACCTCAAGTTTGGGCACCTGCAACATTGCATATCATTTTTAGCAGTGCGTTATTTAGTGGTTTTATGCTGTTACTTGGCGTATTCGCTATTCCACTATTTGTTGATTTAAGTTGGCAAAGTGCTTTATTGGTTGGATTTGCACTGAGTTTTTCGAGCACTGTATTTGCAGTAAAAGTACTTGAAGAGCGCGGAGAAATGGCAAGCCTACACGGAAAAATAGCCATTGGTATATTGGTAATGCAAGATATCTTTGCTGTTATCTTTTTAGCTATTAGCACCGGCAAAGTCCCAAATTTATGGGCAATTGCACTAATAATTGCTTTGCCTTTATTACGACCTGTAATGTATGGCGTATTGAACCGATCTAAACATGGTGAACTATTACCATTGTTTGGTTTTTTCTTTGCTCTAGTTGCTGGTTATCATGCATTTGAATTTGCAGGCCTAAAAGGCGATTTAGGTGCATTAATAATAGGAATGATGTTTGCCCCTCACAAAAAGGCAGGCGAGCTATCAAAATCCCTGCTTAATTTAAAGGACATATTGCTAGTTGGCTTCTTCTTAAGTATTGGTTTGAGCGCAGAGCTAACCACTAACTCCTTGATTGTTGCTATTATACTTATTTTAGTATTACCCGTTAAAATAGCGCTTTATTATGTGTTCACTAATATATTTAAACTACGCGCGCGTACATCATTACTTACTGCTTTTAGCTTATCTAACTACAGTGAGTTTGGTTTAATTGTATGTGCAGTGGCTGCAACTACAGGCATGATCACCTCTGAATGGCTAGCTGTAATGGCAATTGCTGTTTCTATTACCTTTATAATTGCCTCCCCATTAAATAAACGTTCAAACGAGTTGTACGTCAAAATTGAGCACTGGTTATTAAAGTTCGAAAGCAAAACTCGTTTAGCTGAAGAGCTACCTGTTAACCTTAACGATACTAGAATAGTCATTTTTGGTATGGGACGGATTGGTACTGGTGCTTATGAGACTATCAACGCGACTCACCCAAATGTTGTTGCAGGTATAGATATAAAACCTGAGGTGGTAGATAAGCACGTTAACAGAGGCCGCAACGTCTTAATTGCTGATGCAACCGACCCTGACTTTTGGCAACGAGTAAATCACTCGCAAGTAGAAATGGTTATGCTTGCGATGCCAAAACACATGCAAAATATTTTTGCCTTAGAGCAACTACAAGCCTCTGGTTATAAAGGCCAAGTAACAGCTATTGCAAACTACCCTGATCAACAAAAAGAACTAGAAGAAATGGGTGTTCATTCTACTTATAACTTTTACCTAGAAGCCGGTAGTGGTTTTGCAGAGCACGTTAAACAAGAGCTATTTAACGAATAATTACTTTTTATAACGTCTATAAATAACAAGGCCTTAATCAGTTAAGGCTTTGTTATTAGTTTTTAAATAAAAAGCAATTCTATTTACATTCCTTTACAAGCCAATTCACCACAACAATGAAAAACAGGTAGACTAACTCTGTTGGTTAAATAAGAACCCATGTTCTAATAATAACTTAATTAGATCCCAGCTAATTAAAGTTCAACTAGGTTTATATCAATCAACATAAAATTATTAAATCAGAGGGCCTACTCCCTCGCAAAATAGGCTGTTTCTTGCCCGTCACAGCCTATTTTATATCTCTAAAATCCCTTACACTTACGCATACTTTAAATACATAAGTAGTTTTTATGGATCCAAAACAACTAAAAATAGCGATAAATACTACAATGCCGTTTGGAAAATATGCAGGACGGCCATTGTTGTTACTCCCAGAGCCTTATTTAGTCTGGTTTAATCAGCAAGGGTTTCCTGACTCAAAACTAGGTAGTCAACTTGCGATGATGTATGAGGTAAAACTAAATGGCCTTGAGCAAATGTTAATGCCATTACTTGAAAAAAATAAAAATAGTTGAGAACTTTTTTAAGCACCTGCGGTCTATTATATTGCTACTTGTTGATTTTGGTTTTTAACCGCAAAAAAAGCGCCTTTAGGCGCTTTTTTTATGTCTTAAATTTGAGGGGTAAATATACAATAAATTTAGCACCACCTAAGCTTGAGTTTTCTGCTTTACACTCTCCTTGGTGCCACGACACAATTTTAGCAACTATAGCGAGTCCTAAACCAAAACCACCGGTATCCTTGCCTCTACTTTTATCTAGTCGAGTAAAAGGTTTAAATACATTTTCTCGCTCAGCGGGAGCTATCCCCTCCCCATCATCTTCAACAATCAATACGATGTATTTTGTCTCTTGTAGCAATGTAATTTTGACTTGTTTATGGGTATATTTGAGCGCATTGCCAATTAAATTTTGAAATACTCGCGCCATAAAGTGACTATCACAGTAATAATTTAAATGCTCAGGGAGGTTTACGGAGAGCGTTGTTCGGGCTTCAAAGTTTAGCTTTTCAACAGTTGTTTTTACCAGCCCAGCTAAGTCACAGTTTATTGGCTGTAAACTAGGTTGTTGAGAGTCTAATCGCGCGTATTCGAGCATTTCAGAAACTAGTGACTCAAGCTCGCTAATGTCTGTTTGCATGTTTATTAAGTATTTCTCACCTTTTTCGTCAAGCATTTGTTCTTGCAGCATTACAATTGCAAACTTTAAACGTGCTAGTGGTGTTCTAAACTCATGCGACACCGATGAGGTAAGTTCTTGCTGCGCACTAAGTAAAAACTCAATACGTTGCTGCATTACCTTTAATGTATCAGTAATAGGTAAAAAGAAAGACTTAGAAGAGTCATTTAGTTGAAAGTCTTGCAAACCCTCTACCGCTTCACACGCTTTACGTAGCTTTGCAAAGTCGCGCCATAGTAAAAAGCTCCACAGCCCAACAGGTATACCTACAATAATAAGTAGTAATAAATACGGCCAAACAGAAGATGATTCCTGCGTTAATACACCTACCGGTCCTACTTGAAGTAATGAATCATTACCGAGATCTACATACCAAACAATGCGTTGTTGCTTATCGTATAAGTATAAGTAGTGGTTTTGGTTGAGCTGCGATTGTTGTTTTTGAGGGAGTATTAAATCACGTCGTTCAATCACTTTACTTTCAAAGTTGTGCTTTAATTTTTTAAGACCATTTGGAGTTTGTGAGAGCAACCAGAGTGATTGCCCAAACTCATCATCTAAGAAGACCTGTTGTTGCGACTCTTCGTAAGGCCACAATTGCTCTATAACACCGCTTACTACAAACAAAGAAACGATGATATATAAATATAAGCTGGTAAACAGTTTTCCCATTAAAGCCGACTAACCTTAAATATTTCTAAAGATCCCATGCATCAGAAACAAATAAGTAGCCTTGTCCCCATACAGTTTTTATACGATACGGCTTATCGCTGTTGTCGCCTAATTTTTTACGAATTCGTGATACGCGTACGTCCACAGTTCTATCAAGTCCATCGTATTGGCGACCAATCATATGTTGGTGCACATGTTCTCGACTTAGTACTTCACCCGCATTTGACGCTAATAGCCATAATAACTCAAACTCGTGCGAAGTTAATACAATCTCCGAATCACTTAGTTTTACAATACGACTTGTTTTATCAATAACTAAATCACCAAACTGGAGCTCTTCGCTTGATTTTACCATGGGTTGTCCACGACGTAGTAATGCATTAATTCGCGCTAGTAATACACGTGGCTCTGCTGGTTTTATTACATAATCATCAGCGCCAAGCTCTAAGCCAAGTACTTGGTCAAAGTCTTCACCTTTAGCAGTCAACATTAAAATTGGTAGAGTAAATTTATCTCTTACTTGGCGGCAAACGCTAAAGCCATCTTTACCTGGCAGCATAACGTCTAAAATCATTAAATCGGGTGTATTGTTTTCTAGGTAATTAAATACTTCGTCACCACGGTCTAATACTTCGACTTCAAGGCCATTATGTTCAAGGTAATCTTTTGTTAGTTGTTGTAAACCGAGATCATCTTCAACAAGTAAAATTTTTGGCATTAGTTGCTCCTAAATTAAAAAAAGCTCCACGGAGAGCGAAGCCTACGCCTATTTTTTTTAGCATGGGCGCTTTGTACTTCAACCTGTGTTTTTGCTATTAACACACCCGTATGAGGATTGATTAAGGAGTATATGGTCTCCACCTGAACACGCGCTTTATAATTAAATTGCCCAGAAAGTTGTTGCTCCCAGCATTGAAGCCGTTGCTCTTGCTGATACAAACAGACATCACTGTAGGCGTTTAATTGCCATTTAAATTGTAAATCAAGATCGCAAAAACCCTGCTGTTCAGAGACAACGCAGACTTTTGGAGAAACACTAAAAAAAGGGGGTTGTGCCACACTAAAACCACTAAAAAAAGCGGTAATAAAGACAACTAATATTGAATACTTCATATTAAAAAGTACGATCGAATCCTATAAATGCAGTCATTGAATAAGTACGTTCGAAGAGCGGACTGCCATCCATAGCCGAATAGTCGTAATATGCTACATGAAAACGAAGAGAGTCAGCCTTACTCAGAGGCCAACTGGCGTCGATTTTAGCATAAGGTTGCCAACTACTACCAACGTCTATTTTGCCAAATTGAGTTTCACCCTCATTAAGTCCATAAAAATAGCTATTTAGTTCCGCAGATTTATAGTTTATTCCAAGTGTTGGCTTTATTTTGAGCTTTCCTATCACAGTATGATACTGCCACTGTAATGCTGCGCGTACACCTCGATAAACATCGGTTATATCATGCAGAGCCTGAACCGAAAAAACATGGTCTTCATTTACATAGTGATATGCAATACCCGCATCAAGTGCAATTTGCCGTTTATGTAAATTATCAATATCAACATAGCGAGATGACGAGGCTTCATCTTGCATTACGAACTGATTGTTGAGGGCACTACTTTGTAGTGTAAATACATTTTTAGGGTGCCAGTCTATAAAAAAGCGAGACTCAGAGTTGAGTTCACCAACTAGATTAAAGTGATGTTTAGGGGTTTGCAAAAATGAATAACCAAGACGGCCATTATCAAAAAACCATTGCTCTGCATAAAACGCAACTTGAGGAATAAGCACGAGCGGAATATTATCTCCACCATGCAAAGGGTTGGTTATAACTCCAGCCCCCACGCTTAAACTCAAATGCAGACGATCGGTTGTTATATCTTGCTCTGTATAATCGTCAGCATGCTTGCTTGCCTGTGTTGCTTGCACCGAAAGGCAAACAAACAAAGTGCTAAAACATAGAGCTGTTAATAATGAGAAGGCATACCGCATCAGCGTAAATCAAAGTATCAAAATAAGTGAGTTCCCCATACTAGCAAGGTCTTTTTAAACTAGCTCTAGCTGGTTACAATTATTCACAATTTGTATACAAAAATGTTAACTTTATGCTTTTCGGACTATTTATCTTTCAAGGTAGTTGTGTCTAAGGACTATATTTTGAGTTGCTTGTGTAATTTTTGACTAATAGTACTTTAAGATACTTTGAAAATGAGGCACTACGTAGCAAATGCAATTATTCAAATAAAAAATTACTAAGAGCTAACTCGCTACAGCTCTATTGGGTTTTACCTGCTTGTTTACCAAAACTGAAGTTGGATTAAATCGCCCTAAATTGAGCGGCTTTAACCCAAATAAATCAGAAACCTCTGGCACTTATTAAATATCAGGGGCTATTTCTATACGATTTCGTCCATGTGTTTTGGCAATGTATAAGGCTCTATCTGCACGCTCAACTAAAACAGAACTATTTGTAAATGGCCGTAAAATTGCTAAGCCAAAACTTGCTGAAATAGCACGTTTTGCAGTTACATCATGCTTTTTACGAATCGCCAATTTTGCTATTGCTAAACGAATACAATCTGCAAATGCTATTATATCGTTAATAGTGTCAAAGTAGGCTGTTATGCAAAACTCCTCGCCACCATATCTATACACATTTGCAGCTTCAGTTGTATTTTCTCTCACTTTTTTAGCAACTAGCCTAAGCACTTCATCACCCTTTTGATGGCCAAAATCATCGTTAAAGCGCTTAAAATGATCAATATCAAACATAATGAGTACGGCAAGAGAGTCTTCTTGCGCTTGCTCTGAGTATTCGAGGCAAAAGTTTACAATATCAGAATCAAACTTACCTCGATTATAAAAACCCGTAAGCGTGTCGGTATCGGCTGCTTCCTTTGAAATATTGAGTGCTTCTTTTAAATCTTTTATTTCATTGTAGGCAACGGCTAATTTAGTCTGAAACTCCCGAGCATAATCTTGCATTGCAATAGAATCGTCAGTTAAACGCTCAACACAACCTAGTATCTCATTATAAGAGTTTACATCAACAAGCATATTTAATTCATTTTGTGAGTCGACTAAACTCGTCGTAAAGCTTTTAGAGTGATCAAGCGTTGTGCTTATATCTTGCTGAACTTGCTCCATAGTTGTATGAAATTTTTCAGTCACTTCTTGAAAAAAAACGAGATCGTCTTGCGTTAAATGTTTATCAAAAATTTCTTTTGCTTTGTCTTGTGAACATGTTTGTTGCAGAGCAATAACATGGTCTAACTCAGCATTTAATGAAGGTTTGTTTCCTTGAATATAACAGTACCAAATTGCATAGTTGATGGGTGTAACCGGCATTCGGTATTTTACCATCAAAGGAATCGCCTTTTTTAGGCATTGAGCAGAATGAGCAAGTGATACGGCGTGGTTCATAAATAAACTCTCAAGCGTCATTGTTTTTGTTATTAGCGCTCAATGTTAAGTAATAGTAAACTTATACGCAACCTATATTCATACTATTTAACTAACTTGCTTATTCTCTGCGCGCATTAAATCGCTTTTGCATCTAAAGTTTGCGCAATATTCCACAAAGCACTGATTGCAGGGTCATTTAACTCTTTCCTTAATACTGCCAAACCAATATCAAACCCATCAGGCGCTTGCATTTTTGGTGTTAGTATTTGTACTTTATCTTGCAGCGGGCTGTTATCTAGCACTATTTTAGGGACCATTGCGACACCTAATCCTAAGCTCACCATGGATACCATTGCTTCGTGCCCAGCAACTTGTGCGTAAATTTTCCCGTGAATATTATTTTTGCGCCACCAGTGTTCTAACCTTTGGCGAGAAAAACCTTGTTCTGGCACAATAAATTCTAAATCAGACCAATTAATGTCATCACCATTCTGCGTTAGTTTTTGTGTGATCGGGCATTGAATTTTTGGTCCAATTAATAAAAGTGGAGAATGCCCTATATCTACAAAAGCAATTTGCGCCGGTAACTTATTTGGCTTAGCTGCAATAGCCATTAATTCATGCCCATCTAACACACGGTTTATAGCAAGTGCAGGGTCGCCTGTATTTAATGTTATTTCTATATACTGATGCTGCGCACGAAGTTGCTCTAATATTTGATGTAAAAAACTATAAGATGCAGTAACCGAGCAATAGATACTTACTTTGCCGTAAATATGTTGTTGTGGGTCTTTCACATTCGTTTTAAAACGCTGCCAATTAGCAAGCGTTGCTGTGGCGTAATCAATAAACGACTCACCCTCACGCGTTAATTTAACACTGCGGTTATCGCGTACAAATAATGCAACACCTACCTCTTCTTCTAAGTGTTTTATATTGCGGCTCAAAGTGGGTGCGCTTATATGACAAAGCTCGCTTGCGCGTCCAAAATGAAGTGTTTTAGCCAGTGCTAAAAAGTAGTTTAAATGTTTATGATCCATGCCAAACCCAGTATTTCATATTATGAAACACTTTAATTCAAATATATCATTTTACGCAAGCAACGATTTTACATATGGTGTTTGTAAGCGCAACAAACCTTGCGCATCTAACAAACATGACTTTATAGGACACTAACAATGGCGAATTATTTCAATACCTTACCTTTACGCGAGCAATTAGCGCAATTAGCGCAATGTGAATTTATGGACGCAGGCGAATTTGCCGATGGCGTTGACGCACTTAAAGGTAAAAAACTAGTTATTGTAGGCTGTGGCGCACAAGGTTTAAACCAAGGCTTAAACTTACGTGACTCTGGTTTAGATGTTTCTTACACATTACGTGCTTCAGCTATTTCTGAGCGTCGCCAATCATTTTTAAATGCATCTGAAAACGGTTTTACTGTTGGTACTTATGAAGAATTAATTCCTACCGCTGACGTAGTACTTAACTTAACGCCAGATAAACAACATACCGCTGTAGTAAGTGCAATTATGCCACTTATGAAAAAAGACTCTACCCTTGCTTACTCTCATGGCTTTAATATTGTTGAAGAAGGCATGCAAGTACGTGAAGACATTACTGTAATCATGGTTGCGCCTAAGTGTCCTGGTTCTGAAGTACGTGAAGAATACAAACGCGGTTTTGGTGTACCAACTCTGATCGCAGTTCACCCAGAAAATGACCCTCAAGGTCTTGGTTTAGCACAAGCTAAAGCGTATGCAGCGGGTACTGGCGGACATCGCGCAGGTGTACTTAAATCATCATTTATTGCTGAGGTTAAGTCTGACCTAATGGGCGAGCAAACCATTTTATGTGGCATGTTACAAACTGGCTCTATTTTATGTTTTGATAAAATGATAGAAAAAGGCGTTGATGCGGGTTATGCATCAAAACTAATTCAATACGGCTGGGAAGTAATTACCGAAGCACTTAAGTACGGCGGCGTTACTAACATGCTTGACCGCCTTTCAAACCCAGCAAAAGTAAAAGCGTTTGAACTAAGTGAAGAGCTAAAACTAATTATGCGCCCGCTTTATAATAAGCATCAAGATGACATCATCGACGGCACTTTCTCACGCACTATGATGGAAGACTGGAATAACGATGACGTAAACTTACTTAAATGGCGCGCAGAAACAGCAGAAACTAACTTTGAAAAGACCCCTGCTGGCGATGTAGAAATCTCTGAACAAGAATTTTTTGATAACGGTATTTTAATGGTAGCAATGGTTAAGGCAGGTGTTGAACTTGCATTTGAAACCATGACAGCAGCAGGCATTATCGAAGAGTCAGCTTACTACGAGTCATTACACGAAACGCCATTAATCGCCAATACTATTGCGCGTAAAAAGCTTTTTGAAATGAACCGTACTATCTCTGATACTGCAGAATACGGCTGTTATTTATATAACCATGCATGTTTACCATTACTTGCTGATTTTATGAAAAACGTTGATACAGACATTATCGGTAAAGGTCTTGGCGAGCACAGTAACCAAGTTGATAACCAAACATTAATTCAAATTAACGCTGCATTGCGCGAACACCCAGTTGAGAAAGTTGGTGCTAAATTACGTGGCTACATGTCAGCAATGAAAAAGATTGTTTAACCCTAAACAATAAATGTTTCGCTTGTTAGAAACCAAGCCCGTATGCTTTTTGCATGTGGGCTTTTTTATGCCTGTTAATAAAACTTTAATCAATCTGGTGTATCTTTGCCTATTCTGCTTAGCCAATATTTAGTTCCAAATAAATAATGTGCTAATATGTTTTTCTATTTAGTTGTAAAATTAATTAATATCATGACGATACAAAATCTTTCGATAACTCAAAAAATCACAGCTTTAGGCAGTGTTATTGCTATATGCGTAGCCGCACTGATTGGTTTGACTTCCCTACACAGCTCAGAGGATATTATTGAGCGACGTATGATTGAGTCAGAGCTCCCTAGTAAACTGCAAACAATCAGCAATCACATAGGCGGTGAAATCAACGAGTTACTCGGTGCTGCTCAGCAACTATCATCAAACGAATTTATTTTACAATGGGCTCAATCAAACAACCAAGACGATACATTACTATTAAAAGAATTAAATCGCGTTGCCCAGCAATACGATTTAGCCACAGCATCTTGGGCAAATAGAGACACTGCACAGTACTGGAACCAGAATGGGTTTTTGCGTGTGTTAAAAAACGATGCAGCCGATGGCTGGTTCTTTGCTTTTAAGCAATCAAAACAACCTTACTCTATCAGTATTTATCAAGAGTCAGCCAATGATGTGAAAATGTTTGTAAATCATCAGCAGGCTAATGGGACTGGTTTAGCAGGTCTTGCAAAAAGCATCACTGATATGCAAAAGCTATTACAGCAATTTAAAATTGAGCAAACAGGCTTTGTATTCATTGCAGATAAAAGTGGATTGATTCAGCTTCATAAAGATGCAAGTAAAGTAGCTAAAGCAAACATTGATGATTTATATACTGCAAATATTCACAGCCAACTATTTAATAGTAATGGCTTTGCACTAGAAGAAATTAATTTAAATGGCGAACCGACACTTGTAGCTGCTATGCCTATTAAAAACACCGATTTATATGTTGTAGCCCAAGTGCCAAAAAGTGAAGTTTTCGCAAGCGTAAACACCCTGCAATGGCAAATATTTACTTTTACGGTAATTACAGCATTGGTTGCGAGTTTAATCAGTTATTTGCTTGCTCGCTCACTTTCATCTCCACTTTCTAAAATGGCTGAGTTATTTTCACGCCTAGGCTCAGGCGATGCAAATTTAGCGTACCGCTTACCAGAATCGAGCCAACCAGAGCTTAACAATCTAAGTAACGGCTTTAACCAGTTTATAAATAAAATAGAAACAGCGATTACTCAAGTTGCCAGCGAAAGTCACGATATTAGGAAAAGCTCTGATCATGTATTTGAACAAGCAAAACGGAACTCCCAAGCAATAGACAACCAAAAAGAGCAAACAATATCTGTCGCAGCAGCAATCAACGAAATGGGCGCTACAGTACAAGAAATAGCGCAAAGCGCAGCAAATACAGCTAAGTTAACCGATAACAGCCGCGAAAACACCATTCAAAGTCACAAACAAGTACTCCAAAGCCAAGCAACTATATCAGCCCTTGCCAGCGATATTGATGGCATAACAGAGCAAGTTACTTTGCTTTCTAAAAAAACGGTTGATATTGCAAGTATTGTTGACTCAATTAGAGGCATATCGGATCAAACTAATCTACTCGCTTTAAATGCTGCAATTGAATCTGCACGCGCAGGTGAACACGGACGCGGCTTTGCTGTTGTTGCTGATGAAGTACGTGCACTGGCAAACCGTACATCGCAATCAACCACCGAAATTCAATCTATGATTGAAGAGCTTACAAAAATATCTGATGATGTAGTTAATGATATTAGCCAATCGAAAGATAAAGCTCAGCAAAGCGTTGGTGCAATGCAAAGCTCTGTTGAATTACTTGATACGATAACCGAAACAGCAAATCAAATAAACGATATGGCTACGCTTATAGCGACTGCAACTGAGCAGCAAAGTAATGTGGTTGCCGATGTAAGTCGTAATATTGAGCAAATTAGCGAAATTAGCGATAAAGCAATGAGCGAACAAATCAATACAGAGCAAGCGATTCGCGACTTAGCCAACAGTGCACAAACACTTGATGCGCTTGTAGCTACCTTTGAAAAGCATCGCTAAGCGACTCTAATATTACACGCCAGCTATGAGCAAAAACTATATTCGAAGATAGTTTTTGCTCACAACTAATATACTTAATTTGAACAAGCTAAGTGTTTTCACTATCGCCGCTATTAAACGCTGAAACGTACGCTTCCTTTTTAGCTCTAGGGAGCTTTTTTAATTGATACTCAAGCTTACTTGCTTCACTTTTATTACCTACTTGTTGTTGATGGATAAGTAAAAGAGGCCCTTTTCCTCTAAGGTTTTTAGCCCCTTTACCAGCTTGATGAGTTGCAAAGCGTTTTTCAACATTAGTCGTGATCCCTGTGTACCAATGACCAAATCGTGTTTCAACTATATATAAAAACCAAGTAGACTCAGTTTTTAAAATATTCGTTTCAATATGCTGTAAACTTTTTCCATTATCAGTGGTCAAAACATTACCTTAACGCCCTTAACATAAAACAATTGCTTAAAAGGGTTTTACCTTCAGTGACTAATCGGTATCATGCAGATTATAAAAAATAAGGATCACAACTAACAATGCAGTCGTTAAAAACTTTTTCTCTTTGGCTTATCGTCGCTTTAACACTTAGCTCAGCAGCAGGTTGCTCTAGCTGGGTATACCGAATTAACATCCCACAAGGCAACTTTTTAGAGCAATCGGATGTTGAAAAACTTCGTGTAAATATGACCCGAGAGCAAGTTGTTTATGTATTAGGTAGACCTATTGCCGAGGACGCCTTTGATAACAATACTTGGCGCTATATTTACAGCTTTAATAAAGGCCGTAAAAACGAACAAAATAAAGAGTTAGTAATTAACTTTGAAAATGAAAAGTTAGTTTCAATCTCAGGTGATTATGACCAACCTGAAAACTTTACTACACCGCTAGAGCAATAAACGTCTCAGGTAGTAAAAAAGGTGAGCATGGCTCACCTTTTTTATTGGTTTACTTAAAAAGCTTTTACCATTTTAAACGACGTTAGCGTGTGATTTAATCTGTTAAATTGTTCGAAGTTTATGCCGATTGGTATTACTTTTCGAGTGGGCGACCACCCGTTATTTTATTTGCACGCCCCTCTTCTTTTGCTTTTTCTGCACGTTTTCTGCGGGCATCTTTAGGATCTGCAATTAATGGACGGTATATTTCTATACGGTCACCGTCTTTTAATTCATAGTTAGCTTTTACAGTTCGATTCCACACACCTAACGTTAGCGATGTGGCATCTATTTCTGGGCACTTTTCTATAATACCTGACTGAATAACAGCTTGCTCGACTGTAGTCCCTTGTGGCACTTCAATTGATAAACACGTGGCCGTGGTCGGTAATGCAAAGACCACTTCAACATTAATCATACTCGCGCTCCATAAACCTGTTTTGCACGTTGAGTAAATGCACTCACCATATTTTTTGCTACATCGTTAAAAATCTTTCCAAAGGCAAGCTCTATTAACTTACTTGAAAATTCAAACTCTAGGTGCAAATGAACCTTACATGCTTTAGCGTCAAGCTCTTGAAAATGCCAGCGCCCTTTTAACGTCTTAAACGGACCATCAACAAGGCGCAGTAACACGGTTTGTTCATCAACAAAGGTGTTTTCGGTGGTAAACCACTTTTTTATACCCGCCTTAGATATTTCTAAACTCGCGGTCATGTTATTATCGTGCTGTGAAACAATTTTTGAGTCTGAGCAATTTGGTAAAAACTGTGAATAAGCTTCTACATCATTAACTAGATCAAACATCTCTTTAGTGCTGTACATAACCAGCGCACTTTTTTCTATTTGTGGCATACTCACTCCCAACTGTGTGGGCGAATTTTAGCAAGCTTTGCGCGTTTCCCCAAATTTTCATGCTGCTTAAATTAAAGCTAAATTTTTAAAAGCATTATTAAAAAAATCGATGTAAAACATCTCACATTACGTATATTATAGGGCACTATGGCTAAGAAAAATTCATCAAAATCGACAAGTAATACCATCGCGCTAAACAAAAAAGCGCGACATGAGTATTTTTTACACGATAAGTTTGAAGCGGGTGTTGAACTACAAGGCTGGGAAGTTAAAAGTATCCGAGCTGGTAAAGTAAATATCACAGAAACTTATATTCATCTTAAAAATGGCGAAGCATTTCTACTTGGCAGTCAGATTCAGCCACTTATTAGTGCCTCGACCCATGTAATTTGCGACCCGCTACGTTATCGTAAATTGCTATTAAGCAGACGCGAACTTGACCGTTTATTCGGTGCTACAGAGCGCGATGGCTATTCTTTAATAGCTACAGCGATGTACTGGAAAAACTGCTGGGTAAAACTTGAGTTTCATCTAGCAAAAGGTAAAAAGCTACACGACAAACGCGAAGACGGTAAAGATAAAGACTGGTCGCGTGAAAAAGAACGCTTAATGAAGCATAAAGCATAATTAAAAACTCAAATAATACCAGCTCGCTTAATTAAGTAATCTGTTTTGAGATAAGAAAATCGTGTCGATAACAAGACAAAACTTGTTATACCAATCTGCTTATATATGGGGTCTATTTAACGTTAAGAAAATTACGCTAGAACTAGGCAAAAATTTTTATATCTAGTTGTTCTAAATAAAAAATTTTTAACGACGTTATAGTGCAATTTAATTCGTTAAATTGATCAAAGATTTATGCAGGTTGGTATTACTTAGCCATTATCAGCAATTGCTCCTGCATTACCCCACCTCCTGTATCTAGCAGTCGTAAATCAGAAAATTTCAATGCCTTTAGCATCAACTTTAACCCCTCAAATTGATTAAGTATTACTGCGAATTGGTATTACATAATTGAATAAATTAAAAGCAGAAAAACAAACATAAGTTTTAATTTATAGAAATAAATTATTACAAATTATTTCTATCACTAGCTATTCCACACATGGCTTCATCTAGCTATATAACAATTATTAACTCTATGTCCTATTCACGCTTAGTTTCACCTAGAAAACAAAGTATAAATAAGGTCATAAAACCCACAAAAAAGCATTGAAACTAATACTTAAATCACAAATTAAGCTAATTGCTAACACTTAAGTTACATTATATTAATACCCGCGCTTGTTAAGCAAATAATTTTATAATATATCAACAAGGACTTAAGGATGAAGCAATCAACTGCATTTACACCAAGCATTATTGTGGGCGCAACACTCGCATTATCAGCAGGTTTTACAACAACAGCCTACGCAGCAGAAGAAGCTAAAAAAGTAGAGCGAATTCAGGTTACTGGTTCTCGTATTAAGCGAACTGATATTGAAGGGCCTTCTCCGGTACAGTCAATCGGTAGAGCTGAAATCGAAAACATGGGTTACGATAATTTACAGCAACTTCTAGAAAGAATGCCTGTAGCAGGTAGCGGTACTTTCTCTACTCGTGGTAACAACCAAGATTCAACCGCTAACGGTTCAGCTGCAGTAAGCTTACGTGGCTTAGGAGCCGATGCAACACTGGTATTAATTAATGGTCGCCGTGTATCAATTAGTGCCTTTGCTGAAGGTATCACCAACTCATTTGTAGATATTAACAGTATTCCTGTTTCTGCTATTGAGCGTATCGACATACTAAAAGATGGCGCTTCAGCTATCTATGGCTCAGATGCAGTAGCGGGTGTAGTTAACGTTATCTTAAAGAAAGATATTGATGGTGTTGAGATTAACCTAGGCTATGGCGGTACGGATGGTCCAAATTATGAAGAAACAACAGCAAGCCTAGTTTGGGGTACAACAAGCGAAAAAAGTAGTGCATCTGTTATTATCGATTACTTTAAAAACACATCTCATTCTTCTGATGAAATGGGCAGCCTTGGCACTGCAAACCAAGCACCTTATGGTGGTGAAGATTTCCGTTCATCTCGTGGTTTCCCAGGCTACTTTTATGTGGATGGCGTTAAAACAATCGACCCTGCCTGTCCTGCTGAAAATGCAACTTCAAGTGGTAGCTGTTTATTTGATTACGGCCCATATGGATATGTTGCCCCAGCATCTGAGCGTGTAGGCGCTATTTCACAATTTGAATACCGCTTTGATAACGGCATTACTGGCTTTTTAGAAATGGCTGTTCAGCATAACAGCTCTGTCGCTGCAGGTGCACCAACACCACTTGATGAAGATGCAGGCCTTACGGTACCCGCTAATCACCCAAACAATCCATTTGGTGAAGACATTCAAATTGGTCGTTACCGTACAGTAGATGCAGGCGCTCGCCAATGGGACATTGAGTCAGACACCTTACGCTTTGTTGCAGGGTTAAAAGGCGAAATAAACGATTGGAGCTGGGAGACAGCGGTACAAAAAGGTCGCAGTAAATCACTACAAACAGGCGATCGTACACAAGGCTGGGTACGCACCGATTTCTTACAACAAGAAATTGATGCCGGTAACTATAATCCATTCGGTGGCACATATAACGACCCAGCTGTAATTGACAGAATCACAACTAGCTTAGTGCGTCGCGGTGAGTCTCATATGACCTCTTTTGACGCTAACATTACAGGTGAAGCGTTTAGTTTTGGTGGCGAAGCTGTAATGATGGCCGCCGGTATTGAGTACCGTGAAGAAGATGTAAATGATATCCCTGATGATCAATTTCAACGTGGCTTAATATTTGGTACTGAATCAGTATCAGCTTCTGCTGATCGTGAACAATACGCTGCATATGTTGAGTTCTCAATCCCACTTGCTGAAAACCTCGAACTACAATTAGCCGGTCGTTACGATGATTATAGCGACTTTGGTACAACAACAAATCCAAAAATAGCTCTGCGCTGGGCACCGACTGATGAAGTAACGGTTCGTGGTTCTTGGGCGCAAGGCTTTAGAGCGCCTTCGTTAGCGCAAATAGGCTTAGGTCCATCACAAAAAAGCCAATTTTTTGTTGATACACAGCGCTGTGAACAAACAGGATTAGATTGCCAAGCACTTGATTACAACATTGAGTTCTCTGGTAACCCTGATTTACAAGCAGAAGAGTCAGAATCATGGAACGTGGGCGTTATCTGGGCACCAACAGCTGAGTTTGGTTTAAGTGTTGATGTATGGAGCATTACTCAAGATAATAAAATCGATGAAGAAGAATTTGGTCCTATTTATGCTGCAGAATGTGGTAACCAAAATAGTACCGTATGTGTTCGTTTAGCTCCTACAGGCGGTGCAAGCTTAGGCACAATACAAAAAATACACAGCACATTTAAAAACTTATCATCGCAGGAAGTATCTGGTGTTGATGTTTCAGCAAACTATAACCACTCTCTTGATGACTTAGGTTTACTTAAATTTAATTTAGAGTGGGCATATCAGGATAAGTTTGAAAAAGATGGTCGTGATTACACGGGTGAATATGGCTACCCAGAGCATCGCTTTATTTTCTCAACCAACTGGGAAATTGGTGAGTTTAACACCAATGTAAATATCAGTTATGTAGGTGAATTTGAAGATACGCCTGATATCGACTTTGATGGCAATTTAGACTTTGATAGCAATACTTCACGTATGATTGACTCGCAAACGCTTGTTGATTTACAAACGTCGTACCGTATTACTGAGTCAGCTAAAATATCTTTAGGTGTTAATAACTTATTTGATGAAGAGCCACCATTTGCAATTGGTGATGGCGATGGCGATTTATACGGTTATGCATCAGCTGTGCATAACCCTCGTGGCCGCTACTTGTACACTAAAGTAAGTTTTTCTTTCTAATTAAAGACACAAAAAAACCGCCAATTGGCTA